>WFTB01000047.1 GCA_015485695.1 Patescibacteria group bacterium | reverse complement strand
GTGTGGTTGGGGGGGGGTGGGAAAGAACGAGATTACTTATAGTATACTCGCTATGCGCACAAATCACAAGCCCGGCAAATACGCCTCGCCCTTCACTACAGTTAGCGAAAAATAAAAAACCGGCTAAAGTTATACACAGACTTGCAAATCGAGAGTTACTAAGAACCTGTAGACAGAGATGGAAAGCATGAAGCCACTATACGTTATTTTTGCCTAAGCATGGCTTGAGTATAACGATTTCTTCGGCAAAAAACTTGATAATAACGCGAGGTGTGCATACGCATCTGAACAATTACGTTTTCCTACTCCCCGCCAATACTAGACCCGATAATCGATTACAAAGTTCTATTCAGCCTTTCGTGTCGCAAGCACGGCTCTTGGTGTTTGCAATAGGATTTTAAGGTCCAATAAAAGAGACCAGTTTTCTATATAATATGTATCAAGACGCACTTCCTCTTCAAACGTGAGGTCAGATCGACCGGACACTTGCGCCATTCCAGTAACACCGGGTTTAATATCGAGCAAACGCTTATGATGCTTTTGGTATTGAGCGACTTCGTGTGGCTCATGCGGTCGCGGGCCAACCAGACTCATATCTCCCGCAAGCACATTCCACAGTTGAGGGAGTTCATCAATACTCCAACGACGAATAAACTTTCCGACTTTCGTAACGCGCGGATCATTTTTCATTTTAAAAAGCGGACCCTCGCTTCTTTCGTTTTGTTTAAGCAGTTTTTCTTTGAGCTTGTCCGCGTTCTCTATCATTGACCTGAATTTAAGCAAATCAAATTCTTTCCCCTTGCCACCGACGCGTTTGTTCGAATAAAACACTGGTCCATTCGACTCCAATTTAATCGCAATGGCAACTATGACGAACAAAGGGCTCAAAACGAAAAGACCGAATACGGATGCTATTATGTCAAACACTCTTTTATTAATCCTTCCCCATCCTTCCAAAGGAGTCTTTCGCACTTCGACGAACGGTATTCCAGCTAAAGTATTGACATTCGATTTCCCGCTCAGCCATCCTAGAATATCCGCGGCGTATCGAAAATCCAAGTGATATTCATTAATCACGTCCAGAAGACGGTATTTTTCATCCGATTTAATCGTAGGGTCGCACAAAATAACTTCGTCTATGGTGTCTTTTTTCATTATATCCTTGAGTAAAGACACCTTATCATCCGCAAAATCGCCGAAACGACACGCAACCGAGAACCCCATACCGGGACGCTCCAAAAACAAATTCACCAGTTGCCTTGCCGTGCTGTTTGACCCGATAATTACGACTCTATGCGTTCCGTATCCCCTCTCCAAATAATGACGTTGCACGGAACGTGCGATAAATCTCGCAACACTTACAAACACTATTGCCAAAATCCACACTGCAAGAACTATAAAACGAGAGGCGAATAACTCTCGATTAAGAAAAATAAATATAACCACCGACAAAATACCCGTAGAACATGCCAATATTACCTTGCCGACTTCATCCCAAATACTCCGGTAGGTGCTAAGGTTATAAAGACCGGCAATAGCGAATACGATCAGCCAGCCGACCGAAACAAGCACTACCAACCGCACATAGTCAGGGAACTGAATAATAACCGTCGCTTCACGAACATATCTAACATAGACATCGGAAAAGCGCACCGCATAAGCAGTGATTCCCGCGGCAACAAGCATCAACAAATCCAACGGCACCAAGACCGCGCCAAATTTAAGATCAGATTTCTTCATATGAACACAAAAATCAATAAATCACAGAAATCACGAAACAACCAGACGTTGTGTATTACTAATGTTTTTATGTTTTCTTTGATTTCTGTGAGGTTAGTATATCATGTATCTCCTTACTACTACCACCCACTCATTTCGCTGTCAAATACTGAAATCTAGGCAAAGAAAAAACCGCCAAAAAACAAAATACATTGCTTCAAAATAATACGATCGTGTTATTTTGAAGCAATGTATTCAAATACACACCATAAAACCCAGCAATTGACTGGGTTCTATGGTGTCCAAGCGAATGAATAAGCCGGATTCTGTTCCGCCGTTATATATAAATAAGGCGGATGCGGTCATCTATCTATGCGCCTTAAAGGCTTGCACCAGGTTGGGTTTACCGGCATTCTCCCGTCGCCGGGAGGGCCTGACCTGAGGTCAGCTTTTCACCTTTCCCCCAACGTAAACATCGGGGTAGTATAGTCTCTGTGGCACTTTCCCTGGGCTTCAGCGAATGAGCAAACATAGGTTCTCGAGAGACCCCGTCTTTGCATCGCCTATACCCGGTCGCCGTTAGCGACAACCAATTGCCGATTCGAAAAATCGGCGCGGTGTCCGGACTTTCCTCTCCAACACCCGAAAAAAGAGCGTCGGAGTAACCGCAACTATCCACTTGGACAACCTAATTATACCAAAAAACTCGTATTTGTCAACAAATATGAATCTATTATTTACCGTCAAGATACGTTGACGTCAGACTTCTTTCTTGTTCAAAACGTTCCATGGCCAGATGAATGAGCCTGTCAATCAGGTCGGGATATGAAATCCCGCTTGCTTGCCAGAGCGACGGATACATACTGATTGTGGTGAATCCCGGCATGGTATTTATTTCATTGACGATTATCGTATTATCTTTGGTGAGGAAAAAATCAACACGTGACAATCCCGCGCACTCAAGCGTTGTGAATGTTTTGATTGCCAAATCTTGAATACTTTTTGCCATACCTTCGGAAAGACGAGCGGGAATCTCAAAAGTCGCGCCGTTCTCATCGATATATTTGGCATTATATGAGTAAAATTCATGATTGGAGATTACCTCTCCGGTCACGGAAGCGATTGGGCTACGATTCCCGAGTACCGCGCACTCTATTTCGCGACCTTCGATATATTCTTCAATAATAATTTTGGTATCAAAACCAAATGCCTCTTCCACTGCATTTTCAAATTCATCTCGAGATGCAACCTTGTGTATACCCACCGATGACCCCATATTGGCAGGTTTCACAAACACGGGCAAACCAAGATTGTCCACAATATTTTCAAAATCAATGTTATCCCCTTTCTTAAACGCTCGATATTTAACGATAGGAATTCCGGAGTCCCTCAATAATCGTTTCATCACATCTTTATCCATTCCGATAGATGACCCAAGTACTCCGGAACCTACAAATGGAACACCGACAAGATTCAAAAGCCCCTGCGCAGAACCATCTTCGCCGAACGGACCGTGAAGTACAGGAAACACAACATCCACTTTGTTGCAAACCTCATGTGTCGTTAGATTCGAAAACTCCCCACCACTTGCGGGAATAAACACTATACCGTAACCTGATTTGTTAAGTGCGATAAGTTTTGAATTGTCAGCATTGAATAAAAAAGTCGATGAATCGACAAGAAACCACTTTCCCTGCTTATCAATGCCGATCAACACCACCTCATACTTATCTTTATCAATAGCATCAATCACATTCTTCGCTGATTGCAGTGACACTTCATGCTCCGCCGATTTTCCCCCAAACAGTATTCCTACTCGGATTTTTTGTGACATAACAAATTTAATTATTTTCTCATGCCTCACCCACGCACAATCGACGTTATATGAGGCATGGTTTTTTGTGACGGTTTAATGCGCCGTCAATCGCTTTATTAACAAGAAGGTCGGCTTCTTTGTTTTTTTCTCGCGGTATATGTTCGAATGTCACGTTCTCATATCCGGCTCTCGCATTATGGATTTTAACAAACAATGCTCCCAAATCCTTGTTCTTCACCCTGTATTCTCCGTTGAGTTGCTTTACCACAAGCTCAGAGTCAAGAAAAAATTCAAGACTCTCAACGGACACGTTATTTTCGATTTCACATGCCCGAATCAAATCAAACGCCTTGACCACAGCGAGATATTCGGCTTGATTGTTTGTCGCTTGACCTATATATTCGCAATACTCTCTCACGATATCATTGCTATCGTTAAGAATAACAACCCCAATACCGGCCGGACCGGGATTCCCCCGCGCTCCTCCGTCGGTGTAAATAATCATTTTACTCATGTCATTCATTGGTTAATCGTAAATCTTTTATCTTGATTTGAATCTCTCGATTCCCGTTCCATTCATTTGTTCCCAACTCATACACCATATCAACTTTTTCGCCAACACTCAACTTGTCGCGCCATTCTTCCGCCATGAAAAATCCTATCGCTGAATGTTCAACATCTTCGAATTCATCTGCCAAAGAAAGTTTAAGATGTTGCTTATTGCCACCCATAAACATAATTCGCTTCACGATAAGTCGGGTGGAAGCGAACAGTGGCATGGGATTTGCCTCGCCGAACGGGGCAAACTTGTTTACGGTTTCCACAAGCTCCCATGATATGTCCTTGTAAGGAATTATCATATCAACTTGCACCAGAGGTTCCAGATTCGTTTCTCCAATCATTTTTCTCGTAACTTCGGAGAAAGCCGAAACAAACTCTGACATTTTTTCTTTTTTTACCGTCATACCGCACGCCATCGCATGTCCGCCCGCTCTAACCACATATTCTCTCACCTCGTCCAATCCCTTTTTCATATCATATCCGGCAACGGACCTGCCGGAGCCCGAAACATTATCACCCGAATCCGTCAACAAAATAACGGGTCTATTAAACTCGCTCGATATTCGTCCGGCAACAAGACCGACTATGCCGATTTGCCAATCCGGCTTGTACGCGCTCAGCAAATACTTGCCACTTGAGACTTCACCGATTTGCTCCGACGCTTCTTTGTATATTTTTTCAGCGAGCTTTTGGCGCTTCGAATTCAATGAATTCAACAGCAGAGCGTATTTTTCGGCGTCAGTTTCCGTCTTAGCTCGCAACAGAGCGAGAGTATTGTCGGCATGAGATATGCGACCTGGGGAATTGATTCTGGGTGCCAATTGAAAAGCGACATTCCAAGAATCAAGATTAAACCTATTGTTCGAAGAAATGCTTCCGTTTCCTCTCCCGTTTATTTTGGACACTTCTATCAGTTTTTTCAGCCCCTCTCTTTGAGTCTTGTTCAATACCATGAGACCGTATTTCACCAATGTTCGGTTTTCTTCGATAATCGGAACAACATCTGCGATGGTGGATATCGCGACAAGATCAAGAAGCCACTTTTCATACGCCTCATGGTCCTCCATCGAATTATCCAACAAAGCTTGGGCAAGTTTAAACGCGACTCCGCCCCCGCTCAAATGCTTGCAAGGATACTCGCTATTCGGCAAATTCGCGTGAACAATCGCGTAAGCGTCGGGCAATATTATACCTTCTTCGGTTTCACGGAATTCGTGATGATCGACGACTATAACATCAAGACCGTTGTCGTTCGCCCATTCTATCTCTTCTATGTTGCCAATACCCAAATCAACCGTAATAATAAGCGAAGTGTTTTTACTCTTTATTTTTTCAAGCGCCTCAATGTTAAGACCGTACCCCTCACTCTCACGATGAGGAATGTATGAATCTGCATAATCGGCGCCCAAGCGATTGAGGGTTTCCAGTATGATGGTTGCCCCGCATGTTCCATCCGCGTCATAATCGCCGAATACGACGATTCTTTCTTTTTCTTCTATGGCCTTGAATATTCGACCGACCGCTTTGTTCATATTCGGCATGAGAAACGGATCATGAACATCACGCTTCCAGTCCGAACGAAAAAACTCATCGAATTCTTCTTGAGTTGACAATCCTCTGTTAACAAGAAGTTGAATCGAAACATCGTCTATCCCTGAGAATCCTCTCTTGATATCATCGGACACTTTCGGGTGAATTTCCCATCGCTTTTTCATAAATTCTTATCAAAAACACTCCGATTCCGGCAGAGGAATCGCAGATACGACAAAACAATACTATCATAAATACAAAAACCGCGCATGCCAATCGCGGTCAAGATACTGATTCGAAAAGTCCTTGAAGGATAAACTGTCGATGGATTACTCGCACAGTTTCAAATATATCAAGTCGCTCCGTTCAAGCCACCTTTTCCAGTATGTCGCGAATCTTGCCCACAAGTTCATCCAAATCATATTCGCTTTTTATGAGGAAATCCTTAACACCAAGCTCCAGGCCTTTTTCTTTGCTGTGTTTGTCGGTAAGATTCGAAATCACGATAACCGGAATATCAACAAGTCGCTCATCCGCTCTAATCTGTCGCAACACTTCCCATCCGTCCATGCGCGGAAGCATTATATCAAGCAATATAACATTCGGAGTGTATGATTTCAGCTTATCAAGAGCGGTTTGTCCGTCACTCGCGACCTCCACATCGTAGTCTTCCATTCTGAATTTTGCTTGCAATGCGTATAACAAAGCCGTTTCATCTTCCACAAGAAACACTTTTTTCGTTTTCTCAGGCATAGAACAGTTAATTATTATATTCATCTCGATAAACCGTTTATAAACACAGTATATCAAGTGTCGTCAACAAGCGCAAACGAGACTTAGAAGAATCAATCGCCCGTCAATTCCGAAACAACGATATTCGCAACCGAATCCCATGAATAAACATTCAATCGATTATAACCGTTTTGAGTCAATTCCTCCGAATAAACCGGATTATCGATGACTTTGGAGATTCCTCGCGCTATCGATTCTACGTCATCCGCATTCACGAATTCCGCTCCATTGCCCGCCACGTCGCGAAGAGCCGGAATATCTGATGCGATAACGGGAAGATTGAAATCAAACGCCTCAAGCAAGGGAAAGCTAAACCCCTCCTCAAGAGGCACATGAATCAGTGCCGCAGATTCAGAAAGTAAAGTATATTTCTCTTCGTTGCGAACGAAACCCTTATATTCAATATTTTGAGAATTTGTAATTGAAAATTGAAAATTCTGGAAACCCTTACCCGGCTTTCCAACAAGAACGAGCGTATAATCAGGATGCGTTGTTAAAAAGAGCTTAAACCCATTGATGAGGTTTCTTATGTTCTTTTTCTCCTCAACGCGCCCGATATAAAGCAATTGTTTTTTTCTTTTGATTTTGCGGTTTTCGGTTTGCGGTTTGCCGTTTCTTACATACCCGAATCCTGTCACTATCACCTGCTTGTCCCGAACTTTGGTAAATCGCAACAAATCTTCTTTAACCGATTGAGTCGATACGAATATTTTCTCGCAAATGCGAGCGCTCCGCCAAACATCGAATCGCATAATCGCGCGTTGAAACACGTCATATAGCTTTGGATTCTTAATCGACGCGATGTCATGAATAATGCGAAAAGTTCTTTTTGGACAAAAAAACGGCAATATGTGAACCGGGACAAACAATACATCAGGCTTATCAGTCAGCATTTTCCAGCTTAGCCCGACAATTGTCCAAAGTATTCCCGGACCGAAAATTCGTTGACTGCATTTCGGAATCCAATCAATTTCTCTCGGGGCGTAGAACACAAATTCAAAATCCGAATCTTGCGATTTGAAACTCTTCTCAAGCAACGCTCGTATAATCCCGTCGCTCACCTTTTCAACACCGGTTTTTTGTATTGCGTCAACAGACCTTGACGCGTCTACTCCGATAATCATAAAATCGGTTAATTAAAAGCGCGCTAATTCAAACAATCAAAAAGTTTATCTCTTTTTAAAGTTTAGTTTATTCTTTCTTGTGTCATCGATAACATGCTCCATCTCGTTAATGAAACGGTCATATCCGAACTTTTGAGCCATATTCACGCAATCATCTTTCATTGACAATGCGCGCTCACGAGTCATTGAGCCGACAGCTTCAATAATATGCTCCGTGGAATAATCCGGCGGTATAAGTATTCCTGTCTTTTCGTGGATTACCGATATCTTCATGCCTCCTTCATCAACGCTGATACACGGCTTCCCGGCGGACATTCCTTCAAGTTGCGCCATTCCGGCGTCTTCGTTGATCGGTATATACATCGTTGCGATACAATTCCCGACCAACTCAAATAATTTTTCATCAGACACCCACCCGAGCACCGTGATATTATCATAACCTTCCGACATTTCGCGCACTTTTTCCAAGTCATCGCCACCGGAAGGAATAATGAGCTTTTTATCCGGCATTTCCCGGAACGCTCGCACTATGTCCGGAATTCGTTTGAATCGATCCACGCGCCCGACGGTCATATAATAATCTCCCTGCCCTATCCATTTGAATTTTTTTGTTTGAATCGGAGGATAAATCACATCGACATCCATGTTCAAATAATGCCTGAACCGATCTTTCGTCACCGCGGAATTGGTTACAACGGTGTCCATCAGTTTTATTTCCGATTCATATACTATTCTGCTTCCCATGATAAGAAAAGCCAGTATGGGCTTTTTCCACCACGACGCGCGCGCGATATAATACTCACGCAAATCATACGCGTGACGAACGGGAGAATGCGAATAAAATATCTTTGGCACGTTTTTAGGTACATTAAGCCCGGCAATCAAACAATTATTCCCCGAAAAAACAATCGTATCGTATTTTTTTACCAACGACCTCGTCTTGAACAGAAACAAAAAAAGCAAATAAAGATATCGTACCCCGGGAATCTCCACGAGCTTACCGAGAACATAGACATTAGCCGGCGCGTCGCTTCTGGGAAATGACCGATCATCATCCCAAAACCCCGTCGCTATATCGGCGCGAAGTCCGCGCGCCATATCCAAAACCAACCGCTCCGCTCCCCCTCGAAACATGAATCTATCGTGTATTATCAGCGTTTTACCATAATTACCTTTATTCATACGCACATGATATCACCCTATAGACGAACAATCAAACACTGCCCTTAACAGGTTAGCTCATTTCGGTTAGTATGCATATATGAAACGAGTATTATACATAATCACGCAAACTCACCATGGCGGAGCGCAAAAATACGTCCACGACCTCGCGCTCAACCTGTCAAAACGAAAAAACTTCGATGTAACCGTAGCGGTTGGAGAAGGGCGCGATCAAAGTTGGATGAATGATTTATCCGACTCGAACATACCAGTATTGCGACTCAATCACGTCAAACGCAATCTTTCGCCGGTTCACGATATTTTGTCCGGATTCGAGTTGCTCAAACTGTACAGAAAAACAAAGCCGGACATAATACATCTTAACAGCTCAAAAATCGGAGCGACCGGAGCGGTCACGGCATGGATTTACAGGCTCATATCGCGAAAAGCGAATCCCAAAATAATATACACGATACACGGACTGGTTCTCAATGACCAATCATGGTCATTTATCCACAAATCGTATTACAGATTCGCGGAATGGTTTGGCGGATTGTTCAAGGACTCGATTATAGCTGTATCCGAACACGACAAGCAAACCGCCATCAAATACGCCATAGCGCCAAAAAACAAAATACTAGTAATACACAACGGAATAAACACGGACCAAAATCAATTTCTGGACCGAAACGGAGCGCGCTCAAAACTCGGTCTTGACGACCGATTTACTATTGTTACCATAGCCGGCATATACAAAACCAAAGGCATAATGTATGCAATAAAATCAATAAGCATCCTGAACGAAGAAACAAGGGCGAAAATACATTATGTGATAATCGGAGACGGTCCCGAGAGACATAGCTTGGAAGATTATGTCAAACGACACAATCTCGCGAACACAATCACGTTCCTCGGTGCGAAAGACAATGCGAGAATATACCTTAAGGCTTTTGATTTGTTCGTTCTGTCGTCTATAAAAGAAGGACTCAGCTATACTTTGATAGAGGCGGTCGCTTCCGGACTGCCGATAATCGCGACAGATGTCGGCGGAAATACGGAGGTAATAGAAAACAAAAAAACGGGAATCATAGTCCCGCCTCAAAACCATGTCGCACTCGCTGACGCAATCACAAACCTGATGCAAAACGAATCACTACGACTGTCACTAGCGGAACGCGCCCACAAATCAATGAATAGGTTTTCGGAAAAAGAGATGATAGACAAAACAGTTAGTCTATATCAAGAGCATAGGTAACCGTCCAGCAAGTGTCTCTGCTGAAAAAGGACGTATTTTATAATCGTTCGTGACAGTATGCTCCTGTCTCGATGCACTCCAAAATGCAACGCTCCCGGATCGATTATTATTAAACGTCCGGTTTTTTCTTCGAGCATGATGTTGGCAACCTCTTCACGCCCCTTGAAAAGAATGCCCCACAAACCGAAAAACTCCAATGAAATATTGTCGTCTCGCATCATCTTGTCGTTTATCGATATTATTTCTTTGAATTGATTTTTAATGTCGCAATTCGACAAATCACTCCTTCGAACGCGTCTTCCGACGACAAACGGCTCGATTATAACATAAGAATTATCATAAAAAAGCACGTCTCTATCGATTAAATACTCTCTAAAACGCGTCTTTATGATTTCTTGATTACGGCGCATGTTATCGACAAACTTGGAACGGTTCAACCAATACCATATTCCTCTCGGGAATTTTATAACCTTGTCATTATCATACCTGTACACAACATGTTCCGCGCCTATTGCGATTAGTTTTCCGATTTTCGAAGAATCGTAAGATAGCATACAAACTCCCGTATCTATTCAACGACCGATTGAGATTCTTTTTCTTGCTTGCCGATAAGGCCCAAAAACGCTTCCGCCTCTTCCGTCAAGCCGGGATCCATGGAAACCGCACGATTAACCGCTTTTCTGGCATCGTCGTATCTGCCGACCATTGCGTACAGGGCGGCAAGTTGCGCGTAATTCTCGCCTCCCAATCGACCACCTATCGCAAGCCACTCATAAAATACAATCAGCTCGTCGTATCTCTCTCCGGCTCCCAATAATTCAATGATAAAGCTGACATCGGAATTTGTCAGGTTCACGTTTGATTCTTCGTCCATCGCTTTTGACAATACTTTTCCAACCTCGTCCCATTTTCCTTGACGAGAATATACGAGCATGAAATTTCGATATACCGTGCCGACATCGGGGCTTAATTCTTGCGCTTTGCTCATGGCGTCAACCGCTCCGTCAAACTTGTCGTTATTCATATACGCTTGAGCCAATTCATAATAAATGTGCGGCCTGGTCGGAGATCGTTCAATGGCTCTTTCAGCCAAATCCTTCATTTGCTCCAAAGGTGTTTCAATGACTCCGTTCGCCGCGTTGTTTACCGCCATGCTCAGAATATAATAACGAGCGTTAAGCGGTTCGTCTTCGACAAGATCGCTCGCGTATTCTTGCGCGCGTTTGAACGCTTTTTCACCTACTTCCGGATTTTTCCTGAACACCGCCTTTTCTTCCACGACCTTATTCGCGAACGCGAATTTAAGCTCATTCGACTGATTGGTATTCATGCTCAACGCCCGGTCCATAAGATTAAAAGAATCGGTCATATCCATGCCGTTAATCTCGCGAATACTTTGCGCTCCAATCAAATTAGCGGATGACGCTTTTTTGTTAATCGGCAATAAAACAAAAATCAAAACAATCAACAACAAACCGCCAAAAGAACCGACGATTCGCGAATCGTGATTTACGGACCCATCACCCGGACTTGCCTTGTCAGTCGAGCAAAGCCACACAACATACCCCAAAAACAAATAAAAAGTCATATAAGTCGGCAATGAATCAAATACAAACAGATTCTGAATTCCGTAAGCCACAAGCATAGCGACCAATATCGAATAAGACGCCACCGATTTGTTATCCTTGCGTTTGCTCTTAATCTTCCCTACAAGCATCCAAAACGCTGTAAAAAACACTATCAAATAAGCGATGAGGCCGACTATTCCGAACATAACCAATTGATCAAGAACTATATTATGTGCCCTGTCAAACCAAATCTGCGAGCCACTGTCCTTGTAAATTGGCGTCGGGAAATATTTATCAAACGCTATGTTGTAATTTTCATATCCCCATCCGAACACCGGTCTGTCTTGAAACGCTTTTAAGCTCGCTTGCCATGTCAACAAACGAGATTGCGTCGTAATATCGCTCAAAGAAATATTAGCAAAACGACGCAATACTTTGCTTTCTTGAACAATCGACGCGTCTCTAAACGCAAACACCGCGCCAATCAGAATGATTATCGACAAAACAACTCCAAGCCACATCTTTTTCAATCTAACGTTTCTCTCAACAAACATGGAGACAACACCCAACAACAAAAATCCCGCGACAAATCCGATGACCGCTCCCCTTGTCTGAGTCTGAAACATGACAAACGCATTAACAATCACACCCGACCAAATGAGAATTTTAATCCAATATTTTTTGGCGAACGTGCTCGCCAAATACAAACCGATAAACACGTTCATCATAAGATACGCCGCAAAAAAGCTCGGATTACCGACCGTGCTGGAAAGACGCTCTCCGGTGGTGTTGATAAATCCCGAAGCTCCAAATAATTGCCCGATGCCGTAAATGGCGGTAATCACACTCACGCCGAACGACACTCCCCACAACGTAGCCCAGTGCTTTCGCTCCCTGAGAGTTCCTACAGCCATGACAAACAGGGCGAAAATATGCAAAAACGTAAAAAGGCCTTCCCCGCGCTCAATCGTCCCCCAAAAACTTTTTGCCGTATTGACTCCGGCAAAAACGGATATAAGCATCGCCAAAACATAAACCGCGACCGACATCGTCAGAAACGATCGAGACGGCCTCGCGGACGAATCCATCCAGGCCAGCAAAAGATACGCTAAAAAGCCAATCTCTACCATTGACCGAAATATGAATATTTTTGAACTTATAAAAGGATAAAAATAGCTCGCATTCAGAAACAAAGTGGTGACAAGAGAAAACACAATCGAGGAAATTATCGTATATCTCAACAGTTTGGAGAACTTTTTCATAGCGCTCAAAATAACAATATTTACAATACTGTATGATTGTCACATGTTTTTCATATTTGCGCAAGAATCAAAGCGAAACACCAAAGTTATTAAAACGAAAACAAAACCCCCGCTCCGACGAATCGGAGCGGGGGCGTGTTACAGCTATGACTTAGGTTTTGCCATGAGGCAAATCCGATATGCCATTAGTTAGGAACCTGAACGGTCAAACTGGTGGTTGGAAGGTTATCTACGAGATATCCGTTGAACCAGTCAGCTGATCGATTAGATCCTGACGTATTGCTGTAGTGAGGCGTCGCTGAGTTATCTGACCAGATAAAGTCTTGTGCGACAGTCTCGGTACCGGAGCTGGTCGCGCTGGTCAAATTGATCAACCCGTTAGAGTCGGTATCAAGATACTTGTGACCTTCTTCGGTAGTCGTATCATCACCAATCTTTGTGTTGATATAGTCAGCGCCTGCCGTAAATCCTGAAAGCGTGGCTTTCACAGTGAAGGTTGTTGAGCTACCTGCGGTAATCAATTCTTCGGTAGAGAAGATGATATACGCGGAAGTCGCACCCTCTCCGAGGTCTTGACCGCCACTTTCCAGACTTTGTCCGGAACCGTCAACAATGGATACATTGTCGGTAATATCGTTGTTACCGCGGAAGAAGCGGAATGTTCCGATAGAACCGGATCCGGTAGTGCTTGATGTAATCTCAAGCTTGACCTGTTTGAGAGACACGTCTTCTGCAGCGTCGGCGGTTACCTTGAATGCATAGATGTCATTCTCAGCACCGTTCAAGAGCGTGCTTGAACCGAGGCTGACGGAGCTTACGGTCGGAACGGTCTTGTAAACAAAGTGATCCTGACTTGATACGTCGGCTGAGCCTACGGAAGTGATAAGAGTATCACTCTGACCAACACCGCGCGCTTCAAAGTTGGTATCATACATAAAGTCTACGGCAACCGTAGCGCCCGAATCAGCGCCGAGCGAAGTCGTGTTAAGGTCTCCCTTAACGGTCAAGGTCTTGCTGTCGTCCTTGTCAATCTGGAATCCGCTTCCGGCAGAGAACGAGAACTTAGCCTTACCTGTTGACGCGTTAACTGTCACGCCACTTCCAAGCTGTGTAGATCCATCGAAGAGATAAAGTGTCTTAATCTCATCGGTGGTGTCGGTCGCAACTCTCAATTGAAGTTGCGTAATCTCAAGGGCCTCGTTAGAAGCTGAGAAACGCAAATTGGCGAGAGGTTGCATGCTTGCGCCGGCAACGATAAGTTGCGATTCGACATTGCTGTCAATAGGACCTGACGCGACGGTAATGGTACCGGCGTTGGTCACTGTAGCCACAACCGTAGGTGAAGTGGTACCGTTTGGAGCGGCTCCGGTCGCTGTGACCGAGTTGCCGTCCGAATCACGAGCCGTGACATCAGACGCGGAAGCCAAATCCACTGACAATGCTTCATTGTCGCTGTTCTGATACGCGTTGCTTGAGATATCGGTGTATACGGTCAAAGTCTCTGTCATTCCAGCAGGAACCGTCCAGCTGAAGTTAGAGAATGCCGCAACACCACCGCCGGTGAAGGACTCTTTGTCACCAACCTGGTTTCCGCTTGAGTCAACCAGCCATACGGTGGTGAAGATATCCTGAACATCGACATTGTTGTCCGTACCTATGGTATAACCACCGGTAGCGTCCTCATCGATATAACCCGAAAGGTTAATGTTGGTGATTTCGATATCGTCAGCATCACCCGCCGTGAACGTAAATGCCGTTACAGGAACAGCGCTCGTACCCTTAATGTAAGTGTCGCTTACAGGAACGGATGCGAGACCAAGTTCCAAGGTAGGCGTCAATACAGTCATGGTGTTACCCAAGATATCCGCCGATGGGACGATATCTGAGCTACTTATGAATGTATTGTTGTCCAAGTTCTTGATGTCATTCGAATCAAACGCAACGATGGAAGCCCGGAGCTTCGCGCCGTTAGACATGCTTGATGAAAGGTCTGCGGTGATTTGATAATCGACAGAGGTTCCCGAGGATTGTATGAAACGTTCCGAAGAAGTCACGCTCTGTACACCATCGTTACCGCTTCCTGATAAGTCATTGGGACCGATTACGACCGAGCCGTCAGACTTTCGAACAACTTTGATGTCCGTTACCAATGCGTTACCGCCACTGGTCAAATCAGCCGTTCCGGAACCACCGTCTATACGGATGATGAAGTTTCGGAATTCAGCTTCTACTTGAGACGTAATCGTAAAGTCAAGCAATACAACATCTTCCGCGTTGTTTGACACATCCATCGCTTGCGGACCGTTTGATGTTATGGTGATTTGCCCGGCATCTACAGAACTACCGGAACAGTCACCGCTTGATGCGGTACAACTGTCACCGTCATAAGTGGTTCGAGTTACACCCGCGCCGTATCCGTACACTTGACCGGTAGCGAGCAAGTCGCCGTCCTCGTCAAGGTAGAACAAGATGGTTTCACTTGAGCCGGACTTGGCTTCTCCCGATACGTCACCGTAAAGTTCGAATACTTTTGACTGACCCTTTTCAATCAACATTGCGTTGTTACCAAGATCAAGCACGACAAGATCGTCGCTGTTGATGCTTGATGCGGTCGCAAGAACGTTGCCTGATTGGCGAAGTTCGAAATTGCTCAAATCACCGTTGTTTACGCTTCCCGCGTAGAACAAAGCGATTCGCTCAAAAAGAACATCTTCGCCAGAACCGGCTGTAATCTTGAATTCAGCGAGCTTGGCGTCTTTTTCACCAACTTTCGGATTCGAAATCGAACCGTTCTTGGCGATTGTAACCGTACCCGCCGCAACACTGGCGATGGTCATTACATTACCGGATACCGGGAATGAACCGCTGACGGTTCCGCTTGCGGATACCGCTGAAGCGCTTTCGATGCTGAAGACGTGAACATCACCGGCGGTAGCCGTTGAAGAACTTGCCACGTCAACGAGCACTGAGAGCTTCTTGGTCATACCTGCCGGAATCGTCAAATCCAGATTGTTGAATGAAGCGCTTTGCGAATCATCGTTTATACTTCGACCGGTGGTCAAACGAGTCGGACCGTCGTAAATATATACGTTCGAAAAGTCAACTTCATTACCAGCTCCGGTTCTCTTTATGGTGACACTGTCAAGATCGACAGGACCGTCTGACGACGCGGTTACGTTGAAATTCAATACGTTAACCTGAGTCGCGTTGAACGGAAGAACGGAAGCTCCGGGAGTGTCTGAAGCCAAAGCAACAGTCAATCCGCTACCCGCTGATACGGGCGAACTGCTTCCTGGACCGGCTACGGTCATAAGGTCACTCTCAGCTCCGCTGATTGCGGTGCCGTTTGAGTAAGAACCAAGATCCATCGATGTAGTGATAACGTGCATCATCTGGAATCCGTTTGCGTCGAACGCCGCTTGATCGGCGAATGCGCGTTTGCTTGAACCATCGATGTAGTAAATGGTTGAATCATTAGCCATCTTTACCAATGTACCAGTAGGGTATGTTGAGGACGTAATGTCCGCGCCCATTGCGTAATTGACGAAGAAAGCGTCAGAAACGTCCCGAATCATCATATTCCAGTTGTCTCCGTAAAGGTCTTTTGCGACCTGTTCGGAAGTTACCCAACGAAGAACTCCGCCGGGTTCAACCGCATATGTTTTTGAATCAGAAGTGATCTTAATCATGTAAGTACCGGGACGATACGTTACATTACCACCGATTAGGTAGTTCTCAAGTTCACTCTGAGAAATGGTCTGAACCGAGCTAAAGTCGGCAAACCAAGTTTTGTATGTATTCTGATCCGGGAAGACGTATCGTTTGCCACCATTGACGTAGTACACAGCACTACGGTCAGCGGTTTTTACAAGCGAACCGTCAGCCACAGCGGCTTGAGCGGTGGGAACGAGGGCCATAAGAACGGCACCGGCAGTCCACGCAAGCAAAGCCGCGATCAGAGAATACACAACAGTTTTTCTAAAAGAAATAACTTTTAACATGTATTAATATCTGTTAGAGAGAAGTACGCACACTCACAATGAGCATATAAGCCACATTTTTTGATTGTGTGTTTCCTTATCCCTAATTAACTGTAATTCGACTAAAAATGTTATAACACGTCCTTACACCGATCGCTCATGAGCGACCCCGACCTTTAAGGTCTAAGAACTTCCTTACCGACAGGGTTTTGTGTTTGTTTTTGCTTTCGCGCGCGATACACGATCAATCTTGCAATCATATACCCCGCACGAAAGCCAACCTGTGTCGGCTCGGATTGTTACTAAAAACCATTTGCGGAATCCGCGCCATCGTCCACCGTTTCCGCGTCTTCCGGCAACACGTCTTCCGTGATTGTCGCATCCGTTTCACCCGATACACCGCTCTCGGACTCGGCTGTGACTTCCGCGCCGGATTGCTCGCCATCAAACCCACCGTCACCTACCAAAGCGTCGCTTGTGGTGGAATCTCCGGATTCGCTACCGCCACCTTCCAATTCACCTTCACTCGAAACTTCACCATCGGGAGACCCGACAAACGATTCACCGGAACTTCCATCCGACATACCGTCTGGCGATTCCGCGGATTCTGTTTCAAGCTCCGAGGTGCTCGCGTCATCCGATACGGAAACCAGTTTATTCAACTCATCCAAAGTCCGGTTAAGCTGTGTCACTTCATCCTTAACCTTTTCCTTTATGTCATCCGGCAACCCTTTCTCGAAACCGTCAAGCGCGATTTGATAACTGATGATTCGCTCTTGAATCCCCTCTACATCTATATCAACAGATCCTTCAGCGGAAACATTCGCAATATCCTCTCTGACGACAACCGCTTGAGTGCGGACTTTTTGGATTGCTTCTATTATCATGTCGCCTCCGTTTCTGGAATCCTCTATCGCCTTGTCCGCTATAATCTTTGTCTCTTGAACTCGTTCACCCAATTGCTCCACCCTAAGCTCCGTCTTCCTGCCGGATGAACTGAGAGCGACATGAGCGTTTTCCAGAGCTCGTTTCAATACATACTGCGGTCCGCTTACGGCGTTTCGCGACTGGTACGCGGAGAATGCTCCCACGGAAGCGAATACCATGACCACCACCGCCAAAGAAAGGGCGATGTGAGAGACATAAGCGTCCGCGCACGCTCTGACCGTTGACTTGGCTCCTCGCAAGAATCCGAACAAATGATTTTCGTTTTGAATTTTCTCGTTTGACGTGTCAAAGGACTCGAGCCTTGCCATCAAGAAATAATGCCCACGCTCAAAAGCCTCTTTCGATGGAGAGACTGAACGAAGTTTATTTAATTCTCTTGTTACATTATTCATGCGAGTCAAAATATTGATTGATGGCTTTTGTCGCCCGATGCAGGTTCACGCGCACATACGCGCTAGTCTTGCCCATGATTTGAGCTATCTCTTTGTAACTTAGCGATTCGACATGACGCAAGATTATAATCTCTCTCCATTCCGGTCTGACATCCTTCAGAGCTTTGCTTATCATCTGGAGGTCGACGTTAGCTTCGATTGATTCGGGACCCCGAACGCTCTCCACATCGTACGCCGCTTCGATGGCAACCACCTCTTGTTTTGATTTGGAGCGATACGAATCCGAAATCAGGTTGCGGGCTATGCGATACAGGTACGCTCGCATATTTGTCACGCGAACCAAGTCAACCAAGTCTATGAATTTCAAAAAGGTTTCTTGCATTATATCTTCCGCTATCTCTTTGGAACCAACGCGAAAGTACACAAACCTGTATATAGAGTTGGCATGCGAATTATAAAGGTCCGTATAAGCCTCTTTATCTCCCCTCTTCAGCCGTTCCAGAATATGTTTGTCGTTTGAGACTTTCATTAAATACAACGCAAAAAATATAGATTTGTTACAAATTATACCGGCTCATTATCGCTAAAAATCGCCAAAAAGTCAATGCTCTTTACTCGACTTTATTGACAAAAGTTCTAAACTATTCTACACTTTAGGTGTAAACTATTCTACACTTTTTATGTCAAAGAAAGTTATTCGAGTATCGGTTTCCGAAGCTGCCAAGTTGTTCGGAGTATCAACAAAAAGCATTCGAGAAGCAATCAAAAAACAAGAAATAAAATATGTTGTCGTTCAAGGTCGTTATAAAATACACTTCGAAAGTCTTGTGGAGTGGTCGCAGAAAACTCCAGCAAGACTCATGAAACGCGACCGTGACGGTATAGGTCAATATGTAAATCAATGGCGCATACGAAACAAGCTTTATTCCCCATCATGGAAACTCGCCGATGACAAATGACCCGATAACAGCAAAAGACACCAATACCGATTGGTGTCTTTTATTGCGCAAACCCACTCGCGTCCTTCAAATCAATCAAAACAAAATCAGTCTGCACTCTTGCGAGATTTCAAGGTTATCAATCATGCCGATTGTTCGACTCGGGAACTTTTCTCAACTGTCGCAAAATTAAAGTTTTTTCCAAATGTGTCATGTTAGGAAGCTCCGACTTAACTTGCTCGACAATCTCCTTTTCTTCGGGGATTCTTTTCAACAGACCGAGTATCTCTGTGTCGGTTTTTGAATCTCGTTCTCGAGTTTCATATCCTTTGTTCGACAGCCACTCTCGAAAAGCCAAATTAAAATACGGATTATCGGTCGTCACCCGCTTTTTAACCAAAGCCCTTACACCTCTGTTATCATGATTGCACCCAAACGTCTCTACTCCGTTTTTGCGTACATCGCCAATAGAATCTTTTAGACTTTTATCCGACGTTTCAACAACAAATTCCCAAGCCCCACGGTCTTTAAAAAGATTCAATGTGCCAACCGGCTTTTTATTTTTGAACACGTCAAAAATCATATATTAAAAATAAAATGGAATTTGAATTATTTAATAATACATGCATGTATGAATTGTAATTTCAATGAGTCATTAATTCCTTATTGTCATTAAAAACATATTTACGAACCAGCTCATAATCTTCAACTCCCAAAGAAGATGGATCTTTGAAATAAACGGATACTATAGATGCCCAATATTCCAAACATTTTGCATACAACCCATCTTTCTCGTTTTCCGTGCTTACAATCTCTACTTGATGTACCCTATGTCTATCCTCGCTTATAACCCTGTTGTGCACATCCAACAACCAATCGACCCTGTGCTCTAAATCATAATCCGAACTTTTTTTTCTCCAATCGTTCGCATGTGTAAACTCATGCATGGCAAAATCAAAAACAGTTTTTTCCTCTTCGATATAATAAGATGGACCAAAAAACCTTATGTGAACATATTCCGACCCATCAGCACTCTCGCGAATTGAAAATGTTGCCATTACAACAGATTTTTTACCCGGTTTATCTTTAGAAACATCGTATATGTCAGGCATCTTATAATCAAATCCTCTATCCATCTGCTCAACAACAACACGACCTTTTTTCCATTGTTCGGGTAACATGTTTTTTAAAGTATTGCCGAACTCCTCTGCGCTAATCCTTGTTTTTCCATTGTCAATGTCAAAATCACTAACCACAAGTCTGAACTTTCCTTCAACAGTTTCTTCCAAATTTTCAATATCTCTAATTTCACCCATAAACCTGAATCCCTCTTGCTCTGACGTGGCATCATCTTCAAGCCTCTCTAAAAATGATTTTTCTTCATCAAAATCAAAAACAACACCTTTTCCAAATAAATTATTGATTTTATTCAACTTATCTTTCAAAGTTTTTTCAGAATTTTCCAAATTTGTCAACCTACTTCTAATTTCATCCAATTTTTTTTCTATCGCATTATATTCGTTAAATTTCTCATTCGCATGATATCCTATAGAACCTATATTGACAGCAATATTAAAAATCAAAGCCTTCACTGGTAAAGACGTTCTCCTAAATCTCTCCAGCAAGCTTGTTTTTTCGACAATATCCTTATTGTCTGCGTTAAAATCGCCCGTTTCCGGATTATCGCCTCCGGTCTCTCGCGTTGAATAATTGCGTCTTGTTTCAAAGCCCATATTCTGATTCGTGAATTATCGAAATTACCACATTTGAAAAACGCGCAATTTCGATTATATATGCAAATAAAGCAAACTAAAGTATAGTTTACGACAACTTGTCGGGCTGCGGAGAATTGAACTCCGGCTACATGCCCCCCAGGCACGCGTACTACCATTATACTACAGCCCGATAATGCTTAATTATAATTATTTCACATAATGCTTTTTTTTGATAGCCTCTTCTTGTTTTCTCTGCGCTTCATGAATTCTGTCAAGATTTTTTCTAAGATTGTCCTCGGTTAAGCCGTTCAACTTCATTGCAGTTGATATTAAAATATCTTTTTTATTTTTATCCGGATTGTCCAAAACCTCCGATAGAAGAGATGATATTATAAGCCCGAGTTTTTTGCCGGGCTTTATTCCAAGCTCTTTCATCAAATCGTCGCCGTTGACAGCGAGCATCTTCGGAGATATCGGGTCCGTTGACACCTTTTCTATCATGTATTTCAAATGACGCAACTTATACGGCACCGCCTTCGGCACTCCGGATCCTATGCGATCAGCTTCGCGAACTTTCAATAAATCATCGACATTTTCTTTCCCGACGTTTTTTACCAAACGACGCACAGAGCTTGCGGTGACTTCTTCCGCTTGATAATAAAATTGATGCCAGCGCACCAAGCGAGAAACTTTTTCCGATATAGCGTTCGGAAACTTCATTCGTTTCATAATTTGCTCCGTCATGCGAGCGCCTATCATTTCGTGATTATAGAATGTCGCTCCATCGCCTTTTCCCCTCTTTGAGCGGGGTTTTCCTATATCGTGAAACAGCGAGGCGAGACGAACCGTCAACGAATAATTCTTCTTAACCGCATACTCGAGAGATTTTACATTGTGCTCAAACACCGTGTAAATGTGATGATGATTTTGACCGACTCCAACACCCTCGGTAAGCTCCGGCAAAAACTCTCTCAATAATCCGGTTTTTTCCAGCACTCTAACTCCGTCTCCTGCATACGGTGATTCGATGATTTTTATGAATTCATCACGAATGCGTTCATTGGAAATATTCTCAAGGAGCTTGCTTTGAGCCACGATAGCCTCATAGGTCGCCTGTTCTATACCGAATCCCAATTGAGCTCCGAAGCGTATGGCTCTTATAAGCCTGAGCGCGTCTTCTCCGAATCGTTCGGTGGGCTCTCCAACCGCTCTGATAAGCCGGTTCGCAAGGTCATCCTGTCCTCCAAACGGGTCAAGAACATTGTATGTTATCCCTTCTTCGTCCATGGTATTTGCGCGCACGGACTTAATTTCCATAGCCATCGCATTGACGGTAAAATCGCGACGTGCCAAGTCCTCGTCCAATGTCGAAACAAATTCAACGCTATCAGGTCGTCGCGAGTCGGAATATTCTTTTTCCACGCGATATGTCGTAACTTCGACAATGTCGACTGGGTTATTCGTTTTTTTGCCGTTATCAGATTCAAAACTACCCGAAAATCCGCGAGTTTTTACGGCAACGGTTCCAAACCGATTTTCGTATATACTGTCCGGAAACAGCGATTGTATATCGACCGGTTTCGCATTTGTCGCGACGTCCCAATCTTTGGGAGCGCGGTTCATCAACATATCGCGCACCGCCCCACCGACGATAAACCCTTCAAAACCGTCTTTTTGAAGCGTCAGTATAATATGTATAACTTCTTTTGGAATTGAGTATTTCATATTGCTTTGCTCAAACGGCCATAAACCGCGCGCTGTTACCTGTAAGAGACTGTCTAAAAATTTTTGAAAGTTAAAAAATAGAGTTTTTTCCGCAAAAGTATGGAGCTTTAGGAAGCGATATAGGAATATCGTCTATGAAAGCTAAAGAGTATTTTCGGGGAAAAGATTATTTTTCGGGAGGTGAGGGGTTTTTGGGGAGTTTCTTACAGAGTACTTAATTTTTTGACAAAAAACAATCCCGCCCCTGTTCGAGGCGAGGTTGCTTAATTGAAGCCCTATATGAAACTTAACCGAGTTCCTTGAATTACATGGGTCAATCCCGCCACATACCTTCGAACTCAGACGATATCCGCACTCGAGATACAACGACGAAATCACAAAAAACCCTAGAACCGCATGATAATCACCTCTGCGAAGGAGCATAACTATCATATAAGGTTCATTCAAAGAACTGATTTGAAGAACCTGGTTAAGTCATTCGGACTTCACGGTAATTATACCACAATTCACATTAGAAATAAATAAGAGATATTTCATCTAAAATTAGATAAAACAAATATATGACTACGGGATAATATAATTATCCTTGGGATAAGACGTAAGATTTTTATAACCAGTTTCAGTGACTTCAATAACATCTTCCACTCTCACGCCTCCGTGCTCAGCATAGTACAACCCAGGCTCAACGGTAATAACGTTCCCGATTTCGAGAATTCCATCGCCAGCATGGCTGAGTGATGGTTCTTCATGTAAGTCAAGTCCCAAACCATGTCCGGTACCATGTATAAATCCCGAGTCTCCAACGTGATACCCGTGTTCAATAAACGTATCGGATACTTGTTTATGGATTTCTTTCACGACCGCGCCCGGAACTACGGCAGATAATGCTTTTTCCTGAGCTTCAATGACAGTATTATACATTTTTTTGAACGCATCCGTCGGCTTCCCTTTTACATACGTTCGAGTCATATCGGCAAAGTATCCTGTCAAACGATCTTGAGGGAACAAGTCGACTATTAACGGTACATGTGGCCTGATTGCACCACAACCTTCGTGGTGCGGTATTGCGGTATGCTTACCGGAGGACATTATCATTCCTTCGACACTAAATAAACTATGCTCAAGCAACACTCCGTCTACAATCAGCTTAACGCGTTCTACCGTTAAGGGCTTTCCTTCAAACAAAATACTATCCCCTATTATATTCGATTCGGCCAGAATGTTTTCAATAATTTGAAACGCTTTTTGCGTGCGCTCCAACGCGCTTTGAATATACTTCACCTCTTCCGAAGTTTTTTGGGCACGTTCCGGAAACAACGTATTCTCAACTCTCAAATTAACACCTTTTTCACGCAAATAATCCGCCAAATCTAGCGGAAATGTTCGAGGTACTGTAATCGGCTCGCTTATAACATCATATCGGCTTAACAAACAAAAAACGAGCTTATGATTAAAGCGTGCATTGTCTGAGCTTTTTTTGACCTCCTGCACAAACGGATTAACCGGCACCGCGCGCAAGAACGGATTTCGGTTTTCCTCTCTGAACACGTCAATTTCTCTGCTATCTAGAAAAACATACAACTTATCGTGCACCTGCAAATAAAATACGGGATCAGACACGCGCGTCTTAATCGCATATCTCATGTCCGAATCCTTAGTGCTGGCAAAGTGTGCTTTTATCATAAAACCCCGCATTCTAATGCTTGCTGAGAAATTTTTCGCTGAATTTTAACCCTCGTTCGATATAATCAATCCTAAAGTTTTCATTCGTCGCGTGCATACCGCTATCCTCGTTGGCGAGACCGATTGAAAGCGTCGGAATGCCGAGTATTTCATAAAAATATGTAACAACGGGCAAACCTCCTCCACAGTATTTGAAGATGGGTTTGTGCCCGGAGATATGTTCGAGAATTTTCACGGCGCGCTTGGCGTAAGACGAGTCAAAATCAAGAACAACTCCTTCATAAGGGTCATGGGCATCGAAAGCGTAATCAACATAATCGGGAAGTTCGTTCCTTATGTGTTCTTCGAACAACTTGATAATCTTGTCGGGATTTTGATTTTTGACCAAACGTACGTTTATCTTGGCCTCGGCTTTCGCCGGAATACTGTTCCGATATCCTTCTCCGGTATATCCTGATGAAATACCAGTCACCTGAACGGCGGGACGCAAACCGACTTGAGAATAAAAATTATGCCCAGGCTCGGTTATTATTTTCTTGGTACCGGAAATTCGTTTAAATTCTTCGTAATCAAACGGAATTTCTCTAACCGTCTCGCTCACGGCATCTTCCATCAAATCGACATCTTCATAAAACCCGGCAATCGTTACCCTATTTTCGCTATCGATAAAGTTTGACACCAATTTGCAAAGTTCAAAAGTCGCGCTCGGAACCGCGCTTCCATAAAGCCCGGAATGCAAATCGGTGTGAGACGTTCGCAAAGTCAAAGTGGCGTTAAAACCCCCTCGAAACCCAGCATCTATTGTCGGGCACTCTCCCGTTTCGCCATCTGAAAACATGGCAACATCGGATTTCAACACATCGGCGTAATCCGAAACAAAATCACCCAAACCCGTAGAACCGGTCTCTTCATTGCCTTCCATCATGATAACCACGTTAAATCCCAATCGGTTTTTCTCAATCAAGTCAAACAGGGTTACAAGATGAATGAGAAATTGCCCCTTATTGTCCATAACCCCGCGCGCGTATAATCTTCCGTCACGTTCGTTCAGAACGAACGGGTCGGAATCCCATCCGTCGCTCAAGCTCGCCGGCTGAACATCATAATGTCCGTATATCAAACAGGTGTCGAATACGGGATTGACAACAAACGTCGCCAACACAATCGGATTGCCATACCCTTCGACCAATTCGACGTCAAATCCTCGTTCACGACACAAATCAGAAAGCCACCGAGCCGTATCATAACAATCATCTCTGAACGCTCCATCGGCAGAAATACTCTTGAACGCGACAAACTCTTTCAATAATTTCTTATAAAATTCCATATAACGTGAAACGCGCAAATGATCCGGTTACTTTGAAGACGTCTAAAAATTTTTCACGAGACAAAACACATATACGCGAACAGCCTTCACAAAACCGAGCACCACTCTAAGATACTGTCTAAAAATTTTTGCAAGCTGAAAAAAGAGATTTTCTTCCGCAAAAGTCTGGAGCTTTAGGAAGCGATATATACATATCGTTTATGAAAGCCGAAGAGTTTTTAGGAGAAAATAGAGTAGCGCGATTGATTAAAGAAAGAAAATACAATACTACCGTCTATTTTGATTGTTTTTTTAAATCAAGCCATTCGCTCAACGCCTTTACCAATTCGGCCACCACAGGATCCGGCCATCTCGAATACGCTTCACGACCTTCGTCGTCTTTTATAATCCAAGGTTTGAAATTTTTAATCACTTTTTTTGACTCCGGATCCCAATCAAAACTCGCCTCCAAGGTAAAATCATCCGGGTCATGATTGCCGGCATCGTCAACGTGCACATGGTTGCTTACCTTTATGTGACAATGAGCCGCTTTTTCCCTGACGTGATGAATCAGCTCTTTCACCTGATCCTGCACTGCCTTTATCTTATCGATATCGTCGGCGGTAACGTTCGCATATTTCTTCTTCATTCTGACATTATCGCACTCTTTGTTATCGCATATCAAGTGATACTCTCCCGAATCCTCGTCATACTCTATTTGTTCAGTAAGCAATACCTTCACATTTCTAGGTGTTTGACACTCTGGACACACGACTCGATGTAATTGACGTTGAACCAATACGTCATCCGGACAATCAAGCTCCACGAAAGCCGATGGAAGACCCTTTTTCTCAAAATCATCTTGCATGCGCATTGCTATTTCAACTTGATCAAGAGACCTTGGAAACCCGTCTATGACGAGCGCTTTTCCTTGATTGTCCTTGACCGCCTTTTCAATAAGGGCCATAACCATTTCGGTCGGAAGAAGAGCGGACAAATCGCTCGCTTCTTTGATAAACTTATCCACTACATCGTCGATATCATCGCTTCCTTTGTAAAACTCACGAAGTTCATTTACAAATTCCTCTCTTTGTTCCGGGTCAAGAGCGCGCTTTTCAGAAGCCCTAACAAGATCTCCCACCGACAGGTGCATGATTTTGCCATCCGTTATGTTTTGCAAAATCTTGGAATACGTACCCTTGCCCGCGCTTTTCTTCGCGAGAAAAAACAAAACAAATCCCGTATCATCGATATGCTCGCGCAATTTTGCGAAGTGTTCACCCACCCGCTCTTCATAAAACTCTTTGGTACCGTATTTTTGATTCTTTTGGTCTGACATAAAAAAATTTAAATAAAAAGCGCAATCGCGCGAAAAAAGTTTATTACGAGTTACATAATACTCGCATTTAGCGTAAAAGTCAACGTGAATATTGCCTTATATCGACTATTCCGTCCTTGCCCACTTCAAAAACAATATCGCCAAGCTCGTCATTTCTCAAAACTTTCGCCCCCGACCTTTCCAGTCTTTTCAATGTGCGCACGGAAGGATGACCATAGGGATTTCCTTCCCCTACTTGTATGACAGCGTACTCCGGAGAAACCGCTTTGATAAATTCTTCCGAAGACGAAGTGTCAGATCCATGATGCCCGACCTTCAAAACATCGGCGCTCAAATCGACATTAATATTGATTAAATCCGATTCGGCCTCTTTCTCGATATCGCCGGTAAGCAGAAAAACCGTTTCGTAGTATTTAAGCTTCATAACGATTGACGAATTGTTCGCTTCATCGTCCGAATACGCGCCAATGCGATTGGTCGGATATTTGATTTCGAGAAAAACGGGCTCATCGTCGGTCTCAAACGTATAGCTCAAAGACGCGGTCGCTTCATCGAGATATATTCCGTTCTCAATATCGACCATGTTCCTGAATTCAAAATACGTGTCCGTATCGTATTCGGCATCCGAAAACAAAACTCTCTTTATATCATATCGCTCAAACACCTCCGCAAGTCCGGAAACATGGTCGGCGTGCGGATGAGTCAAGACCACCAAATCTATGGTACGCTCAGTGATTGGCAAATAATTTTCCAACTTGCGGACTATGGCGTCCGTCGGACCTCCGTCAACCAGAATATTTTGTCCTCCGGGCGTACGTATCAGATATCCGTCTCCCTGACCTATGTCAAAAAACACTACCTCCAAGTTTTTCGGGTATCTCGTCGACGCCCAAACAAACATAAAAACCGCCGACAAAACGGCTATGACAAGAAATATGACGACCCTTCGCTTTTTAATGCTTTTTTTCGTTTTTTTGAAAAAACGAAAAAATCTTGCCAAAAAGCCCGTATTTTCTCTACGGGATTCGGTCTCATCAATCGTCGGGAGCTGAACCGAATCCAAATCATCAAGCGAATACACATGATGGGATACACTATCATCGCCAGATATCTTACCGTAATCCGAGTGTTTGCGGTTTACGTTTCTTGTTGTCACTCGACGTTTCATCGACAAAACAAACCTATTGAAAAAAATCGCGTCCCGAATACAAAAACTACGAAACTTTCTATCCATAAGTTTTGTCAAATATTCGCGTACTCGCTCACTCATAATCGGAGGCAATACAAAGGCGTATATCAACACGACATGCCAAAACGTCAAAGAACCTTCCGTTTGCGCGAATGGCACGCGAGCAAACAACTCGACGACAGACAATACATACCAAGCGAACAAAGACGTGACAAGACCGGTAATAAACGCCATGGGACCAAATACGATGCCCGAGAATATTGTCGCAAGACCTCCGCCCATAATAAACGGAACTACCGGCAATACCAATATATTCACTATCGGAGCGATTATTGACACGAATCCGAATTGATACAAAAGCCAAGGCAAGGTAAAAAGCTGAGCGGAAAGCGTCATTATCAATACATCCTTGAGTCTAAAGGGATTTGGAATTTTTACTAACAATTTTTGAAGAATGGGCGAAAGGTACGTCAATCCCAAAACGGCCAAAAAAGACAATTGAAATCCAACGTCATAGACAAGAAGCAACGGATTTATCATCAAAATCAACACAGCGACAAATAACAATAAATTCAGAGGTTTCACCGGTCTGTGTATCACTTCTCCGAGCATTGCCGTCATGGCGAACATGACCGCCCTGATTCCGGACGCGCGAAAACCCACAATCGCGACGAATGACAACAATATTGCTATTGCTACGAAAAACGATTTATGGCGAGGTACCTTGAGCCAATAAAAAATATTGTAAAGCAACACCGTCAAAATCATGATATGCATTCCGGATATCGCCATAACATGAGATGTTCCCGTAATGCGAAACCATTCCTTTATGTCTTTTGAAACACCATCTCTGTTGCCCAAAACCAGAGAACTTGTCAATTCGGATTCTTTGCTTGTCAATCTTTCGTCCAAAATATCTTGAAAACGAGATTTCGCTTTAAGCAGTTTTTGACGAATACCGCTTATCGTGAATATCGGAAATTCATCATAACCCACCTTTTCAACCAGAGCCGGTCGTCTGCACAAAGAATATATACCGCTCTTGGCAAGAAACCCCGGATAATCAAATCCATCGAATTCTTCCGGACTCTCATACCGGCAACGCACGCTTAACACATCTCCGTATTCATACATCGGATACGACGAAGCAAACAACAATATTCGTCCGCGGTATTCTTGAGCGGATATCGTGTATCGAGCCCCACTGTCTCGAATTTCCGGTTCCGCGACTATTGTGCCGTTTACGGTTGTCATATTCGCGCGGTCATTTATACAGGTTATGGGCATAAATTCGGACGACAATTCTTCATCACATTTCGGCAAAAGTTCAGATTCGACGCGAATCGCTCCAAGCAACACCAAAAGCGGGCCCAATAAAACAATCGCCAAACGAGCGCGAGATGATTTGTGAACGGTTTCTTTAAAATCATCTTTATGTTTTACCAAAATAAAAAAAGCGGCGCTTGAGCTTATCGTAGCCAAAAAATACAATATCTCGAATTCGACAACAAACAAAGAACGAAGCAACACACCCGCTATAAAGCACAAAAACACATAAATTCCGACATGACTTCGACGCATATTGCGATATTTGCGTTAGAGATTATTTAAAAAGTTTTTGAAAGTTAAAAAATAGAGTTTTTTCCGCAAAAGTCTGGAGCTTTAGGAAGCGATATAGGAATATCGTTTATGAAAGCTAAAGAGTATTTTCGGGGAAAAGATTATTTTTCGGGAGGTGAGGGGTTTTTGGGGGGTTATAATCAAGAGGACAAAACAGGCTAAATAAATTCGTTTGAACAAGAAACCTCCATCTGTTATCATGATACCGGCTTCACATTACGAAAACTCGCATGAATATATTATCTCAAATAATCATAGCTTCTTCCATAGTTGGAGCGATATCTCTTGTCGGCATTGTAATTATAATGCAAAGCAAGAAACAAATAGACATAAATCTCAAAAACGTAATCGGAATAGCGAGCGGAGTTTTGCTTGCGTCCGTTTTCCTCGAATTACTACCGGAGGTGTTTGAAAATCCGGCAATCGACCCGGGGAATTTTTTTGCCATTATGCTAATGTCGATACTTGGCTTTTACTTGATAGAAAGACTTATACATTGGCATCATTGCCACGGAGCGAATTGCCCGTCTGACAGCAAAACGCATGTCGCTGTGACAAACCTAATGGGAGACGGAATCCACAATTTCATAGACGGAATACTGATAGCCACGGCATTTCTCGTATCACCCGAAATAGGAATAGCAACCACGATAGCGATAATAGCGCATGAAATACCTCAGGAAATATCGGACGCCGGAATTTTGCTCCATGCCGGCATGTCAAAGGCGAAAGTAATACTGTATAATTTCATATTCGCGATGACCAGCGTAGTCGGAGCTTTGCTGGCGTTTTTCTATACAAGCAGATTCGAGAGCATAATGCCGATGTTCATCGCCATAGCCGCCGGCAATTTCATATATCTGGCTCTCGCCGACTTGGTGCCGGAGCTACATAGAGAACAAGAAAAAAAGAAAATAGCGCAACACACTCTTTGGTTGTTCGCCGGAGTTGCGATTTTCTGGCTTATATCAAGAATAGACAAATAATATGCCGACATTAATATATTCCTGGAATGTAAACGGATTGCGCGCAGTTCACAGAAAAAACGTTTTCTTGCCGTTTCTTAAAAATAAAAAACCGGATATTTTATGCTTGCAGGAAACCAAGTCTCATCCGGAGCAATTGACCGAGGATATCTTGAACCCGGACGGATATTTTTCTTATTTCACCTCATGTCAAACCAAAAAAGGATACAGTGGCGTGGCTCTTTACACAAAAACGAAACCCGAGAAAACGGAATACGGCATGAATATAAAAAAATTTGACGAAGAAGGAAGAATAATAACCGCATATTTTAAGGAGTTTGTCCTTCTTAACGTGTATTTCCCGAACGGAGGAATGGGAAAACACAGAATAGACTATAAAATGGAGTTCTATGATGCGTTCCTCAAACACATAAATACTTTGCGCGAGGAAGGATTGAACGTTATATTTTGCGGAGACGTGAACACAGCTCACACCGAAATAGATCTTGCGAGACCGAAAGAAAACGAACAAAAAACCGGTTTCCTTCCAATCGAACGAGCATGGATTGACTCGCTAATAAGCAACAATTACGTGGACACTTTTCGGAAATTGCACCCCAAAACAAAAAACGCTTACACATATTGGGATATGAAAACGCGAGCGCGAGAGCGTAATGTCGGATGGCGAATAGATTATTTCTTCGTAGACAATTCGCTCATGAAGAAAGTGAAAAAATCGAATATCCTGAGCGAAGTTACAGGGTCCGACCATTGCCCAATTGAGCTTGAGGTAGATTTGAGCTTATGAATGAATTTTCAATTTTCAAAAACCAATTTTCAATGAATTTATAACGTAACAAAGCCAGATTGAATGTATTTTCGGAAAACCATGTTTGAAAATTCATTGAAAATCGAAGATTCATAAATTGAAAACTGTTTATGGACGTACAAATCGAACAAAGCTGGAAAGACGCGCTCAAAGGCGAATTTGAAAAACCGTATTTCAAAAAACTTGCCGATTTCGTTCGCGCTGAATACAAAACAAAGACCATCTACCCTCCGGCTGGACTGATTTTCAACGCGTTCAACTTAACACCGTTCAACCGTGTTCGCGCAGTCATACTCGGACAAGACCCGTATCACGGACCTAACCAAGCGCACGGACTTTGTTTTTCCGTGCAACACGGCGTTCAAACTCCCCCCTCATTGAAAAATATTTACAAAGAAATACACGATGATTTGGGACTTGAGATACCAGACCATGGAAATCTTGAACACTGGGCGAAACAAGGGGTCCTCCTACTCAACGCGACTTTGAGCGTACAAGCCGGCAATGCCGGATCTCATCAACACAAAGGCTGGGAAGAGTTTACCGACGCCGTAATCAAAACGCTTTCAAGTCAAAAAGAAGACTTGGTGTTCATGCTGTGGGGGCGCTACGCGCAAGAAAAGGGAGAGGTTATCGACACGAACAAACATCTTGTCCTGCGCGCCGCACATCCGTCGCCACTGTCGGCAAACAACGGTTTCTTCGGTTGTCGCCATTTCAGCAAAACCAACGATTACTTACTCTCTTTGTTGGAAGCTCCGATAGAATGGGTCGCAAAATAATAGGCAAAACGCGAAACGTGAAGCAACCTATGAAACCTCTAGCCTTTCTCCACCCTTTCCATCTCCCCCAACTCTCGCAAATTGTTTTCGATAAAGCCGTCCAAATTCCCGTCCAAAACCTCTTCAACGTCTTGCTCTTCGTATTTTGTTCTGTGGTCCTTGACCATTTTATACGGATGCAAGACGTATGAGCGAATTTGAGAACCCCACGCGTTTTCAGTGAGCTCTCCGCGCAGTCTTTTCTTTTCTTCTTCAAGCTCCGCGTTATTATACTGTTCAAGACGCGATATCAATATTTTCATCGCTCGTTCTCGGTTTTGCAACTGCGACCTTTCGCTTTGCACCGACACGGTGATTCCGGTCGGTTCGTGCACGAGACGAACCGCCGAATACGTCGTCTGAACACTTTGACCTCCCGGTCCTCCGGATAAAAACGTATCCATGCGAACGTCTTTTTCATTAACCACCGTCTCTGGGTGTTCTATTTCCGGAAGAACTTCGACATACGCAAACGAAGTGTGCCTCGCGTGGTCCGCGTCAAAAGGAGATAATCTAACCAATCGATGCACTCCTGATTCATGCCTAAGATATCCATACGCGTAACTTCCAGAAACTTCCAAGGTCGCGGATTTGATACCGGCGCCGTCTCCTCGTGACACATGAACGATTTCGGATTTCCAACCTCGCTTTTCGGCGAATTTCACATACATCGAAAGCAACATCTCGCACCAATCCTGCGCGTCTTCTCCTCCGGCTCCGGCGTGAAACGTAAGAAGAGCCGACGCTTTATCGTATTTTTCCGACAAAAAAACAATCAATTCAAATTGATTTAATTCTTCGTCAATATGTTTTATAGACGCATTCAGGTCTTTTTCCAAAGACGAGTCCCCGTCATTATACGCGCTTGTCGCAACGTCAATACTGTCTGATACCTCTCTATGAAGTTTATCAAATTTCGAGACCAAATCCTTTAAATTAGCGACATCTTGAGATATTTGACGCGCCTTATCTCCGTCATTCCAAAAGTCAGATTCAGACATTGTGTCTTCAAGCTCCAGGATTTTCTGTTTCTTTTGTTCAATGTCAAAGAAACTCCCTAAGATTCTCAAGCTTGGCCTGAAAACCTTTAAGTTGTTGGACGACTTCTTTCATATACTGTGCGATAATTACGCGCCGAAAACCACGAATCTAGCGCAAAGAACGTTCTTTGCCGTATTCGTCCAGGAACTGTTGCACATTATCCAACATTCCCTGCACCTCCCCTGTCTTTCCCGGAACGCCACTTTGCAATAAATCTTTATACGGAGCGAGCGTAGACCGAAAAAACGGAGGCAAAAAAATAACAGCAAGAACGATAGGGGCTATGATTATAAAAAGATAAATAGCGGACATGATACGCCCCCACAAGATATATTTGCGGGTTTTTTCCGAAGTTTGGAGGACGAGCTTCAATAATCGCTGATTTTCTTCCATCAATCTCTTAATCTCGTCTTCTCTATTGTTGCGTTCAATAGTCTGCATGCGAGCATTATAACACAGATCAAAGCATTCTCAAAACAAACACACCGGCAAAAACCTATCGCACAAGACACGAAAGCCTATTCGGAATAGTATTGCCTTATCGCTCTCAAAACCGGTGACGAATCACTCAATACGAAAACTTGCTTAACATTCTCCCTGGGCACGATTAACACATCTTCCGGGCGATAGTTTTCTGTACCCAGTTTTATCAATTCAATGGTCGCGGTGGCAATGCCCCCTTCAATAGCGTCGGGAGATTTGGGTTCATCCAATTCACCGGAACTTTCGCCATCATCGTTCGTTCGTTCGGAGATTGATTGAGGATCGGGAACCTTGCCGTAAAACACGCTCTCGAGTCGATAATGCCGTTCATTGACATCGGTTATGCGAGCAAAATACACCAACCCATCTTCGGTCGAAACACCATAATACGCAAGCGGGTCAAACTCGAGAGCTTTATTCGCATTACCCCTTAGAGTGTCTTTGTTTTTCATGGCGGATTGTTGCGAATTCCCGTCACTTTCACCCGTTATAACGGACGAACCGATATGTCCATACAAATAAGACCCCGCTCCGACTATGACAATCACGCCGACTAACAGAGCCACCGCGGTCCAAGGCAACGCTCGAGCTCGTATAAAACTAGTTCTGTCTTGATTTAAACCGTGTTCGCCTTGCCACACAGATTCAATAACAGAGTCACGACCGCCCCCGGACACTCTTGAGTCATTCGCGATTTGTCGTTGTTTTTTCTTCTTTATATCATCCATAATTCACATTATACACCGAGTTGGTCGGTCTGAACACTATCAGAATCCGTGGTGGCGGATTCGACTTCGACAACGTCTTGGTCGGTTGCGTTATAATCATCATCCGCCAAAATCTCAGGTGTCGGGTCAAGACCATAGCTCCAACTTCATTACCCGCCGGTACTTGGACCAAATCTCATGCCACCACCGTTAAAAATGTCTTTCACTTGCGCTGACGTAAGCGCATAATTATAAACCCTTACATCATCAATCTGACCTTGAAACGGATAATCTCCATCAGACTCCATTCCTATCCTCAAAACTCCGTTCTGAATATCAGGCACGGGACTTGTTGTGGTTATGGCGTCCTCCATTCCATCAACATAAATCACTATTTTGGAATCATCTCTTGTGACCGCCACATGATGCCAATTTCCATCGCGAACGGGCGTGCTTCCATACAAGCGCAAGCTGTTAGAACCACCGGAAGAATACCACAGTTGCAACACATCATCAGGTGACGCTCCGTATGATTTACCGACAAGAAAACCATAATTTCTGTCAGTGACGCTTAATTCCTTGTCGACAATAGACGACCAATTGGGAGAAGCATCTGTATTTTTTATCCACGCGGAAATTGTAAATATTTCAGATTGCAACGAAGAGCCGTCATCACCAACCTCAACGTAATCGTCTGTTCCATCAAAGTTCAAACTATAATTTCTCTTACCCGTAGCTCCATTATACCAGGCATGAGTGCTGTCTCCAGAAGTGCACAAACCGGCCGAAGCCTGCGAGCCAAGCACGCCAACTTGCAATGCTCCATGATTCCCGTTACCGCTTGAATCATACGCAACAGTACCCTTGCATTCATCGAATTTCCACCAGCCCACAGGCTTTCCGCGATTATATTCCCAAGCAATCTGAGCCGGGGTGCGAACATAGTTATATACGCGAACCTGATCTATGAAGCCGTTAAAAAATCTTCCGGACACCGCGGCTTCAGTTCCTATATAATATCCGTTATTGTAGGAAACGGCATCAACGTTATTACTACTTGCAACTTCCCTGCCGTCCAAATACAATTTAACACCATCAACTTGATCTTTGGTCACCGCCAAATAATACCATTTATTGGCGTTTATAGTACCACCGTTTATTACTACGAAAGAAGACCCGTTATAAAATTGAAAATAGGCTTTATTGTTGTACACTTCCAAACTGGCCCTTCCTGTTCCCCTGGTAATTACGGGTTCATAAGCGTTTTCAGGGGCAGTTGGGTACACCCAAGCGCTCCATGAAAAAGTCTGGTAAGTTGGATTTGACGCAATACTCACATAATCATCTGTTCCATCAAACTTACACGCTCTTCCTATTTTCCCTCGAGCATTACAATCCATACCCGATAAATCGGCATCGTTTGTAGTTCCATGATTTTCGTTTCCGGAAGTGTCATACAGAGTCTGAGAATCTCCTGACACACGCTCTTCAAATTTCCATTCACCAACAGGAGGATCGCAAGTATCCGAACCTCCAGGCACGCAGTATTCGCGCCCGGCAGAATCAGAAGGCGTGATACCGTCCGACCCGGTACCAGATACGCCAAGTTTCAAGCCTTTTCCGGAGGAATACTCAAGTTCCATTTCATCCTCGCTTAACGCGTAATTATACAATTTAAATTCATCTATATACCCATTAAATTTATATGATCCGTTAGGCTGTCCCAATCCTATGTACTTGCTTTTCGTACTTGTGCTCAAACTACCGGAAACGGATTTGCTTGCGACCTTATCGCCATCAACCCAAAAAGCAAGTTCGTTTCCATCATATGTAAGCGCTATGTGCTTCCACACATTATTCTGCATAAGTCCAGCTGAAGTCGAAAGGCTGGTTTCTGCTCCACCTATATTGAATTGGGCAAGCAGAGATCCATCGTCCATCACAAAAAATCTGTCCCTATAGTCGTTATACCCCCTACTGTTCCAGATTCCACCATAACCATAATTGGGTTGCGCTCCTGTCGGCATTACCCACGCAGAAACCGTAATAGCATTCGTAAAATCGAGAGAATCATCATCCGGAATAACCGTAAAACCGCTTCCGGAGTCGCTGGCTCCTCCATTTTTTAACGCTTTGCCGAATCTGCCATCATTTGTCCAAGATGCGGTGGTGGTACCGTGGTTTTTATGCGGACTTATATCATACACTCTCTCTCCAAACCCCTCATCGAATTTCCAATACCCGACCTGAGACCCAACGGGCAGGCCTCCCGCCAGACGACCCGCATTCATGTCCTCAATGATCTGCTTCTGAGTGCGAGCGTAATTGTAAATACGAACATCGTCTATCATGCCATCAAAAAAACCTGACGGACTAACCCCGGCGAAATTATTGGAATTAAACGCTCCGATAGAAATACCGACACCATCACCGTATCCGGTTAGCGAATCAAATGATGTGGTGGAAGATGCTTCCACGCCATTTATATAAAGAGTTGCCTTGGTTGCGTTTCTATCGACAACGTATTCCACATGATTCCATTTACCTGGACTATACTCAGCATATATCTCGGACGCAACTCCGTCAGCCATAGCTCCCACCTTTGGCACATAATCCGGGGAGTTATAATAAGTCTGCAAATGAAATTCATCATTTGTACTACCTGCAGTCTTGAGCTTTGTTATAATTCCGGCATTATTCTGTTGCTTGTCATTTGAATAAAACCACGCGCTCACTGACATGCTGCCATCAGCGATGTCAGAGAGAAGGTTGGTTATGCCGACATAATCATCCATTCCATCAAAACTCAAAGCAGAGCCGTATTTCCCGCGAACCCACGTCGGACCGTTTGTGAGTGTTCCGGAATTATTATTTCCGCTAACATCTTGGACCGATACGCCTTGTTTTTCATCTAAATTCCAATATGCGACGGGACCGGGCGCATAATTATACAAAGCGCGGACCTCACGAGGTGAAAGAGCTCGGTTATACACACGAACTTCATCTATCGAACCGTTCAAAAAATGATTATACGCTTCACGTCCTACATAGAAACTTGAATTATTTCCAACGGATAAGTCCTCTTGGACAATCACCGAGCCAACCAATTCACCGTCAAAGTAAAGCGAGGTTTTTGAATTCACATCGCGCACCGCCGTAACCAAATACCACTTACCGGGAACAAGACCCTTCTTGGTGATTTTTTGTGACCCGCTCCAAAAATCCATATATGTCGCGGAACTGTTAAGAAGCGCTACCATTCCTCGTTGATCGTAATGACTTAATCTTTGAGATTTTCCAAATACAGATTGCCAATCGCTTGCGGGGTCGGCTTTGTACCAAGCACTGATAGTCGTTTCGTCACCCGCATTAAAAGTAAGCTCTGAGACAGTCGCGCTCATGTTGTCCCCCACGCCGTCAAGACCCAGTGCATATCCAAATTTTGATACTGTTGTCGCAGTTGCGTCGCCAACCCATGCGCCATCATTACCAAGTCCCGATGAATCGCATGAATCGTTAACACCTCCGGAACACGAATTTGCGGACGATTCATCAAACTTCCAATAAGCAATCAAACCATCACTCAAAGATCTGGATTCGGATGACGGACCGCTTCCAACCGAAGCGGACGAACCTCGCACGGTTCCACGTCCTGAAAAATCGGCTCTCACCTGTTCTAATGTTCGTGCATATGGGTATATTTTTACTTCATCAATAAACCCCACAAACCCACTGCCAAATCCGTCTCCTCTTGAACCGATACGCAATGTTTCGGAGTTTGCGACTATGGCACCGGTTCCTGAATTCGTATCGATTAATTCTCCGTTTTTGTAAATATGCACAGCATCAGAAGTGTTGTCGGACACAAGATACAAATACGTCCATTCGTTTAACGGAATATCGGTATCAACACATTGAACGCCCCAATCAGATCCATTAACAGCCCACCACAAATCACCAACGACGCAATCATCGCTATTGTCCAACACCAGCTCATATCCAAGGTTTTTTCCCAAGATAACATTTCGTGTTCCGATTTCGGTAGGCTTAACCCATACCCCTATACTGATGCTGTCCATGCCCTCCAAAGCTCTTGGTGATCCCATGTCTACATAATCCCCGTTTCCATCGAAGTAAAGACACCTGCCAGAAATACACATACTCTCATCTTGCCATGTTGCTCCAGTAATTACTCCATCGGTACCTGTTGCAGTTTCCATGTTGTATGCAACAGAACCAAAACCTTCGTCAAGCGACCAATACGCGATAGGTCTTCTATTCTCTCGTGACTGCTCAAGCGCATCAATGCTTACTTCAGGCCCTAAAGGCACGTATGTTCGCACAAAAAACCAATCAAAATCAGCGTCCTCCGCGTCTGCGGATCCGCCCCAAGTTTTTAGAACCACGCCAACATTCTTCTCATCGGACCAATACAGTGTATCAGTACCATCTTCAATACCGTTAAACCCAAAATCAACAGACACACCTCGAGACACCTTCGCGTACAGAATACCGACATCTGTAGTGGTGCTTATCGAATACCCGAGATAAGCTTTTGGGACATCAGCCGTTATTCCTTCAACCTCTGATCTGTCATCTCGCGTAGATGAACGATAAGGACCCCACCAAAACGCGTTATCATCATCGGTTACAAGAGTAATTCCGGCATGTGAATTAAGGCCCCCGTTAAAAGAAGTAAGATAGGATTCCACCACAAAATCACCGGATTCCGGTCTTGGTGTTTTCATATACACGCCTTTCTCGGTTCCACCGCTCCACCAATCGCACCCTCCACCGGCATCGCAATGAAGTCGCAACGCGCCACCAGACTCTGAAATGGTGCCTCCGCCTACGTTTTGCGTCCACATCGAATCTATAATTCCATCATTAAAATCATCAAATATTGGGAAAACTTTTTTGCCGTTTTCTACGTTGACCGCTCGACTGTTGCCATAATACACCAAAATACCCAAATCTCCTTTGGGCATAGTTCCGACATTGACCCATATGCCTGTGGATGTGCTATTGCATCCAGGATTGTTTTCTTCTATCCAATGAGAAAGGACCTTGCCACTCTTTAGAGTAAAACGCAAATCACTGCAATCAGATTGCAACTTGCCATCGGCTATGAGCGTTGCAGTATCTAATAATACTTTGACCTGATAATCTGATACGGGAGATTCTGATGAATTTGTAATGGTTATTTCTTTTCTGTACTGCCATAAATCACTGAACCAAGACGCCTCCACGTCTTCGCTTCCGATTGTAAAATATATCCCAAAAACTATAACAACAACAGAAACAACAGAGAACAAGGTAATATATTTACTGCGTTTAGAAAAAAAACCCATGCGCTTATGCAAACAATTTTTATACAGAAGAACGAATGTTATTTTAAATAACACTAAAAACCGATTTTAAAACATTCGTTTATATTTATCATCCATATCCAACATTATACACCGAGTTGGTCGGTCTGAACACTATCAGAATCCGTGGTGGCGGATTCGACTTCGACAACGTCTTGGTCGGTTGCGTTATAATCATCATCCGCCAAAATCTCAGGTGTCGGGTCACCCTCTATTAAAACATCAATGTCAGATGCGTCGTTCGTGTCATCTTCCGTAGTATCATCTACATCAGATGTTATGTTTTCGGGAGAGACTTCCGCTGAGTCGCTTGAATCAATCGAATCACCAACGTTATTTACATCGGTTTCGCTTCCCGATTCTTCATCTGACACATCCGAAGGCGGAGTCATATCGTCGGAAAATTCACCTGACAATCCATCATTTGATTCATTATTGTTCTGAGTATTTGAGATGTTGTCATCAGATGAAACATTATCTTGCGACTCACTTGTTATGTCCGCGGAATCTGCGCTTGTTCCCGAATCATTATCTTCCGCCTGTTGCTCTATGACTATACTGTCAACATTGTATTGTTGTACATATATCATCGCATCATCGGTCTCGGACGAACCGTCACCGTCAACCACCCTCCAATCAAGGCTCGGATTCACAAGTAATTCTCCGGAAGACCGCGCGATTCCGATAACTTGTATGGCGGACCCGACAACCGTCGGCTCGTTCGGAATCAAGGCGGGCAATGTTGAGGTGGAGCTGCCTTCCGCATATGAAACAATATCCGCAAGGAAATATCTTTGCCCTGTCGCCAAACCTTCAAATCCGCCAATGGTTCCGCCAATGGCAACGTTCACTGAACGTCTTCCTTCTTCTCCATTCTCTTCATCCTCAGCTTCGCGAACAGACACCACAATCCCGATAGCGGGTTTGAATTCCTGCGCGTCCGCCCATGTCAGCCCGACTTCATTCTCTCCAACGATTGCAACGGCATCGCCTATCTTCAAAAATTCTCCATCAGCCTCTTTAAATTCTTGCACCAGAGCCCCCGAAAGTTCAAAATCTCCGGCAACGGTAAGGCCGTCTGTAACGGTCAACGTGCCACGAACAACCGCGTCCGACACGGTTATGTCGCCTTCAAAGTCAGCGCCTGACGTAACAACGAGCGTGGCAGCATTTTCCTCCGGACCGCTCACAACTTTCAGCTCTACGGACTGCACGCCGTCAATATCGTCGTCTGTTTCATGAGATGTTGAGCGCATGTCGGACAAACCCAAGACCAAACCGTCTGCCATTATGGTACCGTCTATATACACGTCGCCGTTGATTGAAACACTGCCGTCAAAACGTGAGTCTCCTCGAACGATAAGCACGTCGGTTGACGAAGCGGACGCGTCACGAATCTCCACAATCGGCTCCGTGCTTGTTGACGACGTGTCAATGCCAAACACTTCAAATCCTTCCAAAACGCGAACGGTGCGCGCGGTTGCCAAATTGCCGATCGTCAAATCACCGGCCGTTACGCTTCCGATTACCTCAATGTCCCGTTCAAATCGAGCATCTGACTGCACCGTAAGAGTGCCGGTAAACAACGCCGCGTCATTGACGTTCAATGTTCCGTACAGCGTGGTTCCCGATGTCACGTCAATGGTGGAGAATGCCGCAGTGCCCCCCACAACGATATCGGCGTTTACCTGACCGTATTCAACCGACAGTGTTGCGGTGTCAATATCTTCTTCTTCCGCATCACCTTCTATTTCTTCTTCTTCAACATCGTTATAGCTCGGGCTTATCAAGACCAGTATTTTTCCGACACTAACCGTCGTGCCGTCAATCAGGCTAGCCGTTGAGGTTGACGAAGATTCGTCAAATCCCTGCAACGCGACACCGACGACAGCACCGCTCTCCGTCGCTTTCATGCCGACTCCTTTTATGCTTGAGGTGGTAATCTTGTCTCCGGACTTGATTGGGCCGTTTTCGGTTGAAACCTTGGTAAACACACGTCCGGCTATGGCGAGCGCCCTCAAGTCTCCAAGCTTCCACCGTTCTCCCGAATCCGTCTCAAAAGCTTTTCCGCCCGACAAAAGCAATCCCGGATCTTCCGATATAACGCCGATTATGGATTTGTCGTACGGGGTGCTTGATGTGTCGGCTATAAAATTATTAAACGAATCGCTGTCTTCTCCCTGTTTCACAAGATCGGTAACCACCACAATATCTCCCGGCTCTATGCTTTCGTCAGCAACGGGAACATACTCGGCAACATCCGGATCGCCGTTTGTGTTTGCCGTGCCCGCCAAAGTAATGTCTCCGTTCTGTTGCAGTCTGAATTGGGCGCCGGCAGTATCAACATTGCTGATACAGAACGCGTCAACAAGGCCCGAAGTTCCGGTATCGCATGAGTTTGCCGTGTCCTTGTTCGCCAATGTATACAAGTCCCATCTGCTATCGGAATTTCCGCTTGTATCAACTATTCTAATGGTTCCTTTTACGTTCAATTCAGTCTCAGGAGCTTCGGTGGCAACCCCCACCTTACCATCTTTCACAAACAAAGTGTCTTGCGCGGTAAAGTTTCCGGTTGTGGTTGCGTTTGCGGTGATTGTTGTTGAAGCGTTTGAATATATGCCTGATGTGAATGTCTGGAGAGAACTGAATGTTTGCGCATCATCAAGGTTTGCCAGTGACT
>WFTB01000046.1 GCA_015485695.1 Patescibacteria group bacterium | reverse complement strand
TTTTGAATTCGTCCGATGTTGTGGGTGACAATAAGTATAAAAATGCGGACGACACTCAAAGTATCGTGCCTGAGAGAGTGGAATTCGAGACAGATGACAATGTTAATATAGTGGGGGATTGGTACGAGTCTGAAGACGGAAACAAAGGGACGGTGGTTTTATTGCACATGATGAATCGCGACAGATCAAGCTGGGCTAAATTTGCCGAGGTTCTTGTTAATTCCGGATACAATGCTTTGGCTATAGATTTGCGAGGTCATGGAGAGAGCGTTGTAAAGAAGGACGAAACAAATAAGTCAATTCTAGATTACCGCGAATTCACGGACGAAGAGCATCAATCTTCCATAAAAGATGTATATGGTGCGTTGGATTACCTGAAGACGAAAAAAAGTATAGGTATCGATGAAATATCCATTGTTGGAGCGAGTATAGGAGCGAATCTGGCTCTTGTGGCCTTGAAATCGGAGCCGAATTTGAAAAAAGCCGTATTATTGTCTCCCGGAATAGATTATCGCGGAATAATTTCAAAGTCAGCGATATCCAATCTGTACTCCAATCAAAAAGTTTTAATGCTTGCGGGTGTCTCGGACGAATATTCCGCAAACTCTGTTCGCGAGCTTTCGAAATTGGCGCCCGATCGGGCGGACATGAAAATTTTTTCAAATATCCGAACGGGGCATGGAACTGACATGTTCGCAACGGAACCGGATTTGGCGAATATGATTTTGAACTGGATGTAACAGACTGCTATATGAAAAAACGATCCGAATAAAGATTGTTTGTTCATTAAGGTTTTTGAGTTTTTAAATATAATTCTTTTTACCGTGCAATACATGGTCGGAATTTGCTTTAGAAGTTGAAATTTCAGCATTGATTTATTAGAAAGCCTATCTTATGTTGGCATCTGTAATTCAATATTGAGAATCGAGCAATTTAGATAGTCTTTAATTCTGTTTGTTCCTATAGAATTCTCAGTAATCCACAAGCGCGTTACATGACACACTACAGTGTGTAGTGTATAATAAGACCAGTTATCCACACAAACAAACTTAATTGGCAATATGCAAAAAACACAAAAGATAAAGGGAATGATAAATAACATGATGCTGGTGGTCATACTTTTGTTCTTGGCAAACCAGTACTTTGTTTCTCAAGCTGTTGGGTCGTCGTCGTTGGGCGGTTCTCGAGGTTCAAAAATACAATTGCGAGACAATGCGGGAGAAGGAGAAATAATCGCGGCGATTTTACCCAAAGATTCCGATACGGTAAGGCCATATACATGGCAAGGTCAACAAGTCACATTAAGCGCGGGGACCCCCGGAAACGGGTATGATATGTTGGTGGCGATGAATAAATCCGTGAATCTTGTTGATGAAAGCCAAAAATCAAGATTCTCGGACTTGTCCAATACTATATATCATCCATGTTGCGATGTTCCAATAGGAAGTTGCGGTTGCAAACACGCCGTTGCCGCTCGAGGACTTGTTAAGTATCTGTTGGCGGAAGGGTATACCGATGAACAGATTAAAGACGAAGTGTTTGTTTGGAACAGATATTGGTGGCCAAAGCATTATGCGACTGCGGCGATTTACCTGAACTCTCAAGGCACAAATCCGGCAAGCGTGTCGGTGTCGGATTGGCTTGGATCTAAACTGTCCACCGTACGCGCCGGAAGAAAAATGAGAGCGGCGCTTGGAACATAAATTTAAAAGCTAAAAACATATTTATCAATTAACCAAACTAAATATGGCTGAAGACAAAAAAATTCAATCAAAACAGTCGGATGACGCTGAACTCGTCGCTCGACTTCAATCCACATTGTCGGAGCAAAATTCCAAATCCGCTAACAAAAGCGGTGGGGGATTTAGCTTGAACAAAGACATGCTAACATTGGCGGTTCTCGTAATTTTGGTATTGATTTCCGGAATACAGACCGCGAAACTCGGGAATTTGCAAGCCGCCAGCGGCGGTGCTTCCGTAGCTCCGGCAAGTTCCGGGTCGAGTGCTCAGTCTTCCGGGGGATCGTCTTTGCCGGCATCGTTGCAGAATTTGCCATCACAAGTGGGAGGATGCTAACGCCGCCAGAATAACTAGGTGACGTTTATTATTCGACGCATCTGTTCATGTGAACTGCGCTGCGTTACCTGCACTAGTTGTTTGTCGTACATTTTATTGTCCGATAAAAAATCAAAAAAATATTATGATACAAAAACTTAGAATATTGAAGGCGGTTTCTATTTCTGTCGTTTCGGCGTTCATGGTATTCGCCGGAAAAGCGTCCGCTGCATCGGATATAGCTAGCCTTCCCGTTAATTTGGGGGTTGCCGGAATCACGAATATGCTATATGTCGTCGCGTTTATAGGTGGTATACTTATGATACTTACACCTTGCTCCGCCGCGACCATTCCCGCTTATTTCGCAAATACTTTCGGTGAAAAATCAAGCGGTTCAAAAAGCAAGATAACACAGAGGACGGCCGTGTTTTTCTTGGGGTTTTCCGTGGTTTACGCTTTCATGGGAGGGGGAGCGTCAATTATCGGCAGGTGGCTTAATCTGTACCAAGAACAACTTGCCACACTGGCCGGTATTCTTTTGATTGTATTCGGAGTGTTTGTGCTTTTGGGACTTAGTTTCTTCTCTTTCTCGACATCCGCAAATTCAGGAAAAGACACAAGCGTGAAAGGCACTTTTACTTTCGGTTCTCTTTTTGCGATCGGATTCAGCGGATGCGCGGGTCCCATTCTTGCCGGCATATTGACAATAGCGGCAAGTCTTCCGACAACTCAAGCGGTATTGCTGATGTTTTTCTATTCACTTGGAATGGGAGTGCCGTTATTGCTTTTGTCTTTGGTTTTTGACAAATACAATATTCTGAATACAAGGTTCTTCAAATGGCACAAGGAAGTCCGAATATTCGGACGAAACGTGTTTTTGAATTTACCTAATTTAATAAGCGGGATATTGTTGCTTGCTCTGGGTGCGGTTTTCATAGCCTTCAGGAGCACATCCGCGTTAAGCGCGTCTTTCCCGAGAGCAATAACAGACATAGGATACGGACTTCAAGACTGGTTGCTCGCAATGAATCTTCCTACATATATTGATGTGTTAATCTTTGTTATCGCTGGATTTTTGGTAATCAAGTTTGTGGCGAAAATTTTTGACGAGAAAAAAGGAAACGAAGTTCGAATAAACATAGATACTAATAAAATAAGATTTACTCTTATATCAATTCTGGTTTTATTGTTCGCTTTCAACCAGATGGTATTTTTCACGAAACAATCCGACTTGAAGCGCAGAGCCGCAATAATAGCCGAAGCTAATAGACCTGCTGAATTGGAAATTATAGTGGTAGAAGACCCTAACTGCTCAGATTGTTTTAGCGTGGAGAATTCCATTGAGGTTTTAAAATCTCAAAATGTAAAAATATTATCCGAAAAAAGACTTGACATGAATTCGGACGAGGGTCGCAACGTTATAGATGAGCTTGGAATCAAGAGAATTCCGAATATTGTAGTCAAAGGAGAAATCACTAAAGACGACACAGTTAAATCGTTGTTGTCTCAAGCGGGCGAAGTATCCGGAGAGGTGTTCTACATGTCTTTTGTTCCTCCTCCGTATGTTGACGTTGAAAGTGGCGAGGTAAAGGGCAGGTTCAGAGTGACTTTTTTGACAGATGATTCTTGTTCTGAGTGCTACGATATAGAGGGGCACAGGACAGCTCTTTCAAATCTTGGAATGAATATAACGGATGAAACCACGATAGATGTTTCCACGCCTGAGGGAAAAAATTTGATTTCAAAGTATGACATAGAATCCGTTCCTACCGTACTTCTGTTTGGCGATTTGGGTGAATATGGGTCTTTGGAGCAGGTGTGGCCTCAGGTCGGTAGCTTGGAAGAAGACGGAACATACGTGTTTAGGCAGGTTGACATAATGGGAACTTACAAAAATTTGGAAACCGGAGAAATGATTGACCCGAGTCAGGTTGACTCTCAAGAACAAGATTCATCTCAAGACGATGGAGCAAGTTCTCAATAGAAACTTAAACCGAAAAACATAAATTGAAATTACGAGGTCGAGATTATCCAATCTCGGTTTCGTGGTATTATAATTCGATTTAAAAGTTTTAATTTTTTAAATTAACCACCTTTGTATGGCGAAAAAAATAATAATAGCTTTAGTTGGCGCTGTCATAATACTTGTCGGTTTTTCGTTTATTTCATCTCGTGATGACGGGCAAGTTGCAAGCGAAACGAAAACCGAAGCACCTAAAGAAGCTACACTAATCAGTCCGGAACGTTTGGACAGCATGTTGAAACAAAAAGATTTCACATTTATTAACGTACATATTCCGTATGAAAAAGAAATAGAAGGAACAGACCTTTTTATACCTTACGATGAAATTGAAAATGAAATAGACTTTCCGAAAGACTCGAAAATCGTATTGTATTGTCGTAGCGGAGGCATGAGTCGTGTCGCCGCTCAAAAGCTTGTTGATCTGGGATATACAAATGTATATGACCTTGAAGGGGGCATGATAGCTTGGGAAAGGTCCGGAAGAGAGTTAATTGACAATGAAATAAGCACGGCGTACGTCGCGCTCGGACCCAGCGACCAAATTGCCGTGGTTGACCTGAGCGGGTCTTCGGGAGTTGAGGTTTTGCCTGCAGGAAACAATCCACATGGAATTGCCGTTGCCGGTGAATATTTGTTTTCCTCTTCTACAAAAATGGGAAGAAAAGAAATGATAATGGAACCGGATCACGATGATGGAGTGGAAATGGATATGGACATGATGATGAAATTGGGTTCAAACTTTATAACAGTTACGGATATTCAAACAAAGAAAGTCGTAAAGACGATAGATGTCGGCGGAGGTTCTCATCATTTGGCCGCGACTCCTGATGGCAGGTTTGTTATAGTGACAGTTCCGTCAAAATCCGGAATAGCGGTTATAGACGTTCAAAATTTGGAAAATGTAAATTTTATCGAGACGGGATTAGTCTCGAATTATCCTGTAGTATCTCCGGACGGAAACAGGGTATATGTGACGAACAAAGGAAACGACACGATATCCGTTGTGGATTTGAAGTCTGAATCGGTAATAGCGAACATACCCGTCGGAACAAGACCCGATCATGCCATAGTCAGTCGTGATGGAAACTTCGTATATGTGGCAAACGGAGGTTCGGATGACGTTAGCGTGATTGACGCGAATTCATTGAAGGTTGTTTTGACCGTTGAGGCGGGTGAAACTCCACACGGCATAGGAGTATCTCCGGACGGCGATAAAGTGTATGTCGCGAATTCGGAAGGTCGCTCAATATCGGTAATAGATACTGAAAGCGGAAAGATTTTAGAAACCATAAAAGTTGGGAGCGAAATATCTCACATTGAGATTACCCCGAACGGAAAACAAATATTGGCAAACAGCGAAAGCGACAAAAGCATTTTTGTTATCGACGTAAGTTCCGGAGAAATAGAAAGGACGATAGATTTGGGTAAAGAACCGCACCAGTTGACATTCAGATGATTTATTCTCTGTATGGTTTTGGGTATCAAGAGTAATTATTGATTAAAACCTTGCCTGATGTGGGCAAGGTTTTTCGCATGGGATTTTCAATATACGTCATCGCTTGTTTGTTTCTTTATTTTTAATATGTTATCATTTGAATATATGTTCAAATGAGTTAGTATGGATAAGAAAAAAATCGAAGAAGAACTTAAAAACGAAAGCGCAATTATAGAGTGCGCGGAAAAATTCGGAATAGTGGGGGACCCGACCAGGATGAAGATATGTTGGTTGCTTTGCAACAATAAAGAGCTTTCGGTGGGTGAAATAGCCGACGTATTGGATGTTCCGATATCCGTGGTATCTCACTCGCTCAAAAAACTGCGCAAAAAACAATTGGTCTACTCCAGACGAGAAAGCAAAAAAGTATATTATCGTTTGTCGGATGATAATTTTAATAAAATACTAAAAAAAGCTTTGATATGAATAAATTCGATATTATCATAATCGGAGGTGGGGCAACGGCGTTTGCAACCGCGATACGCGCAAATGAGCTTGGAGCTAAATCCGTCATGATAAATTCCGGATTGCCCATAGGTGGCACATGCGTAAACGTGGGTTGTGTTCCTTCCAAAATATTGGCGCATGCCGGAGAGATTGTGAACATGGTTAGGAATAACAATGTTCCGGGTTTGGAACTTGGAGTGGAGAGCGTGGATTTTAAGAGGATTATCAATGGCGAGCTTAGAACGGTTGATAAGTTTCGCGAAGAAAAATACGAGAAAGTTTTGTCAGATTTGAAAAACACAACACTCGTCGAAGGCAAAGCTGAGTTTTACGATAAAAACAAAGTCAAAGTCAAAGACAAAGTGTTCGAATCTGATTATATCGTGGTGGCATCGGGATCTTCCGCAACGATTCCTCCGATAAAAAATCTGCGAGAAATCGGATACATGACGCACATAGAGGCAATGAGGACGGATAAAATTCCAAAACGATTGACGGTTATAGGCGCGGGGCCAGTTGGTCTTGAGCTTGCTCAGATATATTCGAGGTTTGGCTCCAAAGTCACAATATTGCAAAGAAATGATAGAATATTTCCAAGAGGGGAGGTTGAGCTTACTGGTAGGCTTTCTGGAATTTTGGAAGATGAAAAAATAACCATTGAAACGGGAGTTAACATAAATGGCGCAAGGTTGAGCGGTAAAGAGAAAATACTTTCATATATAATAGATGGAGTTTCATTTGAAATAGCATCGGATGAAATTTTACTTTCTTCGGGTAAGACGCCGAATACGGCTGATTTGCATCTGGATATTCCGGGAGTCAAAACAAGCGATAATCGAGCGATTATAGTTAATGAATATTTGCAGACAAACATATCGAATATTTTCGCGGGAGGGGATGTCGCGGATTTACCGCGAAGATTGGAAACAACCGCCGGAAGAGAGGGAACCATAATGGCGGAAAACATTTTAAACGGAGCAAAACTAAGCATTGATTATGATACTGTCCCGTATGCGGTGTTCACCGACCCACAATACGCGAGTGTCGGATTGACGGAAGAAGAGCAAATGGCAAGAATGGGAACTTGCGATTGCAGGACCATGTCTTTTGAATCTTTGCCAAAAGCCGGAATCATAGGACGAGAAGAGGGAATGATAAAGATGAACATAAATCCTAAAACAAAAGAAATTGTCGGTGTTCACATTCTTTCTCCGAATGCCGGCGACATTATAGCTCAGGCAATGATATTGATTAAAAACAAAAACACAATATATGACATAATTGAATCTGAGCCTGTGTTTCCGACATTGTCTGAAGCCGTAAAATACGTTGCGCTGTCTTTTGTAAAAGACATATCGAAGATGAGTTGTTGCGTTTGAGGCACTATGTATTATGGGTTTTAATAATAATGCAACAAAAATCGACATTTGTTGTAGTATAAACAAGATGGGGATATATTATGGTTTATGGAAGAAGCGTCCGATGAAGACATAGCAAAAAGCGCCCAAGATGGCGATACGGAATCTTTCGGTGTTTTGGTGGATAGATACGAAATGAAAATACTAAGGTATGCTAGGAGGTTTTTGCTTGACTCTCAAGAAGCGGAGGATTGTACCCAGGAAGTTTTCATAAAGGCGTACGTTAATATACGCAGTTTTGATACAAAACGTAAATTTTCTTCTTGGTTGTACAGGATAGCGCATAATGAATTCATAAACGCCATAAAGAAGAAGAGCAAATCACCTCTAGGGTTTTTTGATATGGAAGAGATTTTTCCCAATATACCGTCAAAAGAAAGGGCTGATGATAAAATAAATGAAAAAGAAATCAAAGACATGTTGGAAAAATGTCTTGGAGCTATAAATCCGAAATACAGAGAAGTTCTCATTTTGTATTATATAGAGGGTTTTGATTATAAAACCATAGCGGACATATTGCGAGTTCCCGTGTCGACAGTTAGCGCTCGCATAAGAAGGGGCAAGATATCGGCGAAAAAGCAATTCGAAAAAGAACAATTCAGTTTATGATGGAAGAAACGAAAAACAATTCTATTAAGGAAAACCTATTCAAGAGAATAGAGAAAGACAATGTTAAAATGCGTCCAAATTCTTATTTTTTGGCGAAATCCGCGCTGGCGACACTTGGAATTGTTATAATAATAGCTTCCGTTGTTTATCTTGTCAGTTTTGTGTTTTTTGTCCTGGAGCGTAACGGAGCCTGGGTTTTGACATCTTTCGGTTGGAAAGGAGTTGTAATATTTTTAATGTCGTTTCCTTGGATATTGGGGCTTGCGGTTCTTGTTTTTATAATTTCTTTGGAATTGCTGGTAAAGCGAGTTACATTGGCTTATCGCGCTCCTATTGTGTATTCGATGCTTGGAATAGTCGCGGTTGTGTTCACTATAGGGTTTGCGGTCTCGAAAACATCTGTGCACCATGGTCTTTACAGGAAATCCCGCAATGGAAACGTACCCATAGCGGGATCTTTGTACAAACATTATGGAACAATAAAGTTTCATAATACATTAATCGGTTTGGTTTCCGGAATTAAAGACGGAAAATTGTTGGTAGAGACCCTTGAAGGAGATATTGTGGCTGTTTCCGGCATTTCCGATTTTGATTTTCCGCAGATAAGGAACATAAAAGTGAATGACGCGATAATCGTGATAGGTTTAAGAGACGGACTCGAGATTAAGGCGTCGGATATACGCAAAATCGACAAATACATAGATTCAATGCCACCGCATTTTCGTGTTCGAATGCAATCTTATCAATAACACTTTGAAACGGTTTTTTTGGGATATTCATGAAAAATAATATACCTTTTTATAGGATGCAACAAAAATCCATATTTGTTGTAGTAATAAGTGAAGGTCGAGTATTTTAAAAATCTTTAATTAAAATTAATCATTATAGTATAGATTATAATTTACAACCGAGATAAAACCACATCATGTGTGAAGTTGGTATGATATCCACAACACCAAGTACGTACAGGGTAGGTGCCAAACATACAACTCAAAACAATTCAATATAATACAAATCGGTCATTAAATCCGAATTTACGGGCATATATCGGCCTTGTTCCTCGCTAATGCGAGATTGATACATATTGATAGAAAATTCAAGCCCTCCGCTTTTCAAATTTTTGTTGCGGAGGCTTGAGTTTTTTAATTGACGGTTCGGTTCTTGATTTTCAAAATCCGTTGTTTTCAGGGATTCGATATTGACCCTTAGGACAAATTTTAAAATATGATGTATAATCAAATCAATGAGAAAGCATAATCAAAGCACATCCGATATGTACACATGTCCAATGCATCCAAACGTCAAAAGGCAAAATCCAGGAATTTGCCCCGAATGCGGAATGACTCTCGTTCCGGCAAGCCCGGACCCCAAACCGAGCGCTCATAATGCAAAACACGGAAATATGGGTGAAAATTCGCAAAGTCGCCAAGGTTACGGAGAATCGCACAATCAAGATGGCGGATTCAATAAACATGAAGGCCACAAGACCAATGTATTTAAGATAAAATTTTGGGTGTCCTTTGTTTTGTCGATTCCGGTTGTCGCATATTCGGAAATAGTTCAGAAATTGCTTGACTGGCAAGCTCCTGTGTTTTTCGGCTCGATGTATGTTCCGGCTATATTGTCAACGATAATTTTTTTCTATGGAGGTTGGGTTTTCATCGTGGCCGCGTACAGAGAAATTCGCGCCGGAATGCCCGGGATGATGACATTGATTTCTTTGGCTATTTTTACGGCCTTCATATATAGCATTGTCACAACTTTCATCGGAGGTCAGACATTGTTCTGGGAACTTGCGACACTTATCACCATAATGCTGTTGGGACACTGGATGGAGATGAGAGCCGTTTCCGGAGCGCAAGGAGCCTTAAAAGAGCTTTCAAAGTTATTGCCAGACAAAGCGGAGGTAATAAGAGGGGGAAAGACAATTACAGTATCCCTTGAAGATGTGATTTCCGGAGATCTTGTATTGATAAAACCCGGAGGAAAAGTCCCCGCTGACGGAATCATCATAGAAGGGGAATCAGAGCTTGATGAGTCTCTTGCCACGGGAGAGTCAAAGCCCGTGGAAAAAACGGTGGGCAGTGAAGTAATAGCCGGAACAATAAACGGAGACGGGTCTTTGACGGTAAAAGTGACCAAAGTCGGAGAAGATACGTTTCTTGCGGGAGTCAAAAGACTGGTTATCGAGGCTCAATCATCGAAATCAAAACTTCAACTTTTGTCCGACAAGGCAGCATACTACCTGACTATTGTCGCCGTAGTAACCGGAGGAGTTACACTTGCGTCTTGGCTTGCCGCGTCAGATACCGCGTTTGCCATTGAGCGCATGGTAGCGGTATTGGTCATAGCGTGTCCACACGCGCTCGGTTTGGCGATTCCTTTGGTAGCGTCCATATCGACGACAAAAGCGGCTAAAAACGGATTTTTGGTAAAACAAAGAATGGCGCTGGAAGCTGCTCGTAACATAGATGCAGTTCTTTTTGACAAGACGGGAACATTGACGAAAGGGGAGTTTGGAATCAGCGCTATTGTTCCATCCGAAGGGGTTTCCGAGGAAGAGGTATTGTTATTGGGGGCGTCAATCAACAATCATTCCGAACATCCTATAGCGAAAGCGATTGTAAAAGAAGCGAAAAACAAGGGCATTTCTATATCGCAAATCAAAAACTTCAAACGAATAGCCGGAAAAGGAGCCGAAGCTGAAATTGACGGGAAAAAAGTTTTGGTAGGAAGTCCGACTTTGGTAAAAGATTTGTCACTTTCTTTGGATGAAGAGTTGGACAAGCGTACAACGGACTTGTCGCGTCAAGGGAAAACTGTTGTATATGTTATTTCCGAAAACCGAATAATCGGGGCAATCGCTTTGGCGGACATGATACGTCAAGAATCCAGAGAAGCCGTTAAATCGTTACACGATTTGGGTATTAAAACGGCGATGATAACGGGCGATTCGGAAGACGTGGCAAAATGGGTGGCGGAAGAGCTCGGGATAGACGAGTATTTCGCGAAAGTTTTGCCTGAACAAAAATCCGAAAAAGTAAAACTGTTGCAGTCAGATGGTCGCAAAGTTGCCATGGTTGGCGACGGCATAAACGACGCTCCGGCGCTGGTTCGAGCGGACCTTGGAATAGCGATTGGGGCGGGAACGAATGTCGCAATAGAGTCGGCCGGTATAATATTGGTCAAGGACGACCCTAGAGATATAGTAAAAATAATTCGACTGTCAAAATTGACATACAAAAAGATGATACAAAATTTATGGTGGGCCGCCGGATATAATATAGTTGCGATTCCGCTTGCCGCCGGTGTTTTGGCGTTTAAAGGTATTTTCTTGCAACCGGCGCTTGCCGCGGTGTTTATGTCTTTGTCAACCGTCATTGTCGCCATAAACGCGTCTTTATTGCGGAATAAAAAATTATAATTTTACAAGTTTTATTTGACTTTATTTTATTGTGGTATTATCATATACAATGTTAATACCCGATAGGGGTATATAGTAATTAAATTTTAAAAACCATGAGTGGAGGATGCATACAAAAACAATACAAAAAACGCCTTACACACAGACTCAGGATAATAGAAGGTCAAATACGAGGACTTGGAAAGGCGGTTGAAAACGAAGAATATTGCATTGATGTCTTGACGCAATCCAGCGCGATACGAGAGTCACTGAAAAGCTTTGACGCTTTGATGTTGGAAAACCATTTGAATACTCATATCGTGGAAAACGTAAAAAAAGGAAAAGAAGAAAAATCCGTAAAAGAACTTATTAAAATATATAAACTCAATAAGAAATGAAATTCGTCTTTAAAACAACAGCCGTTTCATTGTTTGTTATTTTTGTCGTATTGATTTCTTTTGGAGCGATAACGGGAATGGATTCGGGTATTAACGGTCACGATGACAGCATCGATTGTTTCGGCGCGGGTTGCGGGCCCATAGAGCACGTGGTCATGCATGCTTTTCTGGTGCCCAGAAAGAATCTTGGGTATAAAAATATCGAAAAAACGGATTATACCGCCTTGCGTGATAATTATGCGATATCGTCGAGCGGGATAATGATAGAACCGCCACCTCCAAAATTTTCTATATTTTGATTGTTTGATTCTGGCTTGTAGACAGTATTATTTGTTGGCGAACTTGTTTATCGCAAGCAAATTCATCTAAATATAGAATTGTTTATGTTCAAATATAAAAATTCCAAGTATTTTGTCTGGGTCGGCGCATTGGTGGTTTTGGTGGCGTTTTTCGGATTTGTGTCAAGTTATGGCGACCGTCAAGAAGTTAAAACCTTGCCCGGCAAATTGGAGATTTCCACGTTAAAGTACGATTTTGGAACAATAGGACTTGATAATGTGAGCCATACTTTTGTCGCGAAAAACACGGGCGAAGGTCCCGTCAATATAACTCAAGTTTCAACTTCATGCGGATGCACTACAGCGAAATTGATAAAAGACGGAAAATCAAGTGTAAAATTCGGAATGGATCACGGCAATCTGCCTCCCGCAAACATGGAACTTGAGCCTGGTGAAGAAGTGGAAATAGAGGTTACATATAATCCGCTCGCGCACGGATTAAGCAAGGCAAAAGGTTATTTTAATCGTCTCGTGTATATAAAAACAGACAACCCGAGAGAAGAGCATGAGATTATGGTTACGATGACGGTTGACCCGGAATTGGGCATGAATTGAAATGTTAAAAACAAAAATGGCGCGCCTCCTTATTCTTGCGGTCGTTGTGGTTTCTTATCTTGCCGGAAACATGGCGCATGCGCGACAAGAATATAAAACCGCCGTCATATATTACAATGAAGCATGTGGAGGTTGCGATGCGTATCTAAAAGAAAAACTGGTGCCGTACCTTGAAAACAACGGTATAACTGTCACAATGCGCGATTATGTCAATGAAAAAGACGCGCGTAAAGACATGAATTATCTACATGAAGAATTGGGAATACCACTTGAGCTTCAAAGTCATATAATGACTTTTGTGGATAACGGGAAATTGGTATTGGGAGGTCATGTCCCGATAAATCGTGTTGACGAATTGTTTTTAGCAGAACGTTTGCCGGACAGGATCGTCGTGTATCAAGACCAAATGCTGGAAATGAAAGGTGTCGACACGAAAAAAGTCACATACACGGTATGGCAACCGAACATTGAAACTAAAGAATACCGCCTTGATGTTTCCATGTCCGAATATCTCGGGAAATGGGAATCCGGCGAGCTTGAATCTGCAAATTCGAAAGAAAAGCCAATACTGCCTTTGGTTCTTGTTACTGGATTGCTTGACGGGATAAATCCGTGCGCTATAGCGGTGATGATATTTTTCATAGCTTTTCTATTCACCTTGCAAGCGAAAATCGGCAAGATATTGAAATACGGAGTTATTTACATATTGGTCATATACTTAACGTATCTTGGAATAGGTTTCGGATTGTTTAAGGCGGTAATAATATCCGGGGCTCCGCATTTGATGGCAAAAATAGGATCATGGTTGGTTATCGCGCTTGGTTTGGTAAATGTGATTGGATATTTGTTGCCGAAATTTCCGATAAAAGCTCAGATACCCAGATTCACTCAAGGTTCATTGAAAAAATGGCTGACAAAAGTGACACTGCCGGCTGTGATTGTGGGAGCGTTTTTGGTCGGATTGTGCACATTCCCGTGTTCCGGCGGAATATATGTCGCGATTATAGGTCTGCTGGCATCACAGAAAACATTTGCTCAAGGGATGTGGTATATGCTCATTTACAATGTGATGTTCGTCGTTCCTTTAATCGTTTTGCTTGCTTTGACAGGTAACAGATACGCTCTCGGGCGTCTTGCTAAATGGCAATCCGATACGAGCGTAAAGCTCAAACTGTGGAGCGGAATGGCGATGATTGCCCTTGGGATTGTAATTTTAATTTGGTTTATTTAATAAAAAGCGTATGCTTAATCTATTCAAGAAAAAACACCAAGCCGTGGAAGATTCTAAATCTGGAAACTTAAAATATAAAAACAAAAAGCAATCATCTTCGGATGATGGCGATTGTCCGATGTGTAAAGTTTCGCCGGATATAATCGAGAAGTTAAAGGGAGAACGAGAAGAAAAAAAAGACAAAGGAGGTTGTTGCTAATTCTATGAAGAACAAAAGAATGTTAATCGTGCTAATCGTCGTCGCTTTGGTTATCGTATCGTGGTTCGTAAAATCAATTATTTCTTTGAATGATAATGTTTCATCAAAAAACATTACGGAGGAAGTGATTGAAAATAAAGGCGAAGAAAAGCAATATTCGGTCTTTGATGTTTCGGAAACAGAGTACGATTTTGGCGTTATAAAGCAAAGCGGAGGAATCGTGAAAAAGGAATTTGACTTTATCTATAACGGAGAAGAAGAAATCAAAATAACGGGCACCCCCACAAGTTGCGCGTGCACCGAAGCCGAAATAGATAAAGCAATCATGGAAAAAGGAGACAGAGCTACGGTTACCGTATCGTTCGATCCTAATTTGCACGAAGAACCGAAAGGAAGGTTTTTCAAGACAATCAACATAATGACCGATCCTACAATCGAGAATGCTCCGGAATTCAAAATATGGGTAGAGGTGGATTTGGACCTAGGTCCGGAGGCGTTTAAATTAAAAACACATAAAGAATAATTAACAGTATAATCAAGACGCGTATGAATAAAATAAAATTTTTTACATTGGTTTTTGCTATATCCGTATTGTTTCCGGTAAATGTTTTTGCGGGAGAAGGCGGTCATGGTATGAATGTTGATGAAGTTTTGAGACAAATAATGCAAAACCAAGAAGTATCAAGATTGGGCGACATTGATTGCGAATCCGTTTCTGAAGAAAATTTTGAAAAACTAGGAGAAGCGGTGATGTCCGTCATGCATCCGGACCCCGAACAACATGACCTAATGGACAGGATGATGGGTGGAGAAGGTTCAAAGCAACTCGAAGCCATGCATACCTATATGGGCAAAAAGTATTTAAATTGCGGTGGAGGAGGAATGAACATGATGAGTGGCATGATGGGCTCAGGCATGATGAGTGGCATGATGGGTTCCGGTATGATGGGCTCGGGAATGATGAATAACGGGTTTTCAGCGCAAAAATCGAACGGTTTTATGAATGGTTCAATGTCAGGTTTTGGCATGATGTCCGGCTCACCGTTTATGGGAGGTTTTTTCGGATATACTTTTATGATACTGTTTTGGGTGTTCGTTGTAATTGGGATTGTGTGGTTAATCAGAAGCGTCATGTTCGGAAAAAGAGGAACTTCCGAAATCTCACCGAGAGCTTTGGACACTCTCAAAAACAGATACGCCAAGGGAGAAATAACAAAAGAGGAATTTGACATGATAAAAAACGACATATCTTAATTTGATTTTTTGCGAATTCTAATATAAGGAATTATGAATATTGAAAAATCGATTCCTGTAATTTTACTCATTTTGGCGATTGCGGGATTGATATGGTCTGCGACCATGTTTTTCTCGGGAAGTGGAGATGATTCCGCGAAAACAATAAATACTCCGGAAAACTACAGCAATGCGATGCGTGCAGAGCTTCAAAACAAGTGCGAAACTCCTCCGGACTATACTGACGAAGAATGGAGACAGCACATGTCCCATCATCCGGACCAATACAAAGAATGCTTGGCAGAAAAATAGAAAATATGAACGGATACAAAAACATAAAACCCTTCGAATTGAACGAGATAATCAAAAGCAAAAACGCGCTTTTGGTGGATGTTTATGTGCCGGAGCAAAGGCATATACCCGGAACTGATTTATTTGTTCCATTTGATAAAATAAAATCAAACCGTGAGAAGTTTCCAAAAGACAAAAACGCGCATATCGTGGTTTATTGCAGGTCCGGAAATAAGAGCAAAATCGCGTCAAGCGCTCTATCGGAGATTGGGTATAAAAACGTATACAACTTGGAGGGAGGTATTAGCGGTTGGGAAAGACATGAAAACAGAATAAATCAAAACGTATCCGGCTATAATTCGAACAAGAGCGCGAAATTTAGCGCGTGGATTTGGGGCGCCGTATCGGGAGCGCTTATGCTTGCGTTTTATTTTGCAATAATGTTCATCACAATGACTCCCAATGAAGTTTGGTTTAACTTTTCACGCACTTGGTACCTTATATTGGGAATAATTGCGGGATTCGGAATTCAGATAGGGTTGTGGATGTATATGAAAAAACGCGGAACGAGCGCGCATGGCGGAGTTGCCGGAGCGGGTGGAGCAATGTCAGGAACCGCCATGGTCGCGTGTTGTATCCATCATTTGGCGGACGCTCTTCCAATACTTGGCATATCGGGAATAGCCATATTTCTGACGCAATACCAAAAGCCGTTTCTGGTGCTCGGATTATCGATAAATATACTTGGAATAGCATACATGCTACAATTGATGTATAAACACAAATATTCAAATAACGAAAACGCCTATGAACAACAACCTAAAACAAATTGACGATAAACAAGCAAAAACTCGCACAAGGATGATTTTGCTGGCATTCGGACTTTTTTCGATTCTTTTGGTGGGTGCGTTTTGGTTATTCACTTCTCCCGGCGAAACTGTAAACCTTACATTTGCTTATGTTGTGGGGCTTTCAATGATAGTTCTTCCTTGTACACTGCCTCTGGCATTCGTAATAGTGCCTTTGGCAATGAAACAAAATCCTAAAAAAGGTCTCATCATGGCTCTTTTGTTTGGGCTTGGATTGTCATTGACATTGTCTTTGTACGGCATATTCGTGGCTCTTGTTGGAAAGGTCATTGGACTTGATTCCGCAATTTCGCAAGCGGGACCGTTTAGCAGAATATTATTCGTCATAGGCGGAGTTTCGGCTTTTATGTTCGGACTTTCCGAATTAAAACTAATAAAATTCAAAATACCCGGGTTCTCCGGAGCGCACCCGGACTGGGTTACTAAAAGAGGTGATTACTTAAAGGCGTTTTTCTTGGGTTTGTTTTTGGGAAATGCGGGAGTCGGGTGTCCGAATCCGCTATTTTACGTTCTGTTGGGTGATATCGCGGTGGTCGGAAGCACATGGAACGGATGGTGGCTCGGATTTGTTCACGGAGTGGGAAGAGCGACTCCGTTAATATTCTTGACCATTCTCGGAATACTGGGAGTGAACGCAGTAAGTAAAATCGCTTCCAAAGGAGAATTGGTCAAAAAGGTTTCCGGTTGGGTTTTGGTTGTTCTTGGAGCCTTTATTCTTATAACCGGAACTTCGCATAAATGGTATGAGGAATCCGTCATACATAAAGGATGGAACAGGGTTGTGAATACGGTTGCCGGAGACAATGTCTCCGAACGAATGGAAGACCACGATGATCCGGCGGGTTTACCCGAAGATCACAAAGACATTCTTGTGTCGGACATAAACAATCATGAGCATGAAGACGACACGCCAATCGATCACGGGCACATTATGGTAAGCGATGAGGGAGAAGATCACTCAAAGGGGGAATCTGATGACTGGATACCATCACCCATGGCTCCGTTCGTGTTGATATTGCTGATTATAATTCCGATAATATGGCAAAAGGTGAAGAAGAGGGAGGATGAAGTGGATTTGCAATCCTAGGGGTCTTAACTATAAGCAAACATGTTTATACGGAATAAAAAGGTCGAGCAAAACACAATTAAAACATGGAATTTAAGATTTATAAATTATAAAGAATAAAAATATGATGAAATTACAACTGTTAACATCGTCGGGTTGCGGTCATTGCGCCGAAGCCAAAAAAATTCTCGAAGAAATAAAGCCCGATTTTCCAGAACTCGAAATAGAAGAAGTCGACATGACGACGGACGAAGGTCAGGAAATGCTTGGCAAATACATGGTAATGTCTTCTCCGGGCGTAATTATCAACGGAGAATTATTCTCACAAGGAGGACTTGACAAAGCGAAGCTTGTCGAAAAACTTGAATCATTAAAATAAATAATCATATGAGTGAAGATAAGACTATGTGTCCAGTTATGAAAAGTCCGGTAGATACCGAAAAGGCCGTTGAATCGGGGTTGACGAGTGAATATGATGGCAGAGTGTTTTATTTTTGCTGTCCCGGTTGCAAGGTGAAATTCGACGAAGATTCGGAAAAATACATATCGGGGCTGTCAGACGAAAAACCTCATTCAGGAGGTGGGGGTTGCGGAGGTTGTTGTTAGTTAAATGTTTTTCTATGCAATACGCGTGGCTTATTTGGAGTCTGTTATTGTTGGTAATCTGGATTGTCGTATATGCCGTAATCGACAAATCCGGAAAAAAAGAGATGCTGACGGTAAGTTTGTGGACGTCTCTTCTGGGTTTGACCGAGCCGATTTTCGTTCCGGAATACTGGAGCCCTCCATCGCTTTTTGACTTGGCGAATAGGACGGGTTTTGATATAGAAAGTTTGATGTTCGCGTTTGGAGTGGGGGGTTTGGCGGTTGTAATATACGAAGCGGTGCTCAAAGTAAAGCACGCGACAATAACACCCTCAGAGCGATCTCACAAAAGACACAGATATCATTTGCCCGCACTGCTTTCATCGCCTATTATATTCGTTGCGTTATTGGTTTTCACGGACTTGAATCCGATTTATTCGACAATACTCGCTCTTTTGGGGGGCGGGTTCGCCACATGGTATTGCAGACCGGATTTAAAGAAAAAAATGATATTTAGCGCTTTAATGTTTATCGCGCTTTATTGGGTTTATTTCATAACTTTGATAATAGCGTATCCCGGATACGTTGAGCGGGTTTGGAATCTTTCCGAGATATCGGGCGTTTTGGTATTGGGCGTGCCTTTGGAGGAACTTTTATTCGCCGGAGCATTGGGGTTTTTGTGGTCCAGTGTGTACGAACACATAAAATGGCAAAAGATCGCGCGTTAGAAGACCTTTTTGGCGTAAAATCAGATTTAACCTTGGAGTATGTCTGAAATTTACATTTTTAATGGAAGGAGGTGATAATATGAATAATCAAAATATCTGTAAACGCGGCACGAGAATGGGGTTGTTTTTCGCGATTCTTTTCATCGTATGTTTTGCGTGGTTTTATATACGCAATGGTAGCGCCAATATAAAAGAGTTGCATGACAGTCTTTTCGCATTATCGTTTTTCGGATGGTCCGGAATGAATTTTGCAAGTTTTATATTGGGACTGATTCAGTCGTTTGTTTGGGGTTATATCGCGGTATGGCTTTGGGATATTTCGGGGTTGATTCTTGGTAAATCCGATAAACAGTCTTAAAAAGTTAAATTAAAATTCCAATATGTCCAATTACGGATACTCAAAAAAACTCAATATGTCGTTTGATGAAGCGGTCGAAAGAGTGATTTCCGCTCTTAAAGAAGAGGGGTTCGGTATTTTGACCGATATTGACGTCAAAAAAACTCTCAAGGAAAAGCTGGACGCGGATTTCAAGGACTACAGAATTCTTGGAGCATGCAATCCTCCGCGCGCGATGAAGGCACTTGAGAGTGAAGAAGAAATCGGACTCTTATTGCCGTGCAACGTGATTGTGTATGAGAGTGGAGATGATGAAGTGACTGTTTCCGCTATAGATCCTAAAACCGCGTTTTCAATCGTGAACAATGACGGATTGGAGCCTTTGGCCGAGGAAGTCGGAAGCATGCTAAGAAGCGCGATAGACAAGTTGTAAATTGTGACTTGCATCGCTCTTTCGAGTTTGTGTCAAATAAAACAATCGCTTATCAAATAAGCGATTGTTTTATTTGTCGCATAACGCTATTTTGCTGATTGATTTATAAGTCGTATGTCAATTATGTCTTTCGGGCGTTTTAATATTTTTTTATACTCGACTACATGTCGCAACCCGGCAAACCTTATGTTTTGAATTATTTCGGCTTCAAGAATTATCTCATCCACGTCTTTTCTCTTTAGTCCGGGCCATGTGGGAGTTATGGTCATGTGTTTGATGCGGATACATGATTTTGTCGGGCATAAATATTTATCATGCGTTTTTCGCATTTGTTTCCATTTTTCAAATGTTACGATTATGTCTAAGTCTCTGTTCTTGCGAATATTCCGTATTGCCATCGGTCCGCTTCCAAATACCGCGTATTCATCGCAATCGACAAACACCTCGTTGATTTCGTTAATATATAACATTTTATTCCAAAGGAAGGTTTGTAAAATCGACTTCATTGACAAGCGCAAACGCTACAAGTCGTCTTGCCCAGGTTTGCGATTCCGTGAAGTTTTTATTCTCAAAATCTTGAATCATACCTGTTACCAAATCTTCAAGTTTTCTTTGAGTAAGCTCTCCCGATTCGATTAATTCTCGCGCACGTTTGCACGCTTTCGTAAAAGGTGCCGGGTCGTAGCTATCCATGCGTTGCTCGTAAACTTCGTCTTGATTCAATTCCGATAATATCGCTTTAACCGTCGGCATGCCGGCATACATTTCGCCTTTTACGGCGTTGGGGGGGGATTCTCTTCGGTTTTTCATAACAATTGTCGATTAAACTTGATACTGAGCAAATAATATCATTTATTTTGAGAGTCGGCAATTATTCGTAGATCGTTGCGATACATGTTTACGGGATAGGATTTAACGCATGCGCAAATGGCAAATTAAGTTTTTATTGCTCGCTAATAAAGTTTTTTATTGATAATTTAATGCTCGTTTTATGGTAATTAAGGGGTGTTAATAACTAATACTTGCATATTATGCGAACTTATGATATATTGAACGCGATAACAAAACATGTCGCAATGCAATGAATACCAAAAAACAACAATACCTGGAATTGATGGACAAGACGATGCGTCTGAAAAAATACAGTCCGAGAACGCGAAAAAGTTATTTACTTTGCGTAAAAGATTATTTCAATGCGTGCGGTTGCGGGTCTAAGTGCGATTGCGATCCGGTTTTTTGTGATCAGGGAGGTATAAAAAAACACCTCTCACGCAAGAGAAAAAAAGGAGCTTCCGCGCAAACTTTGAATCTTTATCTGAACGCCATAAGATTTTTTTACAGAGAGGTTGTAAAAGAGCCCGAAACAATAAACATTAAATTCGCGAAACCTTCTTGCAAATCTCCGAACTCGATTTCGAGAAAAGAGATAGAAAAAATTTTAAAACATACAACAAACGACAAACACAGACTGATTATAGCCCTTGCTTACGGTACGGGCATGAGAATAGGGGAAATAGTCCGTTTAAAAGTCAAGGACATACAGCTTGAGAATCTGCTGATTAGAGTAAGGGAGGCCGGCAATGTAAAAAGTCGTTTAACAATCTTTCCTGAAAGACTGAAAGACGATTTGCATGATATGATGCTCGGAAAACGCCCGGGAGATTGGCTTTTTGAAGGACTGCGTGGCGGTAAAATGTCCGAGCGGGCTACTCAGAAAGCGTTGGCAAGGTCTTTAAAATCATCCGGAATCAAGAAACAAGTATCATTCGGTGTTTTGAGAGATTCGTTCGCCATTCACTTGCTTGAGAGTGGGGTGGACGTGAAGCATGTTCAAAGACTGTTGGGGCATGCTAATATAAGAACAACAAAGGCGTATGAAAAAGCCATAAAGCCGAATATAAAAAACATCAGAAGTCCTTTATTCTAAAATTTTATAAAAGGTCGAAAGATATCAAGTTTTCAAATTCACGTTTTAATCTTATTTTTATGAATAATATCAATATAAAAAAATTCGGGCTTACTCTTTCCACGTTTTTCGCGATAGGCTATGTGCTTGACTTTGCTTGGCATTTTCTGTTAAGCGATGCGAGCAGAGATTTGTATCTACAGCTTTTACAAATAATGTATATCGGATTTACAGGCTTTAATGTCGCAAGTTTCATCCTCGGTTTGGTTCAAATCTATATTTGGGGATGGGTGATAGCCGGAATTTTCGGATGGCTTTGGAATTATTTTCACAAATAAACCATAGGCAAAACAGAAATTTTGCCAATAGGACACACGCGCTTACGATTAGATTTCCAATAAACTCGCGACCGGCGTTGTCGGATAAGGGTAACTCGGTCGCATGGTAGGTTTGTTAAACCGCCTGTTCCGTGGGCGCGTGAGTTTTATAAAATATATGATTATGACTGTTTATTATTTTACATTATTTTCCGTATAAATAATTTATGTCTGACAAGAAAACACAATTCAATATCAAGGGTATGCATTGCGCTTCGTGCGTTGGGAAGATAGAAAAGTCATTGACAAAAGTAAACGGAGTAAAAAGCGCGTTCGTAAACATAGCGACGGAAAGAGCCACAGTTGAGCACGATGAGAATCTGGACGTTGAGAAGTTGCTTGAAGCTGTAGAGTCGGTCGGCTACATCCCCGTATCGGATAAAGAAAAAAACAAAAAGCAAAGCTCCGGGCAACGTGTCAAATCAAACATCAACGCGCCTTTTTTGTCGATTAAGGTGATTGGAATGGATTCTCCGCATTGCGCCATGGTGGTGGAACAAGCGATTAAAACCCTGTCAGGAATAAAAAGCGTCGAAGCGGATTACAACAACGCGCGAGTGAAAGTTGTTGCCGAATCGGACAAAACCGGAGCGGACGAGATTATGAAAGTGATATCGGACGCCGGATACAAGCCCATGGTGGAAAAAGGGGAAAAAGAGGACTTGGCGGAACAAGAAAAAAACGAACGTGAAAAAGAAGTTTCTCTGTTGCGCAAAAAAATTACGTTCGGAACAGTGATTTCGGTTGCTGTGTTTGTCTTGACATATGCCGAGTGGTTCGGACCCGTTGCGAATATTCCCGTATTTGACCGCAATGCGCTTATGTTTGTTCTATCGATTCCGGTTCAGTTTTGGGTCGGATGGCAGTTTTACAGCGGACTTACATTGCTTTTTAGGTACAAAACAGCGGACATGAACACTCTGATAGCAATAGGAACATTGGCGGCGTTCTTATATTCAACAGTCGCCACGTTTTTTTCTGGTTTTTTCGAGAAAGGAGGTTTGCCTGCGGATGTGTACTTTGACACGGCCGTCATCATCATAACGCTTATATTGCTCGGAAAGTTTTTGGAATTAAGGGCAAAAGGTCAAGCTTCCGATGCGATAAAAAAACTTATGGGACTCGCGGCGAAAACAGCCAGAGTGATTCGTGACGGAAAAGAACAAGACATTCCCGTAGATCAGGTGGTATCGGGCGACATGATTATCGTAAGGCCGGGCGAAAAAATTCCGGTTGACGGAGTGATTGTGGAGGGAAGGTCCGGCGTGGACGAATCAATGGTAACTGGCGAAAGCATGCCGGAAGAAAAATCCGAAGGCGACACTGTTATAGGAGCGACCATAAACCGGACCGGATCTTTTACGATGCGAGCGACAAAAGTCGGTTCGGACAGCATGCTTTCACAAATCATAAAAATGGTTGAAGAAGCGCAGGGGTCAAAGGCCCCCATACAGCGCCTGGCGGATATTATATCCTCGTATTTTGTGCCCGCCGTTCTGGTTATTGCGATTGTCACGTTTTTGGTGTGGTTGTTTTTCGGACCGGAACCCGCATTTGTATTCGCTCTGGTAAATACCGTTGCCGTGCTTATCATAGCGTGCCCGTGCGCGCTCGGTCTTGCGACTCCAACAGCTATTATGGTCGGAACCGGAATCGGGGCTGAGAATGGTATTCTTATAAAAGACGCGGAAGCGCTCGAAATCGCGCACAAGGTGAACATGGTCGTATTGGATAAAACGGGAACATTGACAAAAGGGGAGCCTGCCGTGACGGATATTGTCGTGGAAAATCCAAAATCAAATATCACGGAAAAAGAGATGCTGATTATTTCCGCCAGCGTGGAAAAACGAAGCGAGCATCCGCTTGGAGAGTCAATTGTCAAAAAAGCGAAAGAAGAAAATCTGAATCTTTTGGAAATTTCCGATTTTGAATCAATCACGGGCCAAGGAGTCAAAGCCGTAATAGACGGCAAAGAAGTTTATGTCGGAAAAAAATTAAAAGAATCCGATTTTTCCGGAGGTGACGGAGAGAGACTCGAAGAGTTGGGGAAGACCGTCGTTTATGTGTATGAGCAAAGCAGACCGATAGGGCTTATCGCCATAGCGGACACGGTAAAAGAAAATTCAAAACAAGCGATTGAAGCGTTGCACGGCATGGGCATAAAGACCGCCATGATAACCGGCGACAATGAAAGAACCGCGCAAGCGATAGCGAAACAAGTCGGAATCGACTCCGTTTTTTCTCAGGTTCTCCCGCAGGACAAATCCGAAAAAGTAAAAGAGCTCAAAGAGCAGGGAAATGTAGTGGCAATGGTTGGTGACGGCATAAACGATGCTCCTGCTCTGGCTGCTTCCGATGTCGGTATTGCAATGGGCACTGGCACGGACGTTGCCATGGAATCCGCCGGAATAACTCTCATGAGCGGAGACCTTGCGGGACTTGTCAGGGCGATTAAATTGTCCAAATCAACTCTGCGCATTATCAAGCAAAATTTATTCTGGGCGTTTTTTTACAACAGCGCGTTTATTCCGGTTGCGGCCGGAGTTCTTTATCCTTTTTTCGGGATATTGCTCAATCCGATATTCGCCGCGGTTGCAATGGCTTTTTCCAGCGTCTCGGTCGTGTCTAACTCTCTTAGAATAAAAAGAGTTAAGTTAAAATAACTTAAATACCATCTGAAAAGTTTTTCCGTGAAGGTCTTTTCAGGTGATTTATAATAAGTCTATTGGCTTAAATTTTAACATTCGTTTCAGGTGGCGAATAAACCTGTGCTATAATGATGAATATGATTTTAAATGATTATCCAATCGTTCAATCTGTAATAAAATGTCTTAATCCGAAACTTTAAGTAATTCAAGTCTTGTCAATAACGGATTTAAAATGCGCAAAAAACACGACTCAATAAAAAAGTACGAAAAGGCCTGGGTGGTTTCCATGGATATGGGTTATGGGCATCAGAGGGCAGCATATCCGTTGCGCGATTTCGCCGAGGGAGGAGATATTATATGCGCGGATAATTACAAAGGAATGCCAGCGTCAGACAGGGAAACATGGAAACAACAACGAGATTTTTACAATAAAGTTTCGCGCGCCAAAAAATTGCCGATTATAGGGGACATTGTCTTCGGCGTGTTTGACAAATTCCAAGAAATAAAACCGTTTTATCCGAAAAGAAATCTTTCCAGGCCAAGCCTTCAAGGAATCGGCACATACGCGATGATAAAAAATAAAAAATGGGGAAAAGATTTGATTGACAAACTGGCGAAAAAGCCCATACCGATTATAACCACGTTTTTCGTATTGGCGTATATGGCTGAAGAACACGGTTATCCGGGGAGCATTTACTTGACCGTTACGGATGCTGATATAAGTCGGGCGTGGGCGCCCATTCAACCTTCGCAAAGCGGGATTCGATATTTAGCTCCCACGAATCGAGCATATGAGCGACTGCAAATGTATGGGATTCGCAAAGAAAATATTCACATGACGGGATTCCCTCTGCCGTGTGAAAATACAGGTAGCGATAAACTTTCCGTCTTGAGAAAAGATTTGGGAAGGCGCATAATCGCTCTTGACCCGAAAAAGCAATTCATGTCCAGGTATTCGGACGTTCTCGAAAAAAACATAGGCAAAACAAACTTGCGCAAAAGAAAACCGGACAAACCGTTGACGATAATGTTCGCGGTTGGAGGAGCGGGCGCGCAACGCGAAATCGGCGTTGAAATAATAAAAAGCGTTCGTCAACATATACAAGACGGATTGATGCGCGTAATTCTCGTTGCCGGGACACATAGAGACGTTCGGGACTATTTCAAAGAGAGCATAAACAAATTGAATATAGACGACAAAACGGGAGATTGCGTTGATATTTTATACTCTTCGAACAAAGATGAATATTTCGAAAAATTCAACAACGCTCTTCATGCGACCGACATATTGTGGACAAAGCCTTCCGAGCTTTCGTTTTATTGCGCTCTTGGAATACCGATTATAATGTCGGAACCCATAGGTTCTCAAGAAAAATTCAACAGAAAGTGGCTAATTTCCATTGGGGCGGGAATTGACCAAGAGGACGTTCGGCACTCGAACGAGTGGATTGTTGATTGGCTTGAGAGTGGCAGGCTGGCGGAAGCGGCGATGCAAGGTTTCTTAGAAGCTCCAAAACACGGCACCTATAATATTCGCGAGATTGTCACGAAACAAAAAGAAAAAACGTAGAAACTTGAAACGATTCGCGGTTAGTGGCGCATCTTATCTCTGAAAATACCGAAGTCCGCGAGGAAGTGATCGAGCGGTGTTCGTTAAGGCATGTGGCTGGGGGTGTCGAACGTGGTAACAATCATATCTTTGTTGTATATGATTTTTTCGTGTGGTTTTTTATTGCGCGCAAGTTTTTGACCCAGGATCAAGTCTTCATAGGCTTTGAGTTTTGTTTGGAAGTATTTCTCTTTGAGGGAAGATTTTCTAATCGCCATATTGGCTCCCCAAAATATCGGTTTATTGATTTTGAATCTGAACGGATGCCACACATTCCAATATAGGCTGTCAAAGTATAACGGATCGGGATTGGGCTTGTCGTACAAGACACGTCCGCTTACCGCGACAACATCTTCATCGCCAAAGGATTCTGATATCACCCTCAGCCATTTCTTGTCCGCCACGCAATCAGCGTCCATGTAACTTACGATTTCACCGGAAGAGGCTTTAAGACCGGCAAGTCTCGCATGCGCGACACCCTTGTTTTTTTCGGTAATAACCGTGATATCGTACGAGCGAGCTATATCCGGGGTTTTGTCGGTGCTGTTATTGTCGACAAATATGATTTCGTGTTTTTTTGAGTGATTTTGTTCCAAAACGGATTCAATGCAAGCTCCGACCGTGCTCTCTTCGTTAAAAGCTGGTATAATTACGCTGATTATCATATTTTAATTTTTTATATTCAAACCAAGTATACTATGGGCATGTTTATTTTTGAAGTGATATATTTTTTCTCGCTTGCCATGGTGTTGGCGGTTCTTGAAATTCAAATTGAGGGACCGGATGGTTGGGCGAAAAATTTGCCTACATGGCGTCCGAGTCGGAATCGCTGGTTTGTCAAATTATTTAAAAAAATATCTCAAGACAAAGAATTCACGGGATATCATTTTTTCTTGAGCATATTCTTGCTTTTGATGGTTCATTTACCTTTCGTTTGGACGGGAACATGGAGCGTCGAGGCTGAGTTGGAGCTACTCGCTTTTTATGTCGTATTCGTTGTTACCTGGGATTTTTTGTGGTTCGTTCTCAATCCGCATAGGTCGCTCAGAGATTTTAATCCGCAAAACGTATGGTGGCACAAACGTTGGGCGCTTGGCATGCCTGTTGATTATTTGTACGGATTTTTATTGTCCGTATTGCTGTTCGTACCGCTGATAATCAACGATGCCGGCAATTTTATTTATCTCGTTGTTTTGTTGGCGGGGAATATGATTTTGACGGTTATTACGGTTTTATTGTACCCGAAAGCATATTAATCGGACAATATGCGATTTAAAAGACAATATAAAAAATATTTTATATGGACTCCTTTGTTCGTATTGTTGATAGTCGCTTTGTTGTTCGCCAGTTATACGATTATAAAACGTCAACGAATCATGTCGGAGGGCAAGTCTATTGCCTTTGGCGTTACATTTTCCACGAAGTACGCGAAGGATTTGGGTCTTGATTGGAAAGAGGTGTACGACGCGATAATAGACGATTTGGGCGTGAGATATTTGCGTATACCCATTTACTGGGACGAAGTAGAGCCGTCACCAGGAAATTACGATTGGGAGAAATTTGATTATATTATAAAACGAGCGGAATATTCCGGAGCCAAAATAATAGCTGTCGTCGGTCGTCGTCAGCCACGATGGCCCGAATGTCATGTCCCGACTTGGGCGTACGGGAATTCGGAAACCGTACAGCGCGTTAATATATTATCCGTCATAGAATCAACCATAAACAGGTATAAAAATTCGCCCGCGATTAAAGTTTGGCAGATTGACAATGAACCGCTCCTTCGAATATTCGGAGAGTGCCCGGAACCTGATATTAACTTTCTTTCAAGGGAAGTTGAGCTTGTTCGTTCTTTGGACGAGACTCGTCCGATTATGATGACCGAATCCGGCGAGCTTTCAACGTGGCTTAGACTAACTCCTCTCGCAGACTGGATAGGAGTCAGTATGTACAGAGTGACTTGGAACGATATTTGGGGTTATTGGGTTTATCCTTTCACACCGAATTTTTATCGGAGAAAGGCTAAGATAATAAGTCCCGTGACCGATAAAGTGATTATCTCAGAGCTCCAGGCGGAGCCTTGGTTCAAAGTCGATGTCAGAATAGATTCGCTTGAAGAACAAATGCGCTCAATGAACCCCGATGTTTTCAGAAAAAACGTGCGTTTCGCAAAAGAAACCGGTCTTGACGAAACTCTTTTATGGGGAGTAGAGTGGTGGTATTGGCTCAAAGAGGTAAAAGGAAAACAGGGTATGTGGGAAGTCGCGCGGGAGGTGTTTGACGGTGGAATACAATAGGGCTCAAATTACGGGCTGTGGCCTAGTGGCTAAGGCGCCACGTTCGGGACGTGGAGATCGGCGGTTCAAATCCGCCCAGCCCGAC
>WFTB01000045.1 GCA_015485695.1 Patescibacteria group bacterium | reverse complement strand
TGAAGATACCGCATGAGAGAGAACGTTAAACTTACCGCGCTTGATTTCCAACAAAGATGCCGATGTCTCGTCGCAACTGGTTTCAATTCCAAGTATAACCATAATTTAGTCGTTTATCGAATCCCATATAACATAAAACAATTCTCTTTGCGTTTCAATGGCGCTTTTGTTGGTAATAACAACCGCGCGTGTGGGAGTAATGAGCTGATGAATAACTAATCTTTGTCTTGTTATAACCACGTTTGACGTGAATGTTTTGCCTTTTGGCAATAATTTAACGGTAAAATTAAAATTCTTTTCTTGTCTTTTGATTTTTCTCGCACGCTCACTGTTAACTAACAATAATTTTATAGGATAATTTATCATCCGAGATCGTTCGGCTCGTTGTTTCATATACTTGAGGAAATATTTTTCATCAAGCGCCAGCCAATCTTGTGAATTACCATAGGTGAGGTATTCACCACCGGGTCTAATCTCCGTAAGTATGCGTTCGTATACTGTTTTAATCGACGATAACCCATCATAATACTTAATAGAGTCATCATCTTCGCCGGATATATTATATAATTCTTTAAATTGCGAAAACGTTTTTCTAAACAGATTGTTTCGCTGTGTAAGTATCGTCTCGAGTTGGTCGGGGTTTTCGGCGACGAAAAGCTTTTTAAATCCTCTCACTTCAATACTCATTAATCCTTTTTGTTTCAGTGACTCAACCACCGCATATACGGTGGTTCTTTTTATTTCCGCCGCGCGTGAAATTTTAAGCACCGTCGCCGGACCCAAAATAAGGGACGCTAGATACACTTTTGATTCGTTTTCGGTTAATCCAAGTCCTTCCAGGGTCGTAATGAGTTGTTCTTTTTGCATAAAACGTCAAACCATTCGTCAACATAATTTATGTTATAACACTGAGAAATAAAGTCAATTTTCAGTTATGTCGACATAAGTGACTATTTTTCATGAAGCTACTACGATTAAGCATTATAGAACATTAACGCAAGATTATATGTATAAAAAAACGACCACTCTTTCGGTTATTATGTTTTTATTGGGAGTTGTTGTATCGAGCTTGTATTGGCGGGGGCACGTATCTTCAGAGCAAAACACTCTTGATAAACCAGATAACAAACCAATCACTCTCGGTTGGATTTCAGCGCTTTCCGGCGGGGCGACTACCTTCGGCGTGCCGGCATATAACGCCGGTCAATTAGCTGTCGATGAAATCAATAAAAACGGAGGTATCCGTGGTAGAAAACTTGAATTGCTTGTTGAAGACGGTAAATGTAATGCAAAAGAAGCTTCGCTCGCCGCCAATAGTCTGATACAAACACACAACGTACCGGTGGTGTTTACAAATTGCAGTACGGAGACACTTACTACAGCCGCAGTTGCCGAGCCAAGGCAAGTCATAGTAATGGGAGCAGTAACCACCAGCCGAAAGGTGACAGATGCTGGAGATTTTGTTTTTAGGGTATCTCCAACTGATACTAAAAGTACATTCGCCTTAGCGCAATATGCACTAGATCAAGGCTATCGACAGACAGCAATAATGGTGGCGCAAGACCCATTCGGTTTGGCAATTCTTGAAGACTTTGAAAAATACTACACCGACAACGGTGGCACGATCGTACTAACAGAAAAATTCATGCCGGACCAAACTGATTTTCGCACTGAACTAACAAAAATTAAAAACTCATCAGCAGAGTCATTCCTGTTTGTCCCGATTAAGCCACAGAATTCTATAAACTTCTTGCAACAAAAGGAAGAATTGCAACTAAATATACCAATGCTTACCCATAAAACAGTTGTTAATCCTGAAATTTTAGAAGCGGTAGCCCCGTTGCTTGAGGGGGCTGTATATACTGACATCAAATTTGATGAATCTCGCGAAGAAGTGCAAGATTTTTTGAAACGCTATCGTGAAGTCTACGGAGAAGATCCAACGTTTGCTACCCAGCTCGTTGCCGGAGCGTACGACGGAGTAATGCTCATAGCTGACGCCATAAAATCATGTAGTGACGAATATGACACAACCTGTATTCGAGATTATCTCTATAGTGTGAAAGATTACCCGGGTATTTCCGGAACTATCACACTGGACAAAAACGGAGATCCGGATATGGACTTTGAGCTTAGGGCGGTAAGGGACGGAAAGACGGTTACTATTGTATATTAGGTTTTGTTTATCTCCAACCGCCTAACCTCATCCTTGAGCATAATCAGTGTTTCTTGTTTTAAGGTCTTCCTTATTCTGTCGAAAGCTTTTTTGGGTAGCAGAAAATTTAGGTCTCGAGTCAATACCTTCTCGGTTATTTTGTCTTCTGTAAAATTAACCAAATCTTCAAAAAAAGTTTTTATATCGGTCTTTCTTCTTTCTGCTATTATTCCTTTATTGTATCTGAAACCTTTTAAGAAAAAATGGTGAATATCATATAGGTCTCTTCCGGCGATTGAACCATATCTTTCATAACGCTCGATAAGCGCTACCAATTTATTGGCAAACATTGTTTCTTTTGTTTGGCAGGTGATGATCCGGTCAATTTCTTCAAATCTAACAGTTTGGTATGTGTTGCTGGTGGGAGGAGAAGGGGTAATATCTATTTTTAAAGTATTTCTTTGGTTTTCGTCATCTACGTGGTATTTCAAAAAATATTGTGGCACATTTTGACTTTGGTCTTTGATTGAAAGATCTAGTTTTTTAAACACTTTTTCTAATTTTTCTTTTACCAAATTAATATGTTCATCGTTCCCTCGATAGTCAAAATCCAAATCAACCGAAAACCTATCGAGCCACCCGAGCATGGCGGAACATGTTCCACCTTTGAAACCTAAAAAGCCGATTAATTCAATATCATCGCTAATTTCTGTTAGCAGTCTATAGAGCCATGCTTTATGAATGGCGTCTTTTGGGTTTGGGAGAAGCATATAATGGGTATGAGAGAGAAGATTGAATTTTTTTGACTTTTGACCAATCTATAAGTTCTTGCGCGTCAAAATATGCGTGTGGGTTAAAATAGAGTAAATCCGCGACCGCTCTCTCCGGACTTGCTGTTTTGATACCACGGTTATTCTCTATACCAATCGGATTGAACAAGTACGTATCTGTTAGTTGGCGAGAGGTGTAATGGTGTCCACCTATGCTGAATCTCATGGATTTGGAACTTACCAGCGTAATGGTATCGCTTTGCTGATTTATAATACCCGCTCTCATGAGGACTGTCTCTGTGCTAATATATGCAAAGCCGTGAATTACTTTTAATCCAAGGAGGAGAGGGTCTAGCTCATCGATCGGCTTAATAGCGTACAACCCTCGATACAACCTGATCAACAATCCTTGTTTCGTGTATCTCTTTAGAGTGGTGTATAACAAATTTCTATCTTTTATGTGCCACAAATTAGCCAAATCTCTAGTGTGAAAGATATATTCCCCAGTTTTGGCTAATATTAGGAATCTTCGTGATATTGTATTGTTTTTTACTGTACTCATATGTACAGTATACCATAATAATATATCCTAATCAAGAAGATAATTCATTTTAGAAAGCTAATCATTTATTCCCCACTCTCCACAACACCTCAAAATAATTCTTAAACCCATCAGTTACCTTGGTGCTTTTATTTCAACAATTTGAGGTTCTTTGTCAAAAAGCAAACATCGAAATCTACGTCATTTTACTCTCGCTTAAAATCGGTTCCACGCTCGCGGTCGTTGGTCGGTCATAGTAGGATTCACCGGCGCGAGCCGGAGGAGTGGGGCATCTTATCGTCAATGCTTCGTATTACCTTGACATCAGCCTTATGTTCGCGGAAACCATCTCGGACTCTCTCATCGGCATCACGTTTTTCAGTATTAT
>WFTB01000044.1 GCA_015485695.1 Patescibacteria group bacterium | reverse complement strand
TCGGATCCGTACCCGACTCTTACAGAAGACGATTCTATCGATTGAGAACCGGCTACAACGTCTATAGGCAACCATTGTATGCATCTACGAGGGTTTCTCGGATCAACTTCCACGCAATAACCTTCCCACCCCTGGAATTCTCGACCAGTGCTCGCGTCATAGTATCTGCACGCGGGAGCGTCAGATGACGCGTATGATCGGCAAGACTTTGTGATAAACGTTCCGGGTCGCGTCATGAGAACCGGCTCTATTTTGACATTGTCTATGAAAAACGGCTGATATGGAGGAGCGGTATTCGTCATATCGTACAGAATCCCGAGATATGTTTGCTTGCCGACTTTTGGCAAGTCTTCTTTCTTGACTTCAAGAGGACCGATTACCACGCGTTTCCAGCTGTTGGATACGGGTATTATGTCTGTCGCGTAATTTTTGAAAAACTCGTAGTCGTTAAATCCGAATTGCACTATCAACTCACGCTCCGAGATTCCTCCGGACATTACATCCATGCTTACATAATATTGCACCCCGTCTCTTACGGTCTTGCCCAAAGGCACCTTAATTCCAGCCACACTTGACGACGCCCCAAAAGCCGCCAAAGGCTTACCGGTAGAATCCCATTTTCTCGGCGTGAATTGCAATACTTTATTGGAGTCACTTTGAATATCCGACCTGTCTTTTGTGTTTCTAAGATCCGTCAAGCCCTTGATATTGGCTTTCGCATTATACCAACGAGGAACCCACGGATACACGCGACCATCTTCGAAATCTCCGTTCGGAATCGTGAGAGAAGAACCTTTTTGTTCCATCCTTGAAACGGGCACCGCGCCCGGAATATATGTGTTCACAAATTCCGTCCCGGGAGAACCGCCGATCCACCTTGCTCCAACCTTTGAATATCCGCTCAAAAAGCGAGCGCCTTCTATCGAACTTTTGTCCGGAGAGTCTTTCGCTATCGTATAAACCAGCTCGGACGGTTGTTGTCTTTTGAATTTTGCGCATTTTCCATCAGGGCCTATCTCGGTGCACAAAGACAGGTCAAAACAAAGCTCTTCCTTGAAGCCTTCCAAGTTTTCGACAGGAACTGACGATGTACATTCAAGCCATGAACCGCATACCCTGTCTCTTCTCGCTTTCAGTACAATATTCGAATCAAGCGACAAATCTTCCGCAAGCGTCGTGAATGTTATTGTCGAACTGACGGTTTCAGATTTGTCGGGAAGTGTCGACGACACGTCAGCTTCATAAGATGTCAACGGACTCAATCCGGTAATCTTTATGCTGTGACTTAGGGTTTCTGCCTCATCGTTAAACTCTTCCGAACCGCCCGATTGAACAGGTGTAACAACGGCTTTGCTGTCTGAAAGTTTGTTCGTGCTCCAAGACACGATCGCGGACCTAGCGCCCGGGTCAACCGACAGATTTCTAATCGCGAACGGTTCCGGCGGAGTTTTGCCGATTTCTCCGGTATAAAAGCTCTGTTCGTCTGATACGGTCGACAACTCTCCGGCTTTGCTCTCAACCATGTAATAATAAACTTGATCCTTGGCAAGGTCTGGCAGATCAACGCTATGCAATACGCTATCGGGCTCGGACTGAGGTTGGCTTTGGGCGTTTACCGCCCTAAAATCCTCCAAAGTGCACCCCGAACAAGATGTTGTGCCGTAATACACAGTACCGTCCGATGCAATATTTGTCGTCCATTTTACCGTGACATCCGTCGCTGATTGCCCTGACACTGTCGCCGGTCCCTCGATAATACCAAGACCTCCGTCAAACCCTATCACATAACTGCCTCCCACGGCTTCGCTCAATTTGTCCGTTCCGAATCCATCATTTACAATCGCCGATGACCCGGCCATGTTAAAGGTAATGTCCGCAATTGTTTCCGGGGCCGTTTGCGACACTTTAAACGAAGCTGTCGCTACGCGTATTCCGTTTCCATTGACCGGAGCTGTTGCTCCCACGACTATTCGCAATTCTCCTCCAGCGTCTTGCAATTCCGCGACAGTATCAAAATCCTCTCCGACGGCAACATCCGGACACGACCCCAAAGAACAGTTTATTGTAAACAGTCCCTCCCCTCTATCGAATATCAAAAACGCGGACACTGCGGTAATATCCTCTCCGGCTGTATCAAGCATGATATCCAGATTAAGAACATCACCTCGCGACACCGACGCTGATGACGGGCTCAAATACAATCTCAAGCCCGAAACAGCATTATTATTGTTCGCTATCGCCCATACCGAACTTGCTATCGCGACAAATACGCCGATGATAACTATCGCTTGAACACCGCGAGAAAGACCGATGAACCATTCTTTGGTCCTGGTCAATGTGTCGCTTATGAAATTTTGCGTTTCGGGTGGCATATATAGATGCTATCGTTTATTTTTACAAAACTATTTAATGGATATTCTCAATCCTTCCGCCACTGTGTTCATTGGCGTTCCAAATCCGTCATCAAGGTACATTGTCGTGTCTTTGCCGAAAGAAAAATCCGCGTCGCCGGACGAAACGGCTTTGAATGTATATTTCGCGAAAATTCCTCTTGGACCGGTAAATCCGTTACCGGAATCTTTGTAATTCGCGTTTCCCGGAACACCGCGCGCGAGACTTACTTTACCGGGTTCTTGTTTTTTGGTAGCCGATATTGTCATGACCGTTTCTTTTGTGTCTATGTCCATAAGTTCCGCTTTTCCGTTGTCATACTCCAAAACAATATTCGCCAAATTTATATTGTAATCTCCGGTATCCAATAATACGCTTATTGCAAACTCATCACCAACACTTACCGTCTTGTTTTCGGATTCCAGAAACACGCGACCTTGAGTTTGCGGTATGTTTCGATTCTGCGCGGATGGAGAAGTCCGCTTATCGGACACGTCTGAAATGTCAGTTAACGAAGCGTTATCCGTGCCGGCATCTCGCGAAATAGCGAATACCACGGCGATAATCACAATTATCAGAACCGATCCAAGTCCAAACCAAAGCGCTTTTCCGGATTGCATGAATGACTGCCGTTCAAAATATTCCTCGGAACCTTCTTCAGAATCTTGTTGAGGTGTGTATTGTTGGTTTTCCATATATTTTTAAGATAAAAATTGTATCATATCTATAAAATCGCAAATGTGATTACTATGGCTCGCATCCCGGTTTGCTGTCCGGGTCAATTATACGTTCAACATCTATGGCGCAATCCGGAGCTCGAGTTACGGGACGACCCGTGCATACACTTCTTTCTCCTTCGCAATCTTCGTTTGTTAAACAATTTCCCAAATCAAATTTGTTAGTATCGAGATTGTAGCACCCAAGACTCAGCTGACATCCCGGCTGGCAATCCGCGCGAAGTTTCCTGCTGTCAAACCCTCTGGACGTTTCAAAGAACCCTACACAACCATCATCCGGATTGATGGAATTGCAACTTGATTGACCTTCTCTTAGGCTGTTCTTCAACAAATAATAGAATTTGCACGCGTCCGGAGCATCCGGGTCCGTCTGGTTTATGTTGCAACCGGGCGGGCTCATCGGGTCCTGGAACTCGCGACAAGATGATTGATCGGCTGGACACGAATAAGTGTAACATTCATCGGAATTCGAGGATGCCTGAGCGTCCGGGTCTCCGAATCCTCTGGGGCTCGACGAATCAAAGTTGCACCTTGCGACTCTCGGGGTATCCTCGCCTTCAAGCTGACAAATATCGGACTCTTTGTACGGCTCAGAGTTTTTCTTCATCTTGAACCACCCGGATACGGTATAAGCTCCCGACACGGAATCACGACCTTCTATCAGTTGATTGGTTTTGTATTCGCAAACACGGTCCCTCGGGTCTTTGAATTGCAATGACAAGCTTCCCGAATCCGTGGGCAGATAATCATCGCAATATTCTTCTTCTTCGGTACACAAGATTTCTTGGAAATCATCCGGGTCTATTATGCGATATTGAGTGTCAAACAACGTGTCTCCTCCGTCTCTTTCCGTCGAAACTCTTCCGACTTCGGCACAACCCTTGGCTTCCACATTGCACGAATATTTTGAATCGTTTATAACATAAGCTATTTCATCAGCCGGAACCGTTACGTCTTTGTATGTTCCTTTGTTTGTAAACTCCGAATTAAACGTATTGATAAGAGCCTCGCATCCGACAAATCTCTCTTCGCAAATTCCGCCAAAATTCTTTAAGTAGCGAATTTCTCCTTTGTCGTCTTCATACTCTTCGCAATTCAGCTGAGACGGACTGACGCACTCATCCGGAGTCGTCCACGAATCCTTAATTAAATACAAATCACGAGTTTCAGACATAGTAATCGAATCTATAACGCTACCACCTCCAAGACCCGATATTTGAACGGTTTCCGACCCGTCAACAGCGAAAGAAACGACAGCGGGACCAAGCTCGAACAATTTCCAATCATTCTCGTCCAATTTACCTGTGCCTTTAAACGCCACTGATGCGCCATTACCGCCCTCTATTGTGGCAGATACGTCTCCCGATCCTTTCGCCAAGAAAGATATGATATACCTACCGCCGGAAACAACTTCTACGTCTTTTACGATTGCAGTATCGCCGGACTTGACTCTCATGGACATTCCTCCCGTGTACACCGATTCGGCGACGCTTTCAATATTGTCATTAGGACCCCAACCGTCAACGTCTCCGGATTCGAAAGTGCTGGAAAATACGATATTGGTGTTTCCGGAATCATTGCCCGAATAACGTCTGCACCCTGCTTCAGCCGGAGCGCAACCGACAGACAGCGACGGGATGGCATAATATTCATCTTCGGCACCCGATCTTCGCAACAAGTTGCATTCTGCGGAAGAGAATATAACCTTTGAATGAAGTCGATAATATCTGTTCAAATCGGAATCAATATATTCGCGACAATCTGGATTGGCTCTCGGGTCATCGGGAGACAAGTTGTAAATATCCATACTGCAACCATTGCCACTCTCAGAGTCGGGGTACGCGGGTGCCCCGCTTGATGTTTTCTTAAGACTCCATGTTCTCAACTGGAACCCGGCATCCTCAGACCCTTCCCAAGTAAAGAATGTCTTTGCGCTGGAGTCATCCTCCGTAATGCACTCTCTCAGCTCTGAATAATATTCAATACCTTCACCGCCTCGCGCGACTTCGTTAAGATTTGTAAATTCCGTACAACCTTCGGCTCGCGCTGAACACTGTTTGGCGGTAGACGCTATGAAATCTTGAGTTGAATCCTCGTAAAAAGGAGATTTGGCGTTCTCCGTATATGTCTTATACCCGACACAGCTTGCGGGGCATTCATCGTTATAACCGTCAGAATCGGCGACGTTTATCACGCCGGGGATATCCGGACCCTGCGCGCTTTTTGGCGTATAAAGACGGCATCCGACAGCTTCCTTGTTACAAATCGCCGGACTCGTTGTCGAATCAAGTCCAAGCCCGATGCCTCCCGTTTTAAGGTATAACACCTCGGTTCCGGCGACAAAGCCGACGTCATAATAATTGCCTATTCGACCTCCGTTACCTTCATTCAAGGCTTGTACGGTTGTAATGGCTTCGCTCACTTCGTCCGGAGTGACAACCCTTTTATCAAGAACTTTCAATTGAACAAACTGCGAGCACCCGACATCTTCGCCGGAACAAGTTCTGGAACCGCGATCAAGATATATGTCTCCTCGACCATACACACCCGAGGAATTCGCATAATCCCATTCGTTGTCTTCGTTTTTTATCGTCGCGTATCTGCGACAACCCGCAACTTCGGACGTGCACACGGAGCGATTCGCCGTTTTCTCCAAATAAGCGACAAGAACCCCGTCTCCGCGAGTGTAGCTCTGACACGTGTCGAATGTTGCATTATTGGGCTCACACGCCTTGCCCTCAACCACCCATATCGGCTCTTCCTCCGTGCAATATCCGTATTTTTGACAAGATCCGTCCTTTTCCACGACGCACGTTTCAACATCCACCTCCTCGGAGCCTCTCTGTATTTGCACGACGTTATCGGACGAATCTACTTTGCCGTCTCTGTTGTAATCTATGTTCAAAATTTCATTGTCTATCGGGTTCCTGCTCAGTATTCTCTCGGTGATTCCTCTTCGTTCTTTATAACTTATCGGAGCTTTGAGTTGCCAATTCGGATCAACCAGTCTGTAAAACGGAGATTCCGGACGAGAAAAATCATCCACCAGTTCACCGATTCCATACGACCTGCCAAGCGTATCGCTGTTGGCCTTTATGTATTCCGCGGCAAGTTCCCAGCCAACCGGCACTATTCTGTATTTTCTCAATATTCGTATTGACCTCAAAGGATACACGCTGTTGTCGCATGACCTGCATGACCCTACAAGACTGTCGCCTTTGTCCCCGTTCTCATCCACCCCAAAATCCCTGTCTTTGGACAATAAGCCTTCATCCAAAGCTTCTTTTACCGTTAATTTTCTTTCTATGGCTTGTCTGAATTTCTCGTCTATCGCGCAGTTATTCGTTTCGCGAATCGCGTCCGGATTTATATCTCCACCGGAACTTCCGTCTTGCCCCACATTACATCCGGCGGATAATTGAATAAGTATATCTCCGGCTCCTTTGTCTTGAGTGTATATGTTTGTCTGCTCCAGAAGAGACGCGAATTGCAACCTTGCAGCCGCGATTCCGGAAATCCTGGTTAAAAGAGAGCTGGAAAACTTAGATACTGACGGGTCAGTCTCAGGGTTGAATCCGGTTTCAAATATCCGCTTGTACAACTTTGCCACCAGCGTGTTCGTGAATGTTCCGAAAGCGGCGGACGCAAGAGAATCAATTCTAGTGGTTTGCGCTTCTATGGCCGCTCCGGTAGACTTATCCGCCGTGCTTTTCACCTGACCCGCTGGGGTTTTCGTTTTTTCGGTTATGGGATCTTTTTTACCTTTGAATCCCCCCGCCAAACCTACCATCAATTTTTCACTCTCAATATTTTTTGAAACCTTCCTCCTAGCAGTCGAGTTAATTCTCCATATCATGCCCAATTGATTGCTGTTTTGGTTGAATATCTCGTTAACATCAACCAAGTTTTTTGTTTTTATGTTTTTCAGATTTTTAAATTTTTCCTTTACCTGAGCGTATCTGCACCTTGCCGCCGGTTTTCTTGCGCTTTTTCCCGTTGCGTTGGATAGGGTTATTTGTTTGATTTGGATTTCAAGAGCCGGGTCAAGAGAAATATTGCAAATATCTATAGGTCCGAATTGTGACGTTAACGGAAGCCCGCACCTGTCTCTTTGCATGGGTCCCAGCGATTCTTTTTTACTCAACTCGTCGTACTGAGCTTTCGAATCTTTTTCATCTGTAGTAAAAATACGAACATTATTTTTTTTGTCTTTATCATCAGGTTTTGCATCTTTATTCTCCGCCACAAAAGGACAATCAATGTCCTTCTTGCATGCGCCACCGCTAACCTTGCAAAAACCGCCTTTCGAAGTCGCTTTTATAATCGATTCAGAAACCTTACCGAGCGCAACATCGCGTGCATCTTCAAGCACGCCTCTAAGATTGGTGTAAAAAAGAGGTTTTTGTCCTGCGTCACCGGTGGCTATTTTTGTCGCAGTGTTATAAGCAAGGTTGTTTACAAATTGATTCAAAGCGTTACCGTATCCAAAATCTTCAGCTCTTTTTACCGCCTTATCCAAAAACCTCCACACGGTTTCGACCATATCTCCGACTTTTGTGGACAGTACCGTCCACTGTGCATTTGCCGGCTTGGGAGTGGCGAGAACCGGAAGCGCCACCAAAACGACGGCAATCACCATAATCGCAATCGCTTTTTGTTTTGACATCTTATTCTTTTTTCCACTATGTCGCATGAGTATTTACAATACTGATTACTCGGATAAACCCGATGATCCTTGACCGACACTCTCTCCCAACACGCCCTGATAAATTTCAATCAAAGTATCATCGTCTATTTGCGCCAATTGTTCCGAAGTAACCTCTCCTGATTGCAATACAATCGCTCGTATCTCATCCGCCCCCAAGTTCGCGATGTCCAATACGGAATTCCGATTTTCCGGTATTTCAGGCGCGTTTTCTATAAACGGGTCTTGAATAAATGTTTGCTCGTCCGGCAATCTGGATGAACGACAATTGGTTCCCGTAGGACAATTCGGATCGTTGCCACTCGCTATCTCCTGCGCGTCCGTATAACCGTCGGAATCCGAATCCGGCAAATACGGCGATGTTCCATACACGTACAACTCGTCATAATCGCTCAAAGTGTCTTCGTCAGTGTCCGTCACCTTCAAAACCCTGTCTTCATCGAACCTGCTGAAAAAATCTTCTCTTTCTTCTATCTCTTGTTGTATAGCCCTTTGTTCACGAGCGGGATTGAATATATATTGTCGCAGATTCACAACACCTAGCACAAATGCGGCGATACTTGCAATCCCTATAAAACCAAAAACAACTTTTTCGGAAGGAACTTTTCTCGAATCTTTTTTACGATTGTTTGTTTCAGAGACGAAAGATACGCTCATATATTCCAATCATCACTGTTAAAGTCGTTCGAATTACCGCTCTGAGGAACAAGTTTCGCATGCAACTTCCACGGATCTATGCGTTTGTTTTGCCCGTTAACAATTCTTCGTATTCGCTCAACATGACGAGACACATCCGGAGTTGAATTATCGCGAACCACAGAGGAACCGTTGCGGAAATAATCGGTTTTTTTAACCAAGTTGACTATATAATCCACGTCTTCTTTGGTGTAGTATCTCCAACCCCTGGAATCTCTTTTTGCCATTGGTATCAACCCTTGCTCTTCCCACCTCAAAACGGTGGTCTTGTTGCGACCGACTCGTTTCACTATATCGTTTATGGAATAATTGCCGTCTATCATAGAAGCTTCACAACAAAAAACACCCGCCAACAAATCACGGGGTACATAACACTTCCTTGTACCTGAATGAATTATCGAAATGGGGGACGCGCCTCCGATTTAAAGCCTTCATTTTATGTTTGTTTTATAGGGTATTTTGAAAAAAATCCACCAAATTTATATTTTTCACGAGCAATAATATTGCCAATCTCATTTTTTTAAACGAAGTTTTCCACACCAACCTATTGTTTAATATTAGCCAAATATAAGCAAAATTGTGGAAAAAACCAGTGTACCAGTATACTTATACTATACTCCAATTTTCCCATTTTGTCAATTTAAGGAAATGGTTGTCATTTACGTTTTAAAACCGAACTTTTTTGACAATTTATCAGAACAACTCGCCAATCAACCAAACAAGTGCTTGATTCCGCGCAGGACATGCAAGGAACCGCCTAAAAACTCCTTCACAACCTGAAAAACAATCTTTTCCCCGCAAAACTCTTCAGCTTGCAAAAACTTTTTAGGCAATCTATGAGCGACGAATAAATATATTCAAAATCGAACATATCACCGCAATTATTGAAAGCGGTAACCGTACATGTTAGAATCCAAAGGAGGAATCTAATAAATCATATGGTCGTAGACGGCGTAAAACCACCAAATAAACGGACACGCAAAAAACGGGAAATAAAAAAGCAATCACAAAAACCAACGCCAGCGCATTCAAATAGGTCAGCACGAAATTCGCTAAACATAGCGGTTTTCGTATCGACGCTGATCATTGTTGTTTTTTGGGGAATTAATCTGAAGGAACACATATCAAATTCTCTTAATTCGGGGTTCGAGAACCAGCCCGTCAAACTTCCGGATTTTGGCGGAAGATTAGATGATATAAAATCTCAAACTCCAAGAATACGACAAGTTCTGAAAAAATCTCTTCCGGACAAACAGAAAAACCGACAAACGCTCAACGCTGATGAGATAAACAAATCCGAAAGTCCGGCTTTAACCGACTCTGCCGGCGCGCCGACCAGCACGGACTCCATTATAAAATACATAATACAAGATAAAATCCAAGAAAACGCCGATAATACGGATAACAAATGATAATATGACTAAAAAGAACACTTCCAAAAAACCAAGTAAAGATAAGAAATCGAAGGAAATTGACGCATTAGTCGACAACACTTCCGGAAAGGTTGAGCCGTTGCCAATCGTGGAAGAAATGCAAAAATCATACCTTGATTACGCGATGTCGGTTATCGTGTCGCGCGCGCTTCCGGATGTTCGCGACGGATTGAAACCGGTTAACCGTCGTATTCTATACGCCATGTGGGATATCGGACTGAAACCTTCAGCCAAATTCCGTAAATCGGCGAATGTTGTCGGTGAGGTAATGGCGAAATACCACCCGCACGGAGACTCTTCCATCTATGACGCTTTGGCGAGAAACGCGCAGGATTTTAGCATGCGTTACCCGACAGTATGGGGACAAGGAAACTTCGGATCCATGGACGGTGACGCGCCGGCGGCAATGCGATACACCGAAGCCAAACTGGCTCGAATAACGGAAGAAATGCTTCAAGATATAGAAAAAGAAACAGTCGATTTCGTCCCCAATTATGACGGAGCGCATCACGAGCCTCGAGTTTTGCCGGCGAAGCTTCCTCAACTGCTCCTTAACGGGACGGTTGGAATCGCGGTCGGAATGGCAACCAACATACCGCCACACAATTTGAGCGAGGTAATATCCGGAATACACGCGGTATTGGATAACCCGGACATAACCATAGACGAGTTGGTAAAGCACATACCCGCACCGGATTTTCCAATGGGAGCTCACATATTTGACAAAAAAGCTCTCAAAGAAGCGTATGCCACCGGTCGAGGAAAAGCTGTCGTTCGCGCTGTGGCGGATATAGTTGAACGCCCGCGAAAAAAAGGAGAATTTGACATAATCGTTACCGAGATTCCGTATCAGGTGAATAAAGCGAATCTTCTGGAAAAAATAGCGGACCTTGTGCGAAATAAGAAAATCGAAGGCATCAAAGATCTTCGCGACGAATCGGACCGTTCCGGAATTCGCATTGTGATTGAACTCAAGAAAGGAAGTTTTCCCAAGAAGATTCTCAATCAGCTTTACAAGCACACACAGCTTCAAGACACATATCATTTCAACATGGTTGCTCTCGTTGACGGCATACAACCGAGAGTTCTCAACCTTAAGATGTTTCTTGAAGAATACATCAAACACCGTCGCGAAGTGGTGAAACGACGCAGTGAATTTGATTTGAACAAAGCAAAAGACAGAGCGCACATACTCGAGGGTCTGATGCTCGCACTCAATAAAATCGACGCTGTCATAAAAACCATAAAAACCGCCAAAGACAATGACGAGGCGAAAAACAAACTGATGAGCAAGTTCAAATTGACGGAACGGCAGGCGATAGCCATATTGGATATGAAATTACGACAATTGGCGGGACTTGAACGATTAAAAATAGAAACCGAGTTAAAAGAAAAGAAAAAGATAATAGACAGCCTCACGGCATTGCTAAAAAGCCAAAAAAAGATGGATGGAAAGATAAAAGAAGAATTGGATGAAATACGCGAAAAATACGGCGACGAACGAAGAACGAAAATAATCCCCGGTCCGGTTGATTCATTCACTCATGAAGATTTGATTCCGGATGAAGCGACTATCGTAACGCTGACGAGAGACGGCTATATAAAACGACTGTCTCCCGAAACATTCAAAACTCAAGCTCGCGGAGGAAAAGGTGTCGCTGGAATGACTACGAGAGAAGAAGACGTCGTGGAACACTTCTTCACCACCACGACGCATAAAGATATTTTATTCTTCACGACCAAGGGACGTGTGTTTCAATTAAAAGCGTATGAAATACCGATAGCGTCAAGAACGGCGAAAGGGCAAAGCATAGTCAATTTCCTTCAACTCGGTCCTGCGGAGAAGGTATCATCGATACTGCCCCTCGACAGGGTTGAAAATTCCGAATGGCTCATAATGGTGACAAAAGAAGGCGTTGTTAAAAAAGTAGAGTTGAACCAGTTTTCAAATGTAAGGCGATCGGGATTGATAGCGATACGCCTGAAAAACGGCGACCTGCTCCAATGGGTGGCTCCCGCCGGCAAAAACGATGATATAGTGCTCATATCACACATGGGTCAAGCTATACGTTTCAGTGAGAAGGACCTGCGCCCAATGGGCAGACCGGCATCGGGCGTGCGCGGGATACGACTGAAGAAGGACGATGAAGTGGTCGGAATGTGTATTACACCGCAAAAAAGCGGACCCAAGGACAATATACTGGTAGTATCCGAAAACGGATACGGAAAACAAACTCCTAGACCTCAATATCGCAGGCAAGCTCGAGGAGGAACCGGAATAAAAACCGCTTCTTTATCCGCAAAAACAGGTAACATAGTCGCGAGCTTTGCGGTAAATCCGGATAAATTACCGGAAGGAGCATCGGGCGATCTCATAATAATATCAAAAGCCGGACAAGTTATAAGACTCCCGCTTTCATCCGTTTCCACTTTGGGCAGAACAACCCAGGGAGTCAGATTAATGAGATTCAAAGCAAACGGAGACACTGTCGCAAGCGTAACGCTCGTATAACAATCCCGCACGAATCGGCTTTCGACGCGCCGGAAAGAAGCTGGAGTTTGACAAAAACCAACGATTTTGTTAAATTGCGTTCATTAGCAAGCAACGTGGATATGACAAAAAAGAATCGGGTTTTCCGTTTTGAGTTTTTCTGCGTCGCATTTTGAATCAAATCCTATGTCAGTGCCAGCAAAACGACGTTCGCGCGCGAAAACTCGCGTGTCTCGAAGCCACAAAAAAATGAGCGCGAAAACACTCAGTGAATTGACGGACAAAAACGGTATGCAAGTACCTCATCGTTTACATGGTTACTTTTCCCGCCTGGAAGAAAAAGCCACGGAAAAGCGACAAAAACGCGCCGAAAGGAAAATAAAAGCGCAAGCCGCGTAAACACTCCTCCGACACACTCGTTTCACTCTCTTCTTTTCGTTATTTTTACAATCAATGTCCAATAGACACCTAGCCAGGACAATAGCATTACAAACGCTTTTTGAGTGGGATTTTCATCACCGCTCAAAGAAGCTTTTTGAATTGCTAGAAAAAAACAAAAAACAATTCGCGCCCGAATTCGACGATCAAGACTTTACTGAAAGGCTTATCAAGGGAGTCACCAAAAACCTTTCGGAAATAGACGAACTTATACAAAAATTCGCTCCGGAGTGGCCTATAGACCAAATAACCATAGTTGACAGAAACATACTCAGAATCGGGACTTTCGAATTAAAATATGATTATTCGATGCCTCCGAGGGTGGCCATAAACGAGTCCATAGAATTGGCAAAGGCCTTCGGTGGCGAGTCTTCATACAGATTCGTAAATGGTGTTCTCGGAGCCATTTACAAAGACGCGGAAGAGTCCGGTGAATTATCAAAGCTCTACGAAGGAAACCCGAGCAAAACAACAAATGATTCGAACGAATCACGAGAGCAACCTAAAGAAGTTTCCGTGGGCGGAGTAGTGTTCAGAAAAGAAGGAAAAGCATATCACATAGCCCTGATAAAAGACGCTGTCGGAAAATGGACATTCCCGAAAGGTAAAATAGGAGACACGATAGAAAATGAAACCATAGAATCCGCGCTTGTACGAGAACTTAAAGAAGAAATAGGCTTAACAAGACGCAGAGTTATCGAACCGGTCGGAAGCATAGACGTAACCGTACACCCGCCAGGTAAACAGCCTTATCCGAAACGAATATACTACTATCTTGTAGAAACAGATCAGCCAACTCTGCAATCAGAGAATTCGGTAACCGTACAAGACGCTCGATGGTTTGTTTTTGACGAGGCTGAAAGAGTTTTGGATTATGAAAACTCAAAGTCAATCCTCAGAAAAGCGAAGGAGAAAATAGACAACCTTTCAAAAAACGAACCATAAAATCACAATTATAAAAATTAATCAATCATTGACTGTTGACGTGTGATATCATCGTGTCAGACGTGAAGGGTCAAGAACTAAACACTATGTCAGATTTATCCATACTCGAATCAAATCTTGGAGTCACTTTTGGTGACAAAAACTTGCTCAAAACAGCGCTCATACACCGTTCATACATAAATGAAAATCCGTCCGCCGGAGAACATAATGAACGATTGGAGTTTTTGGGTGACGCCGTACTTGAACTGGTGGTCACGGACCATCTTTACAGAAATTATAAAAACCCGGAAGGCGACCTTACGAATTGGAGAGCATCCCTGGTGAACTCCAAAATGCTCGCTCAAATCGCAAAGGAAAATCAAATAGAAGAACATCTTATGTTGTCTAGAGGTGAAGCGAAAGACACAAACACAAAGGCTAGACAATACATACTCGCAAACGCCGTAGAAGCGATAATAGGGGCAATCTATTTGGACGGAGGATACGACGAAGCCAAAAAGTTCGTAGAAAGAAACATGCTCGCCAAACTGGAATACATTCTCGAAAATGAATTATATATAGATTCGAAAAGCAAATTCCAAGAAGAAGCTCAAGCTAAAACCGGAATCACACCAACATATCATGTCCTTGAAGAAACCGGACCGGATCACGCCAAAAATTTCAGAATAGGAATATATCTGGAAGACGAGCTCATTGCGGAAGGAGTTGGCACGTCCAAGCAAGAAGCTCAGATGGACGCCGCAAAAAACGCGCTCGACAAAAAGGGGTGGTAAGATAAACCGATTTCGAAAAACAAACAAGCAACAAGGCGTTGACCGCATGCCAAACAATTGACTTTCGCGCGCGGGCATGCTATACTGAAATCAGTTTTTGAAAGCTCTCCGTCCGCGAACGGGGAGTTTTTGTATGTTCAGTTCAAAAAAACAAGCAAAATGATACTTCACTACCACCAACCGGTGCAAAATCGAAAAATCATGGTCCAGCTGACAATTTCAACCTTGCTGTTTTTGATAATAGCGTTCGGATTCAGATTTCTAAATAGTCAGATATCGTCGCCCGGCAGTGGCGAGCAGACACTTAATTCTTCGGCGAGATTTGATACAAAAAACCAATCAAGACCGAGAGACAAAACACGGACAAACGATTGGGCTTTCACGAGAAACACGTAAAAAGCCCGGAAAATCACAAAATCCGAATTCGATAAACAAAGTTTTAGCCGGATTGTAAAATAAATACAATAATTATTGTAAAGGTCAGTTTTTAAAAACAAAATTTATGCTATGCTCGATAAACTCGCCATAATGGCGTCTATGACCGCAAGTTCGACGGAAGCGCATGAGCGCTTGACAACGGCCGAAGGGTTTTATTACTTCTCCGCCGAACGCTGAGCCGGGTCATTTCCAAACAAAAACGGCATGCAAAGCCGGTAATCATTTTGTGAATTTGGAGACCTTCATCGTTATTACGATGCCTTTACATAAAAAAGCATCCCCAAACATAATGTCATAAACCGGTTTTCGCGCCACATAACAATAAAAACAAAAACAAATATCCCGAACATTCGGGATTTTGTTTTTATTGCGCGCATGTGTGATAATAAACAGAGAAACGCAAAAATATGTTCAAGCCTTCATAAATAAATCCGCTTGGTCACAATCGCTACTTTGGTTTACACGTTGGAAACAGTTCGAACGCATAATTGATTGTGCTAAATGACCGGGTAACGAGCAATATGAGAACACCGAACAAACGCAGTTTGAATCTTACCGTTGAGGCGCTCCCAAAAAATACCGGAGTGTATGTGTTTCGCGACTTCAAAAAAAAGATTTTATATATAGGCAAAGCGAAAAACCTCAAAAACAGGATTCGGAGTTATTTTCGAGAGAGTGCGGACCTTTCTCCGGCAAAACATATAATGGTCGGCAAGATTGCGAGCATCGAAACAACAGTCACCGACAATGAAAATGAAGCACTTCTACTGGAAACAAGCCTAATCCAAAAACACAAACCACCATACAATATCATGCTTAAAGATGATAAATACTGGCAATATATCGTTATTGACAATGAAGGCCCGTGGAAACGGCTGAACACCGTTCGTCGACCGGACTTTAAAAAAGACTCCGGCACCGTCTACTTCGGACCATATACTTCCGGACGCGCGGTAAAAGAGACTCTGCGCTTGATTAAGAAAACGTTTCCAATCTGCCTCAAGCTCCCCAAGAGCGCGAATCCCAAAAAAAAATATCCGTGCTTTAACAGACACCTCAATCGATGTCCGGGACCGTGCGTCGGAGAGATTACTCCCGAGGATTACGCATTGCTGTTTGGCGATATCAAGCGTTTTCTTGCCGGCTCGCGCATTGAACTTGTGCGTGAACTCGAAGACCACATGACTCGACACAGCGAAAGTCATAATTTCGAATCGGCCGCGCGAATACGAGACCAAATCAACGCGCTCAAAAAACTCGACCTCAAGCAAAAAGTAGTCCTGCAAACCGACGAAACGCTGGATATCGTGAGCGTGTACCGAGACGAGAGACTGGTGGCGGTCAATGTGTTCAAAGTGCGCGACGGCAAACTGCTAGATAAGTTTAATACCACAATAAAAGACACATTCCATACCGATGGTGAAATAATAGAGGCATTCTTGAGTCGATACTATCTTGCAACCGAAGATTTACCAAACACAATTATCGTTGGCGAAAAACTTCCTTCATCAAACGCCATACTCGATATTCCCGTAACGGTTTCCATGCGCGGTAAAAAAGCTCAACTTCTCAAGCTCGGAATCAATAACGCTCGAGAATATCTAAATCAGAAACAAACGTTTTTCGACAAGAACAAACGAACTACCGCCGAAGCCGAAAAGGCTCTAACCGAACTCAAAGCAATACTCAAACTTTCTTCGCTCCCTCACCGCATCGAAACATATGACATTTCGAATATTCATGGAAAACATGCCGTTGGCGCGATGGTTGCCTGTGAAAACGGGACTATGAAAAAAACCGATTATCGAAAGTTTAGAATTAAAATACTCAACACTCCGGATGACCCCGGTATGATGGCGGAAATGCTCGAACGTCGCGTTAAACGTTTTTCATCGCGCGATAAGAGTTTCTCGCGCAAGCCGGACATCATCGTTATCGATGGCGGTCGCGCTCAAATCAACGCGTCAAAACAAGTCCTTAAAAAACACGGGTATGACACAATACCGATTATCGGACTCGCAAAAAAAGAAGAAAAAATATACACACCGGACAAAAAATACGCGATACTGTTGCCGAAAAAGTCTCCCGCGCTGAATGTTTTGAAACACGGTCGCGACGAGGCTCACAGATTCGGGCTGAATTATCACCGGTCGACTCGAAGTTCCAAAACCATGGAATCCGAGCTCGACGAGATAAACGGAATAGGACCGGTCACAAGAAAAAAATTGCGCAAAGCGTTCGGTTCGATTGAATTCATAAAAAAAGCCTCAAAAGACGATTTGATACGAATAATAGGGCGTAATAAGGCTGATGTATTAACGGATTATTTTGACTCGCGCAATATTCAAAACACTAAACCTTAAAACACAGAAGGTTATTTGCGAAAACGGCAATACGGAAACCGGAGCTTTATATTCTGCAAAGTTCGAACGCACGCACTACGCCGCGTCACGCGCGTTATTGCGCATAATGACTCATGATACTATACTTAACGCGCGGTTATCTCATTTGTCGCGCGATGTAAACATGCAATCAAAAATCCCCGAAGACATAAGTTTCTTTTCAAAAACCGATGCCGGAATACAGGACGCATTCGCGAAAAAAAGGACGGAAATCCTAAAGCCGTTGCTTCGTTTTCTTTCGAAAATGAACGTTCATCCGAATTTCATCAGCGTCGCGGGTCTTATCGGAGCAATTACGGCGGGAGTTCTACTGCCCGTTAACGCGACTTACTCAATGTATGCTCTGATTTTTCATTTATTGTCGGACGGGGTGGATGGCCCTCTTGCAAGATTTCAAAACCGTCAAAGCGCGAAAGGGACATTGATTGACGTATTTATCGATCACACAAGTCTTGTGTTGATGGTAATATCTGCCATATACGCATCATTGGCTTCTGCCGCGTGGCTTATCGGATACGCCGTATCGTATGTATCACTGATCGCGGTATCGATATCTCTTAACCTGATTAACAAACCTTTGTTGTTCAGCATAAGAACAAAGTACTGGTTTTACGCTCTGATTTACGTCGATGTTTTTTTCAATATATCTTTATTGTCACCTCTTGTGATTTTATCAACCATATATATGACCGCGCATTCCATATACGGAATCATGATTCTTGCGCGATAACAAACAACGCAAACATATGGAATACTACGAAACACTGATACTTGCGATTCCCGCATTTGTCGCGAACATGATGCCTGTAATTACCGCTAAAATGCGCATAGCAGAAAAACTAAATTCACCGATAGATGGCGGAAGAACAATAAAAAACAAGCGCATTCTCGGAGACAACAAAACATGGCGCGGGCTTGTTAGCGCCGTAATGGGCGCGTGCGTCGTGTCCGTAATTCAGTATTTGTGGTATTCCATCACAGCTTCGGCTCAATCCGATTTGTGGATATACTCGTCAATCGCGCGCGCGATTTTTTTCGGATCGATAACCGGAGTCTTGGTTATTGCCGGGGACGCGATGGGAAGCGTGATAAAGCGCCAACTAAACATACAAAGCGGACGCCCGTTCATACCACTTGATCAAACAGACTATATGATATTATTCCTAGCCGGAACGAATTTTATCGTTTCATGGAGCGGTAATCAAGTTGTGTTCTTATTGGTATTCGCTTTACTGGCAAATACACTGTCAAACATAACCGCGTACGCGCTTGGAATTAAAAACACTTACTGGTAGTTGACAAAAGCATTATGATAAAACAAATACCGAATGCGCTAACAATCGCGAGAATAGCGATATCTATTATAATAATAATCCTGTCGGCACTGAATGTTTCGAATTTTTACTTTGTTTTGTTGGTTCTTTTTCTGATTGCGACCGTTACCGATTACGCGGACGGCAAAATCGCAAGGTCGCTAGACATAGTTTCGTCGTTCGGCAAAATATTCGACCCGCTGTCAGACAAGATACTGCTTTTTACGATGCTGATAATATTATATCCGACAAACATAATACCGCCCGTTGTGATTTTACTATTGATCGTAAGAGACCTTACCATTGACGGTATTCGAAGTCATTTCGCGTCACGACAAACGGTGGTCCCGGCGATTTTTACGGCTAAAGCGAAAACCGCGTCAATGTTCATTATGGTGTGTAGCGCTTTGATTGAATTACTATACCCTTCACTCAACTTGGGAATCACAACGCTTGCAATAAGCTTGATTGCACTTGCATTGTCATATATCAGCGCGATGCAGTATTTTTACATCTTCTTTAACAAGCGCGCCAATCTCACGCAAACCGAGCACGCATCATCAACCAAATAACTCAACTTAATCAAAAAACGGTCTCTTCGGCACGTAATGCGCTCGACCAACAGAAACTCGGCTTCAATATATCGAGCAAACAAGCCGTCGGTAAACATTTTATCGCCAATTACGACAACGGATTTTTCCGTATCCATGGAAATTTTTTCTATGATTTTGGGATTCGGCTTTTTGTATCGACTTTTGACGCAACTTACACCCAACTGCTCGGCAATCGATTCTCCGCGCTCGATTTTCCTGGAATTCGTCACCAAAAAAACAATGTGGTTTTCTTTCATCAAAGAAACCGTTTCCACAAAGTCTCTCGGGACAACATCTTCTCCGTCCGCCAACAAAGTACCGTCAATATCCAGCAGAATCGTACTTGGGGCATTTATCAAATCTGGTATCTTGGAAAATTCTACGCGTTTCATACGACTTCACTATACCAACGCAACCATTTTAGGTAAACAGCACAAAAACAACAAGCTGTTCAAGAAGCGACTTCCGAAACCAAACTCATGCGCCAAACTCGAATAATCCCAATGGTTTTGCGTCGCATTTGACGTGATAGAGGACGAATCATTGACAAAACTCCCCCATATTGATACCTTTATCATCAGTCTAACTCATAATGCTATGGAACAAATATTCACCACTCTTCAGGTTATAACCGCTATTCTTCTTACGGGAGCGATACTCATGCAACAAAGAGGTACCGGTTTCGGTAGCGCAATAGGCGGTAGCTCCGGAAGCGAAGTATACTCAACCAAACGCGGAGCCGAGAAAACGCTATTTAACATAACCGTTGCTCTTTCGGTTATCTTCCTCGGGCTTGGGATAGCTAGAATCATCCTGACATAGTTTAAGGCTATGAAACAATCATCGCGAATATATCGCTTGAGACGATTGCCAAAAGTGCTTCCTCCAAAAGAGCTGAGGGTCTTTGCGGGAATGTGCGCTCTTTTTGTTTTGTCCGTTTTTGGGATAATAATCGGTGCGATAACGACTTTTACGGTATCCGTGCCAAGTTCCGGCGGGAACTATGTCGAAGGAACGGTTGGCGGACCCCGATTCATAAACCCCCTGTATTCCGACAATAATCCAACGGATAAAGACTTGGTCAATCTGCTATACGCGGGACTGGTTCGTTTTGATGGAGAGAACATATCTCCGGATTTGGCTAAAGAGTGGACAATATCGGACGACGGCAAGATTTATACGTTCACAATTAAAGATGGCATAAAATGGCCGGACGGAAAACCTTTTTCCGCAGACGATGTGGTGTACACATTGACAACCATTCAGAATCCTGAATACCAAAGCTCTCGAATGCTCGCCTTTAAGGATGTCAAAATAACAAAAATAGACGACAGTTCGATAAAAATAGAATTACCGAAAGCATTCGATCCGTTTATAGAGTCCATGACTGTCGGCATATTGCCGAAGCACATCTGGAGCAATATAACTCCGGAGTCAATACGGTTCACCGACTTCAACTTGCAACCTATGGGACTCGGACCGTATCGATTTAAAAAATTGAAAAAAACGAAATTTGGCACCATTCGCTCCTATACAATGGAAAGAAACGAGCGATATCATCTGGGCGCGCCTCTGATAGAAACGATAACAATGAAGTTTTTCAATACTCAAGATGAAGCAATAAAAGCTTTTAATCAGCGCGAAGTGGACGGTTTGAGTTTCATATCCCCGAACACAATGAATCAAATCAAAAGATCGAAAATAAACCCGAGAACGATGCGTCTTCCTCAATACACCGCCGTTTTTTTCAATCTTTCTTCGAATTCGCCGATAACCAATAGAGAAATACGAAAAGCTCTGGCAAAAGGTATAGATAAAAGCAAATTATTGCGAGAAACCTTAAACAATCAAGGGCGAGTGATAGGCGGACCATTGATATTGGAAAACACATATTATGACAATCCTAAATCAAGCCTTGAATTCGACGCGGAGGAATCGGTAAAACTGCTGGAAAAAGAAGGGTGGACAAAATCCGATGACGGAATCCTGAAAAACAAAGACGGAAAACCGCTTGCTCTAAAACTCACCACGGCAGACACGCCGGAGCTCGTCGCAGTTGCGACCTTCATAATGAATTCGTGGAAATCGTTGGGCGTATCTGTTGAACTTAGGGTTCTAAACACGGATACGATACAAAGAGATGTAATAAGTCCTCGTGATTTTGAAATATTGTTATTCGGTCAAATTACCGGACTAAACTCAGACCCGTATCCGTTCTGGCATTCATCGCAAATTTCACGTGCCGGACTGAATCTTTCGAATTTTAAGTCGCAAAGCGCCGACAAATTGTTAGAAGGCGCTCGAAACACTTCCGACAAATCGGAAAAAACAAAAATATACGAACAATTTCAAGGTATATTGACAAAAGAAATCCCGGCTGTTTTTCTGTACAACCCCGATTACATATATCCGGTGGATAATCGCGTAAAAGGAATAGATGAAATCACCATCATGGCTCCTTCTGACAGGTTCGCAAGAGTCCGAAAATGGTACATTGACACCAAAAGAGTATTGAAAAATAAAAACGAATCATCAAATGAACAATAATGCGTTTTCGCTAAATCAAACCCGGAAACATTAAAATCGGTTGACACAATGACAAATCTCTGTTATCATGGTCGCGTATTCCTTCTTCTTCCCAAGGTGAATATCAATGCTGTCTCAAACTAGCATTCTATTCAGACTATCGATTTACGCGACAAAAGCACGAGACAAGAACACCTGCCGAAGTGGTGAAATTGGTAGACACGCTACGTTCAGGGCGTAGTGAGGGTAACCTCGTGGAGGTTCAAGTCCTCTCTTCGGCACAGAAAAGTAGGCATACTAAAAATTCGGACGATTAGCTCAGTTGGCTAGAGCATCTCGTTTACACCGAGAGGGTCGTAGGTTCGAGTCCTACATCGTCCACATTCGTTCACGAGCTTTATCCATACTCTTGTCACAATACGCTTAAATATCGAAAAGCTATATAATGACACAAGGCTAGCGCTCAACCGCATTTTTCTCCACAATCAAATTTATGCAACGTCCAACAAAGACCTTTTCTGTACAAGTAAAACAGGGGTTCGTCGTTGCGCGCTCGTATAATGCTTTGATTTGAAAGCTCGAATTAAACGATAAACTTTTATTCAAAAACAACACTGTTATCAGATTAAATATGAATTCTCTTTTGAATTCATTGGCTATTTTCTTATATAAAAATTATGACTGAAAAAACTCAGAAACAAACTATCAATGTGTCCGAAAACTCTTCATCCGCTCGTCAACACAGACGACCCAAGACGGTAACGAAAAGAGCTCGAAGCGCGCGATCCGGACAACAGGGACGCTCAAGGTCAACCGAAAACCGATTATCACCTACCGCAGAGAGCACGCAAAAAAGAAAACGAACAGCAACGCAATCAAAAACGAAGTCTGTATCGCAATCAAGAAACCGGCCCGACTGTCGCTCGACCGGAACGCGAAACGGACGACGCGGTCACTCCGGAACAATCGCGATTAAAGACAATAATTCAACGCCGATAAGCAAAGCGTCCGACTCCAAACTCAAAATATACGCGCTTGGAGGAAATGAAGAAGTCGGACGTAACTGTACGGTCTTCGAATGGGGAAACGACATAATAATACTTGATGTCGGGCTCCAGTTTCCGGAAGAAGACATGCCGGGCGTAGACTATATTATTCCAAACATAGAATCACTCAAAGCCAAGAAAAAGAATATTCGCGCCATTATACTGTCACACGGACACTTGGACCATATCGGTGCGATACCGTATGTTATGGAAGATTTGGGACATCCGACAATAGTCGGCTCCGACATGACGCTCGCATTGGTAAAGCGACGCTGGGAAGAATTCAATTTCAAAACAAAGCTCAACACGATAAGAATCAAAGAAGCTGGTCAAGAAATGCGATTTGGGAAATTCAAAGTTAATTTCTTTGAAGTTGCGCACAGTGTTTTGGAGGCGTTCGGAGTTGTTGTTCAAACTCCGTTTGTTAATGTTATACACATGGGAGACTGGCGATACGACCTTGACCCGGTCGAAGGTCCTCCCACCGATTTTTCGCATCTTGCAAGATGGAACACAAAAACCGTTCCTTCGCTTATCATGTTCGAATCTCTCGGAGCGACTCACCCGGGACACCAAGATTCGGAACGAGAAGTAAACAAAAACATCGAGCAACTTATCAAAAACGCCCCGGGACGAATGATTGTGGCCACGTTTTCAAGCGCGCTTGAGCGTATCGGTCAGGTTATGCAATCCGCCGAAAAACTTGGGCGCAAAGTCGCGATTGACGGATTTTCCATGAAGGCCGCAGTTGAAATCGGAAAAGAATTCGGGTTTATAAAGATAAAACCGACAAGCATTATCGATATAAAAGACGTTGGAAAATATCCCGACAAAAAGATATGCATCATTTGCACGGGCTCTCAAGCCGATGAGCGGTCGGTATTGGTTCGAATCGCGAACAAAGAACACCGTCACATACGAATAGAGCCGAACGATACCGTTATTTTCTCATCATCGGTGATTCCGGGAAACGAACGCACCATCCAGCGTCTGAAGGACAGCTTATACAGACAAGGGGCAAATGTAGCTCACAAAGAACTTATGAATGTGCATGCGGGAGGGCACGCAAAACAAGAAGATATCAAATTGCTGTTAAGACAAACCAAGCCCAAATACGTATCTCCGGTATTTGCCAATCACTACATATTGCGCGAAGCGGAAAAAATCGTTCTGGGTGAGGGATTCGATCCTAAAAACGTGTTCGTAACTGACAACGGTCAGATTGTGGAATTCAGCAAACGAGGTCTTAAAGTAACGGATGAAAAAGTGAACACAGACTATGTATTCGTCGACGGACTGGGAATAGGCGATGTTTCGCACATAGTGTTGCGCGACAGAAAGATGCTTGCAGATGACGGAATGGTTGTTGTGATAGCGACTATTCGCAAACGCGACGGAAAGCTGATACAAAATCCGGACGTGGTATCGAGAGGGTTCATTCATTTAAAAGAAAACAAAGACTTGGTGGAAGCAATGCGTCGCAAGGTAAAAACGGTCGTCATGAAAAACTACGACCCTAGAACACCGGCGCAGGAGATGTTCATAAAAAACAAAATACGAAACGATCTGGGGCAATTTATATTTACGAAAACCGAACGTCGCCCAATGGTACTTCCGGTAATCATCGAAGTATGAAACCGGTTGCTTGATTAAAACCAATGAAAACGCCCTGAAACATGGGCGTTTCTTGGTTTTTGACTAACTGCGACAGATTACTATTATTGAGAAATTCCACTCTTTTGTGTTTTTGGCTCTTATGTGATTTAATACAACCACTATGAATAATAAAAAACAACGATTATTTACAGGTATTCAACCGACTGGGAGTCTGCATATAGGAAACTACCTTGGGGCGATTTTGCCAGCCGTCAATCGACAGGACGAATACGACTCTTTTTTGTGCGTTGTTGACCTTCACTCAATCACAAAACCCTACGAGCCTAAAGATTTGCGCGACCAAATCAAAGGAGTGGTTCTCGATTATATCGCGGGCGGAATAGACCCCGACAAAAGCACTTTGTTTATCCAATCACACGTTCCTCAGCATTGTGAGCTCATGTGGCTTCTCAATACGATTACTCCGGTTGGCGAGCTCCAACGAATGATTCAGTACAAAGAATTCAAAGAGCGGTTCAAAGAACCTCAAGGCGGAATCTTAAACTACCCGATTCTTATGGCGGCCGATGTGTTGCTGTACAAAGGGGAAGCCGTGCCGGTTGGAGACGATCAAACGCAACATATCGAACTCATGCGCGATCTGGCCAAAAAATTCAACCGAATGTTCGGCGACACTTTTCCAATACCCAAAAATACTATTCAAAACCCTCTCCGTATAATGTCAATGCACGACCCAGACAAAAAAATGAGCAAGTCCTTGGGTCCAAAGAGTTATATCGCCATATCGGACAATCCGGACACGATTCGCAAAAAAATAATGTCGGCGGTAACCGGCACCGATATCGCCATGACCGCGGGAACTAAGAATCTGTTCACACTTCTCGAACAAGTGGCTCCGAAAGACACCTACAATCACATGTATGAAAAATTCGAAAATAAAGATTTGCAATATTCTGAACTAAAGGCGGTTCTCGCGGATTATATGGTAGAATTTGTAAAGCCGATTCAAGAAAAGCGCGCGGAACTGGAAAACAACCTGGACTACATCGCCTCAATACTCGCGGAAGGATCGGAACGCGCTCGGAAAATTGCAAGCGAAACCATAGAAGAAGTAAAGCAAAAGATGGGTCTGATGTAAAAAAGTTTAATACAACAAAAACAAGGCCTAATGGCCTTGTTTTATGATTTATAATTTTAATCTACCTGGTAGTGGTTATGGATTTCATTTCTTCAAGAATCTCTTTCGCTTCCCCGGATTCGAAGTGTTCGCGAGCCGGGGCCAAAATCTCAATCAGAGCCGTTGAAAGCGCTTTTTTGACATCGACCGGATGGAGTTGCTTGGACACAAAGTCTTTTTCCAGGTCATCATAAGATTCGTACTCCTTGTTCCCTCCGTGCTTTTCTTCGCGTTCAACCGTGAAACTTCCTTTAATCGGAAACACAAGATACTCAATCCAATCAAGTATCGGGTTGAAATTGGTGTCACCCTCAAGACAGTACGCTTTACCGACCTTGCGCTCAATGTCTTCTGCGGAATCGGTTATGAATACCGCCGTGTCAGGCTTTGACTTGCTCATTTTCATATCTTCCCAAACCTCGTGATTTATTTCGCCCTCTCTCGCTTCTTTTGGCGGTTTACCGAGTCCCAGAATCAGATGATGATGAAGCGCCACGGGCTTGCGATTGTCCGGCAATCCCGTGTATTCCGATACCTTATCCGCGACATCTCGCATAACAACGTGAGCCTTTCTCTGATCCATGCCTGCGTGGGCCAAGCTGATACCTTGTATGAAAATATCCGCAACCTGCATCACCGGATAAACCAGCTTGGCAAAGTCTACCGACTCTCCTTCCTTGCGACCAAGAATCGAGATACTGCGCTGAATACGACTGAGCGTTGTGCTCTTGGAAACATTCAGTACGGTCTCCCAGTACCTGTCGTTTCCGCGGTAAAGATCCGATCCCTGAAGAAATTGAATATCATCGGAATTTCCTCCAACGCATTTCATGCATGCCTTGAAAGCCTCTTTGAAATATTTTACCCCGACACCCTGTATTACATCCATCTCTCCACCGAGCTTGTCATTAATCCATGCGTGCCAATCTGCCAGAAAAATAGTCGCATCAACTCCGGCATCGATAAAATCTTTGTACTTAATCATGGTAACGAGTCCGGAACCGATATGCAACTGACCCGAAAGCTCAAATCCGATATAGTGCTTGAGCGGAATATCGTTTTCCAAAAAGTACCGAAGATCGTCTTCGGTAATCACCTCTTCCAAATTTCGTGTTATCAGATTAAATCGTTCGTCAACGGTCATATAATTATATTTATAATTGTGATGGGTTAAGACTATCAAAATACACGTACTAGCGCAACCAAACCTCCCATCAACAAAAATGTGCGATTTCACTCATAAAACCTCTTCAAAACTTTGTCTTTTTTGAACTTTGCTATGTTTTTATTCACTTGCTTGTAAAACTTTGGATAATGCATACGCGTAATCCATCGACCTCGGTGCCACTGACGGTACGGGGTTTTTTGGTGGTGGGCGATTTCATGGGCGAGCACCGAGAGAATCGCGGACATCTTTTTTGGCTTTCTAAGTCGCGCCGTGTAAATATCTATAACTATAATCTTGCTCGCAAGCGACGTGTGCCCCTCAACATAACCTGTGTTTTTCTTCACCGGCCCGCTCCGCCGCATCGGTCGAAACAAAAACCCCTTCATCTTCATCATGCGAAGGGCGTAGTTTATCGCTTCGTGTACGTGCTGTTCGTGTGTCGTGTCTTGTGGCATGTTATTTTTTAATATTCACAAAATCATACCGCTCCAAGATAAGTTTAATCAAAATTGTAAATACTCACTATCGTGTAAAGAATATCAAGCTCCATATAGATTACACACACCTACACCTCCAACCACCATCAAATTCGAATTCGACCCACTCGGCAACTCAAAAAAAAGCATATCTACAACAATTCACTGAACAGGGGTGGGTGAAGTGTGAGTATGAGTAATTTTCATTGTGTTTTACGGTTTGACAACAACATTGGATTACTGTTTTGGGTTTGAAACTTGAAATTTGGTCTAGAAAAAATGGGGATACACGATTCCGGGAATATCACGATAATTGTAGCTGATAACGTAGGATTTTTTGAGCTCGAGTTTGTCTGAAAGTTTATTTACTTTTCGTATATCCTTCTGGGTACCTGTTGTTTTAATCTCAAATGCAAATTGCTTATCGAGAATAGCATCTATTTCCGATGTCTCACGTTCACGGTAAAAACTGACTTCTCCCAGGTGGCTCAGTTGATTGATGACTGTGTTTTCAAATAGTTGAGCTTCGTTCACGCTACCAATGGCGCGTAGTAAACCAGTGTCGCTGAAATACACCTTCCTGCCACTCGCGATACTCTTATCAATACTTCGTGAAAATTTGGGAAGCAGATGTATGAAAAAAGTCGCCTGGAGTAATTCCAGCATATCATATATTTTCATACGATTGATACCTAACTCGCTTGATAATCTCGTTATTTGTAACGTCGACCCAACACGTGGAACGAGGAGCAATATCAGGTCGCGTAACTCACGTATGTCCTTGAGATCGGAGAGAACATGAATATCTTTTTCAAAAAATGAAGTTATGATGTTTTTTAATACTTCTGTTTTGGTTTTATCATCTTTGGTAAGCACCACCTCAGGAAACCCACCAAACATCATAAACTGTTCATACGCTTGGCTCCTTTTTTTGAGCACAAACTCACCATGCTCAAACAATGCGCGATCAAGAGAGTGAGAAAGAGCTTCTTTAAGTGAAATAATATCATGAAAATAAAGATACTCCTGGAAGCTCATTGGCTGAAGGTGATACAAAAACTTACGTCCACTTAATGACTCGGGAAATAAGTTTTTGAGATAATAGCTTGATGAGCCGGTAACAATAAATTTAACGCGATAATGATCTATAAGAAACTTTATCACCTTGGTTATCTCAGGATAATTTTGAATCTCGTCGATAAACACGACAAACCTGTCCTCTCCTCCGGCAAGGCTATGAAGCCGATGATAGACCGTATGATAGTCGTCGTCTTCAAACACTTTTTGATCCAAAGGATTGTCAAAATCAAACCACAATTTTGACTTATCGGTGATCTTGTCATAAATATGTTTCATCAGCGTGGTCTTGCCGACCTGTCTCATACCGGTGATAACAAGAGCATTTTTATGGTTTAGGTATTTTATTATATGGTGATAGGGTAGGCGCTTTTTCATATGTGTATTTATATATTAGCAAAAAATAACAAATCTGTAAAGAAAAATTTACAGATTTACAAACAACTTCACTAATATCAGCGGATTTCGCAAAAATTACCCTCTCAACCCTTTCAACCGCGCGAACTGCCCTCCGCGCCTTGTGTCCCTTCTCTCTTTTCTACCTTTCTGATGCTCCTCAAGCTTTTTTATCTGATCTCGGAGTGTGGCCGCTGATTCGAACTCGAGATTCTGAGCAGCGAGCTCCATCTGACTCTTGAGAGTTTTGATAATGTGTTCAATCTCTTCCCCGGGAAGTTCGGTGATGTCTTTTGGCAGTGGCGGTACCGCGTCTTTTCGCTCACGGTGCACATATCCGAGCACTCCTTCTTTAATGGCTTTTTTTATTCCCTTTGGGGTGATACCGTGTTTCTTGTTATACGTTTCCTGAATCTTCCGGCGACGCCGGACCTCGTCGATTGCCCGCTTCATGGAACCGGTAATCGTATCAGCATACATAATAACACGCCCTTCGACATGTCGCGCCGCTCTGCCCATGGTTTGGATAAGCGCGGTATCGGAACGCAGAAAACCTTCCTTATCGGCATCAAGAATCGCGACGAGTGACACTTCCGGCAAGTCCAAACCTTCGCGCAGTAAATTAATGCCCACCAGCACATCATAAACACCGTTACGCAGGTCGTTAAGTATTTGCAATCGCTCAAGTGTATCAATCTCTGAGTGAAGATAACATGCTTTGATATCTGCGTCTTGGAGGTATTCAGCAAGATCCTCGGCCATGCGCTTAGTCATGGTTGTAACTAAAACCCTCTGCTTTGTTGCGACCGTCTTTTGTATCTCATTCATCAAATCGTCGATTTGCCCTTTTATCGGACGGATTGAAATTTTCGGGTCGACGAGTCCGGTCGGACGGATGAGTTGTTCTACGAGCCCGTCCGTTTTCGATGATTGCGATTGCTTTTGTATTGAGTTTTTATCCCCTGTTTTTCGCTTTGAGGCTTTCGTTTTGAGTTTTTCCATCTCGTATTTGCCAGGGGTGGCGGACACATAGATCGTTTGCGGTATGACAGATTCGAACTCTTCGAACGTTAGCGGTCTGTTATCATACGCGGATTTGAGCCTGAATCCGTATTCGATAAGCGTATCCTTGCGAGCGCGATCGCCTTTATACATTGCTCCGATTTGGGGGATTGTCATGTGCGATTCATCTATTATCAACAAAAAGTCTTTCGGAAAATAATCCATAAGAGTATATGCTCGCTCGCCCGGATTTCTTCCATCAAAGTATCGCGAATAATTCTCAATGCCCGAGCAATATCCGGTTGTGCGCATCATCTCAATATCGTGCGAAACACGCTGGTTTAGCCGTTGCGCCTCAAGGAGTTTTCCGGTTTTTTCAAACACCTTCACTTCTTTTGCCTTGTCCGTTTCTATTTGCTCAATAAGGTCATTTATCCT
>WFTB01000043.1 GCA_015485695.1 Patescibacteria group bacterium | reverse complement strand
GGTAAATTCATTACCGAGTTGCGCAAGCGCCAGCATATCACGCAAAAGGAGTTTGCAAAAATGCTCAACACCAGCCAGTCCGCCGTCGCGCGCATGGAAAAGGGTGAACAAAATTTCAGCACCGAGATGCTCCTCAAAATCAGTACCGCGCTGAACCACAATATTATCTCACTCTCTCGGGGCACCATCAGTTATAAAGTTGTTGGCGGTAAAAAACTGAGAGGAAGCATAACGACCAATACGTCAAAAAACGGAGCAATCGCCCTTTTGTTCGCGTCTCTCATAAACAAAGGCGCAACAACCATAAAAAACGTACCCCATATCGAAGAAGTGCATCGAGTTATAGAAGTTCTGACAAGTATCGGCGTATCAATCAAATGGCATGGAAGAGACCTGACGATAATCCCTCCGAAAAAACCGTCGATGAACACAATCAATATCGAATCGGCGCGACGAACTCGCATCGCTTTTTTGTTGCTTGGCGCATTGAGCCATAAGCTGAAACGGTATAGTATTCCGTTTGCGGGAGGTTGCGTACTTGGAGTGCGAACCGTCAAGCCACACTTGCTTGCCCTTGAAAAGCTCGGGTTGAATATTGAGATTAAAGACAAAACATACACCGTATCAATCAAGGAAAAGCGAGCAAATACCATAGTGCTGTACGAAGCCGGCGACACGGTGGTCGAAAACGCCCTTCTCGCGGCGGCGACAATAGACGGCGTCACAACAATCAAAAAAGCTCCCGCAAATTATCAAGTGCAAGAAACATGCTATTTCCTGCAAGCGCTTGGTGTTAAGATAGAGGGCATAGGAACATCCAAACTTGTCGTGCGAGGAAAACCGGACATCAATACCGATATAACATATACTTTGACGGAAGACCCGATTGAGTCGATGCTGTTTATCACTGCAGGCATAGTGACGCAATCGTCGATAACGGTAAAACGTTGTCCCATAGATTTTCTCGAACTCGAACTTCTAAAACTTGAGAACATGGGATTTAAGTATGAAATAACACGACAATACAAGGCGGCCAACGGATATACCGATCTTGTGGACATAAAGACATATCAATCGAAACTTACCGCCCTCGGTGGCACGGACAAAATCCATTCACTCCCCTATCCGGGTATCAATGCCGACAATCTTCCTTTTTTCGCCCCTATCGCGGCGTTGGCATCCGGACGCACCCTTATCCATGACTGGATGTACGAAAACCGCGCGATATACATGACCGAACTTAACAAACTTGGGGCTCGCGTAACTCTGGCAGACCCGCATAGAATATACATAGACGGCCCGACCGATTTCGCGCCCGCCGACATCGTCTCGCCCCCGGCGCTCAGACCCGCCGCCATGTTGCTAATCGCAATGCTGGCGGCAAAAGGGACATCAATACTTCGAAACGTCTACACAATAAATCGCGGTTATGAAGATGTTTGCCCCCGCTTGAACAAACTCGGCGCGGATATTACAATACTTCAAGGGATAACTTGAAAAACAAGCTCGCGAAAAACATAATTCCGGATTTTTTAAACGCTTGTCCGCCTGGGTTTGATTTTGTTTATTTTCGCAACTTGTTCCTTGACTATTATCACATTATGAACGCGCTCGATAACGCCATAATCAAAACTCTAGCCTGGTTCGACTTGTTTGACTTTCCTCTTACTTCTCGTGAAATCCACCGGCACCTGTGGCGACACAAAGCCGAACTGTCCGAAGTTGAGAATTCACTCCAAAACTCGAAAGAATTGAACAAGCGGATTGAATCTTCCGAGGCGTTCTTTTTTCTAAAAGGACGAAGCGATACTGTTCGCTCTCGTAAAACGCGATACAACCATGCAGAACGCAAATTCAAGCGCGCGTTGAAAATTTCCAAAATATTATCTTTCATTCCATGGATTAATATGATATCCGTTTGCAACACACTCGGAATAAGCAACGCGAAAGACGACTCCGATATAGATTTGTTCATAATAACCGAAAACGGTCGTATATGGATTACAAGATTTTTTGTTGTCGCTCCTCTTAGGGTTCTCAGATTACGCCCCAGGCTCAAGCGTTTTGGAGACGCGCGCGAAAACCGAAAAGATAAAATCGACGCGAGTTTTTATATAACCGACACCGACTGCGACCTGAGAGCAATCGCAATACCGGATGACATATATCTTGCGTATTGGATAAGCACCATTGTTCCGATTTATAACAAAAACCAAACATACGAAAAATTCGTTCAACGAAATTCGTGGACGCAAAGTTATGTCCCGAATGAAATATCTTATATACCAGCTTATCGACGCAGAATAAATCCGCCACCGACTTGGGTACACGGCATGATGTCGATATTTGACGCAAAATATCAAGAACGTTTAGCCAGATGGTTCGAGATGCGAATCATGCCCGAAAAACTCAAAAAAATGGGGAAAGACTCGACAAACGCTGTTGTAATTTCCGACACTATGCTAAAATTCCACGACCAAGACAGAAGAAAGCGCTATAAAGAACTATGGGCTCAAAGAACACAAAGTGTCATTCAAAATCAATTTACATAATCACGTTCCCAATAATCAATATTTCAATTTCCAATTTTCAATAAACACACGCAAAAATAGAAAATTCGGTGAAAATCGATAATTGAAAATTTTCAAACCGTCAATTTTTTATCGCGCAGGTTAACACGCCATATTCCATGTTTCGCCTGCTCAAACAAAACAACCTCATAGATTCACTCATCTATCTTTTTGTGTTTTTATTGCCACTGCAAACGCGGTGGATTTTTGTTGACTCCGATATACCATTTCAGCAGATGAGCATCTACGCATTTGACATCGTTCTCATTGCCGTTGTCGTTATATGGTTTTTCAAAGGAATTAAAAATTCGGACATCAAAATACCGTCCGGATTTGACACCAAAAACCGGTATCATTGGATTATCCTGATATCATGCTTTCTTTTGATAATATCTTTAATCAGCGTCATTAGGTCATTCGATGTGAATCTATCTCTGTATTGGTCAATCAGGCTGTTGCTCGGAATAACGATTTTGCATATAATACCGAAAACATCCGTCAATATCAGAAAACTCTCGATTGTTTTGGCGCTTGCGATAACGATTCAAGCGACACTTGGAATCGCGCAGTTCTTAACGCAAAGCGACATCATAACAAGCAAATGGCTCGGCATGGCGCCTCATGACGCGTCGGTATCCGGAACATCGGTCATAGAGACAAGTGACGGCAGGTGGCTTCGAGCGTACGGTTCACAGCCTCATCCGAACGTGCTGGGAGGATTGATTGTCATCGGAATGATTCTTGTCAGCTATCTGATACAAACTCTGGAATTCAAAAAGAGTTATGAAGTTTTCATAATCAAGAGATTGTCGCTTGTCGCCTGTTATATCTTGCTTGCCATTTCTCTTCTGTTGACATTTTCAAGGTCCGCGTGGGTCGCGATTTCAATTATCGCAATCGCATGTCTCGCAAAGCGATTATCCAAGCCATTAAAACCCGCAAGCTTCGCTCAAATCGCGATTCTTCCGATAATAACGATAATCTCTTTGTATGTTGCGATATATCCGTCCATTATCGATTCCCGACTTGACGCGTCAGGACGTCTCGAACAGCGAAGCATAACGGAACGCGTCGCGGGCATATCTGAAGCGAGAGATATGATACAGGCAAAACCTATTCTTGGCGTCGGAATAGGAACATATACAAAAACCTTACAACAAAAAAATCCCCAAAGAGAGGATTATGATATTCAGCCTGTTCATAACGTATATTTGCTCGTATTTGCAGAACTCGGCATTGCAGGCTTGATCGCGTTGATTATAATAATAGCCCTTAACATAGTAATACCGAAACAAAGCCGAGAATTGGCTGTCGAGAAAACGGCGTTCGCGACGATTCTTGTTTCATTGTTATTGCTCGGATTGTTCGATCACTATCTCTGGACTCTTCCTTCGATGTTTTTTATATGGTGGCTTATCATGTCCGTTATACAACGAGCAAACCTGGAATACCGAATGAATTAAGAGATAAAAAAAGGCGGGAGATCGCACATACGTGTTATCTCCCGATAAAATCACCCTTCGAAAGAAGAATCGTCCTGATTCTTCAGTCTCTCAATCGCATCAGCGATGCGACTGAGAGACTTTACGACATCCCCCGCAAAAATAATGAAAAACAAAAAAAATGCTATGGCGACAGCTAAAAGTGGCATCGCGCGCTCCTTTCCCACCCGCTAGGGTGGTTTAAGATAAATGTGAAAAAAGAACGGATTGTATCCGCTCATCTAAGCAGAGAGAGAGAGAGAGTTGTCAAGTCGATGTATGCTCATTGTATCGTAGCGCACTTCCATGGCGCGCATATTCAAAAAACACGCACCGTGATATACTTACGGGGTGATAATGTGGTTTTATGTTTTCTGTGATATATGATAGAAATAATTCCCGCCATTCTTACCGATGATAATGCCGTGCTCAAATCCCAGTTAAAGCAAGCCGAAGAGTTTGGCGCTCAAACGGTCCAAATCGATTTTACCGATGGCAAGTTCGTCGATTCCAAGACATTGTCTCCGGACGAACTTGACGCATTCGCGGTTTCCGACAATACACTCACCCTAGAAGCGCATCTTATGGTCCAAAATCCGGAACGGTATTTCGCCACTTTGTATTCACTCGGATTCAATCGCGTATCGGCGCACATGGAAGCCATGGAAGAACCGAACAGGATAATCAGAGAAATGCGAGAGTACGGAATGGAAATAGGGTTTGCCATAAACCCAAAAACGCCGATTGAAGATATCAAAGCGCAAATGCATGATATTGATTTCGTATTATTGCTCTCCGTAACGCCCGGCGCTCAGGGCCGTCGGTTCGAGCGCGAAACTCTGAACAAAATCCGCGAAATACGAAAAAACGACAAAGACATAACGATAGAAATTGACGGCGGTATAAAAAAAGACAACATCACCGATATTTCTCTAGCGGGAGCAAATCGAATCGTAATCGGCTCCGGTATTTGGAAATCTGACAACCCTAAAGACGAATATGAAAGTTTAAATCAACTTGTAGCAATATAACTCTCATACAAAAATCGGCTCACACCAAACAATCTCTAACCGCGTTTCTCACAGACCTTCTAACTCCCGCCGAACAGCTATATCTTGCGCAACGATGGCAAGTGGTCAAACTGCTAAACGAAGGTATGAGCCAACGTGAGATTGTCGATGAATTAGGCGTGGGGATCAATACCGTTACGCGCGGTTCGCACATACTTGCCAACAGACAGAGCGCGTTTTATAAAATATTAAACAAATGATTCAATATCAAAAAACACCGACTTGCGGTCGGTGTTTTTTGGTGGCGGGGGTCGGATTCGAACCGACAACCTTCTGGTTATGAGCCAGACGAGCTGCCATTGCTCTACCCCGCGTCATCGTTATATTGCATTCAACGTCACCGCGCAGTATACTGCATACGGGAATTGATGTCAATATCAAACGAGAAATAATATATGTTCATAACGGTTCACGTCGCAACAGCGGTCGTAATATCGGAAACAATCTCATCGCGAATCATTGGTTTCGTCGCGGGCGTAATATCTCATTTGTTTTTGGATTTTTTCCCGCACGGCGACAAGGGACTGAAAGAATGGGTTGAAAAAACTCCAAAACGAAAAAAGATAAAAATCCTATTCGTAGCGTTAACGGATATTTTGTTTGTATGGGTGTTTGCGATATTTGCCATGAAACGACTGCCGATATCGAATCCGGAAGTGGCATACTGGACGTCCGTCGGTTCCGCTGTTCCGGATTTGATATGGGGCCTTTATATAATCACCGGAAAACGAATAAAACCGCTCGGAACAATATCAAAACTTCACGATAAGATTCAAAACACCTGGAAGGACAATCTGTCCCTGAAGTCGGGCATCGCGATACAAATACCGTTATTGTTGTCGCTTATATGGGCGCAAATCAATATTCCGAAACTTTAACCGTCCTCGGGGAATATCTGATTGCCATCTGCGTCATAAAGGTATATCGCAAAAGTCGGACACGACTGAGCCGAAAGCAAAATCTCTTCATCTGAATGATTTTTCCAACTGCTCTTTACCACCGCAATGTTTTCTTCGTCCAATTCATACGCGTCGGGAGCAACCGCGATACACGGAGACGCGCCAATGCAATCTTCTCTTTTAACAACTATTTTGGCAATCTTGCGTTGCCGTTTTTTTTCTTGTTTGTATTCGGTCATGGATTTAATTTATGAATTTTCAATTCTCGATTTTAAATTAAAATCAGATTATTGAAAACTAATTGCTAAATTTAAAATTTAAAACTAGCATCAGGTATGAGATTCCCGTTCCCGAACGGCTTCATTCACCCTGTCGAGCATCTCTTCTATCTCCTCTTCGTCCATGCCGTGAAGAAGCGCCCCTTGCTCTACCGTGTCAAACTGATTCGCGAAACACCCCACGCAATGCAGTCCGTATTCGAGCATAATCTCCGCGGTTTCGGGATATCGCTGGACAACATCGCCCAAAATCGAATCTTTTGATATAGGTGATTGTTTATCATCATCCATACGACGATAAGCCACATTAAAAGTTTGTCTCGTTTGTCGAAGTCATGATACCATAAACTTCATTAACTCGAAAACCATGACTCTTACGATAATAATTCCCGTTTACAACGAAAAAAATACGCTTCGAGAAATAATATCCAGAGTGCGAGCGATAAACCTTCCGACAAAAAAGGAAATCATAATTATCGATGACGGATCAACCGACGGAACCGGAGCGATAATCGCTAACCTTCCGGACGATATAATAAAAATATATCATAATCGCAACATGGGCAAAGGCGCGGCGATACGATCCGGAATAAAACACGCTACGGGAGATTTAATAATTATACAAGATGCGGACATGGAATACAGAGTTGACGATTATCCGTCTTTGCTCGCTCCGATTTTAAACGAAGGAGAATCCGTGGTATACGGCTCTCGCCGTTTAAACCGGTCCAACACTCGGCACTCGCACATGTTGTTTTTCTGGGGTGGCGCGCTTGTCACATGGCTTACCAATGTTCTTTATAAAACAAATATAACGGACGAACCGACTTGCTATAAACTGTTTCGCTCGGAAGTACTCAAGGGTATCGATTTAAAATGCGAAGGATTTGAATTCTGTCCCGAGGTGACTGCGAAAATAGCCAAAAAAAACATACGAATATTCGAAGTCCCGATTTCATACAATCCGCGTCGAATCAGCGAAGGCAAAAAAATGCGCGCAAAGGACGGCTTGATTACGGCATGGACACTTATCAAATATCGATTCAAAGATTAAAGTACGTATCTTAAGAGCCGGTTTGAGGAGCGCTTATCAACAACCGGACAAAATATCTTTCTCTGATTTCATATAATCCCAAATCCTTTACCATATCGCTATCATACGATGCCGATTGCGGAACTACGAAAATATCAAAAGAAGAATAAAACGGATTAAGGTCTGACACATCGTCCGGTATTATTTTCAAATATTCGCCATTCAAATAATATCTGGATTCCGGAACGCCGTTCGTACCTATCAAAATTCGAGGATTATCGATTCTCCCCGCGACGTTTTTCAAATCACTTATAAACCGGTAACTGTCGTTTACGGGCCCGACATAATTTAGCGGATTTTCTCTTGCGTATGCCGTAGGCAGGATATAATTATACAAGACAGTAAGGTATCCCGTATACACGATTAGAACGGACAATATGGCGCACACGAAGAATCTCGCGATTCTATTTTGTCTTGTTCGCTTTAATATCTCATCAATCGTAATGCCGGATAAAACATACATGGGCAATAAAACGATGATGAACAACCAAGGTATCTTGTACGGAATAATGGAAAACACGAACAAACTGACCAATGTCCAATACAGAGTGAACATCGAAAAATACGTCCTGCGAAAGAAAAAGAAATACAAAGCAAAGCCGAGAAAGGCGAAAGACTCAATCGGCAAAAACGTTTTAATATAATACAGAAAAGGCTTATTGTGCCCTGTGTTGAAAGTTTTTTGAAATTCGGATGATGATATTTGATTTCTGACGAAATCCGAAAGACCGGACATATCCGCGAAAAACGATGACATTACCGCCGTCACCACAAACGCGAAAATCAACAATCCGATGATAAAGGTCTTGATACTGAATGCGCGAGCAATTCTCCGGAAATGTTCCGTTGTTCTTGTCGCGTCGATAGTAAAATAATACGCAACACCGGCAAAAGAAACGAGAATGGCGAAAAACAACATCGAGAATCCGTGAGTGGTATAAAGAAGAGCCGACACAAATGCGGAGAGATAAAAATATCGATTTTTCAGCGTTCTAAGATAAGCGAAGACCGACAGCACGACAATCAGCGTAAACAATACAAAATAAGTGTGTTGCGCCACATGCCTTCCGTAATATATGAAAGTCGGCGAAATCGCCATGAACGCCCCCGAGACAAGCATGCCGAATCTTCCGACACCATTCTTCAAAAACCACCAAAACGCAACAATCAAAGAACCGGCGATTGCGACTGCGACACGCATAGCGACGATTGAGTTTTCAATAAAAAAAACAGGTATGGCGCTAAGATACCAAGAAGTAAATCCGTGAAAATTTGGATAATACGTCAACGGTTCTCCTATTGATATTTTCCGAACAAAATAATCCCAATGAACACCTTCATCAAAATGCATCGGTTTTATATCAAGACCGTACAATCTCAATCCGAACGCAATCAATACTACAATGCAAAAAACAAAAAAGAATATCGATTTATTGTTGATTGACAATTTCTTGAACAGCATGCAAGGATAGTAACAGACATTTCGTTCGCGCGGGAGACACTTGAGTCCCAATCATGTCCGACATATTGTCTTTTGTAATGTTTAGTATATCTTCTTTTGTCTTTCCTTTTATCGCTTCTGACAAAATCGATGCCATGGCGATTGATATGGCGCACCCGTCTCCCGTGAATCCTGCGCTTGATACGATCTTGTCGCCCGTTTCGTTTAAAGCGAATTTAATGTACCACTTTTGCTTGTCACCGCATAGCGGATTTATTTTTTCAAGCGCAAAATCGGCGTCTTCAAGCGCGCCGAAATTATTCGGATTTTTATAGTGTTCCAGCAATTCTTCTTTATACAAAGTTGACATGTTTAAATATTTTCCCTATCGCGAGTATTTACAAACCGTGTATGAATTGAAAATCGATTTCTTTTCGGCAAACGCCCAATCATCAAACTTACTTTAATATTTTTTTCACCTCTTCCAAACCGTCTGCCAATCTGTCAATATCGTTTTTTTCGTTGTAAATATATAAGCTCGCCCTGACGGTTGCGGGTTGATTTATAAAACCGTCATGCAAAGGCATACAACAATGATGTCCGGCGCGAACCGCTATATTTCGCTCATCGAGAATCGATGCTATGTCATGCGCGTGTATGCCGTCAAAAGCAAACGAAAACACGGCGACTCTGTCTGTCATCGTATCGGGTCCGTATAATCTTAATCCGTCTATCCGGCTTATCTTTTCCAGAGCGTATTTCCCAATTTCGACTTCTTTTTTTCGAATTTCGTCAAAACCGATATCGTACAAATAATCAATGGCGCGACCAAGACCGATTATACCGGCTATATTGGGAGTTCCAGGCTCGAATTTCCACGGAGCGCCCGTCCATTCCGACACGTCAAATCCGACACGCTCGACCATGTCCCCTCCTCCAATAATCGGCTCCATGGAATCAAGTAACTCCATTTTCGCATATAACACTCCCGTACCCGTCGGACCGCACATCTTATGACCGGAAAACACGTAAAAATCCGCGCCCAACTCTCGAACATTCACCGGCAAGTGCGGAACCGCTTGAGCACCATCGACCAACACTCGAGCGCCGGCGCCGTGAGCCAAATCAACTATTTCTTTAATCGGATTAACCGTTCCGAGAACATTGGATACATGATTTATCGCCACAAGGTCAACACCTTTTGAAAGCTCGCTTTTATAATTCTCGATATCCAAACGAAAATCGGAGTCATACTTAACTGTTTTCAATTCACAGCCATTTAATTGCCACGGAATTATGTTGGCGTGATGCTCGGCAACGGATAACAAAACTCTCAATGGGCGTTTTTCTTCTTCATTCGACCAAGGGCGATATTTTGACAAGCTCCCCGCGACCAGATTAATAGATTCTGTCGCGCCCGACGTTAACACTATCTCTTCTGAAGATTCGGCATTTATGAACCGTTTGACTTTTTCTCGAACCCCTTCATATTCGATTGTCGCATTTTCAGAGAGTTTGTAAATACCTCTGTGTATGTTGGAGTTTTTTCGAGCGTAAAATTCACTCACCGCGTCAATGACGCATTGAGGTTTTTGAGACGTCGCTCCACTGTCCAAATACGCAAGATTCGTATCAAAAACAAGCAATGGAAAATCATTTTTATACATTTTCATAAGCTCACTGAATTCTATATCGTTTTACGTCGTATTACAAGGATAATTTGCTCTTGACAAAGATAAAAAACTGTCTTAGAATTTGCTTGTTATTAATTTTAGCACTTTCACAACAAGAGTGCTAATTCAATAAAGGTGTTTTATGAAAATCAAACCAATCGGTAACAACATCATCGTCAAAGGTGTCTCGGAAGATACCACGACGAAAGCAGGGATAGTATTGCCGGATACCGCCGATAAGGAGCGCCCGGAGAAGGGCGAAGTTGTCGCGGTTGGTCCGGGCAAAATGCTCGATAACGGACAACGCGCCGAAATGTCGGTAAGCGTCGGTCAAACGGTGATATTTAAAAAATACGCACCGGATGAAATCAAGGTCGATGGAGAAGAATATTTGGTCCTCTCCGAATCAGACATAATCGCAATAGTAGAATAATAGAAGATAAATCATATGGCTAAACAGATTGCATACAATGACGATGCTCGTCAAAAACTCAAAGACGGCGTGGACAAACTCGCAAACGCCGTAAAAGTAACACTCGGACCCAAAGGAAGAGACGTGGTGTTGGATAAAGGGTTTGGCTCTCCGACAATAACAAAAGACGGTGTATCGGTCGCCAAAGAAATCGAACTCGAAGACAAATTCGAAAACATCGGCGCGGAACTGGTAAAAGAAGTCGCCAGCAAAACAAACGACATAGCCGGTGACGGTACGACAACGGCAACGGTTCTCGCTCAAGCAATGGTAAACGAAGGGTTGAGAGTGGTCGCCGCCGGCGCAAATCCGGTCGCGATAAAGAGAGGAATCGACACCGCCGTAAAATCGATAGTCGCGGAACTTAAAGAAAAAATCTCAAAGCCCGTCTCGGGACAGGGCGAGATTGAACAAGTCGCGAGCATATCCGCTAACAGCAATGAAATCGGACGCTTAATCGCGGAAATAATGGACAAAGTCGGAACCGACGGAGTAATCACCGTCGAAGAATCGCAAAGTCTCGAAATGGAAAAAGACTTTGTCGAGGGAATGCAATTCGACAAAGGATTCATATCACCTTACATGGTAACGGACACGGACAGAATGGAAGCTTCGTTCTCCGATGCCAATATACTCATAACCGATAAGAAAATATCATCTCTTCAAGAATTATTGCCTCTTCTGGAACAAATGGCGCAAGCCGGCAAGAAAGATTTGGTCATAATCGCCGAAGACGTTGACGGAGAAGCTCTCGCCACACTGGTCGTCAACAAACTGAGAGGCACTTTCAACGCTCTTGCCATCAAGGCTCCCGGATTCGGGGATCGTCGCAAAGCAATGCTCCAAGACATCGCGATTCTGACAGGAGGTAAAGTTATCAGCGAGGAAGTGGGCCTCAAGCTCGAAAACGTAACCATGGACGACCTCGGACAAGCGTCAAAAGTCGTTTCAACCAAGGAAAACACCACCATCGTCGATGGAAAGGGCGACCAATCCGAAATCAACGCTCGCGTAGAACAAATACGCAAAGAAATAGAACTCTCAGATTCCGACTTTGACAAAGAAAAATTGCAAGAACGATTGGCGAAACTCACCGGCGGAGTCGGAATTATCAAAGTCGGAGCCGCAACTGAAACGGAGATGAAAGAAATCAAGCACCGCATCGAAGACGCTCTATCGGCAACTCGCGCCGCCATAGAAGAAGGATTCGTCGTTGGCGGAGGCGTCGCTTACCTTCGCGCGGTCAAATCTCTTGATTCTTTGTCACTCGATGGCGAAGAAGCCGTTGGAGCAAACATTGTAAAACGCGCTCTCGAAGCTCCTGTACGCCAAATCGCTTTCAACGCGGGTAAAGAAGGCGCGGTAGTGGTGGAAGAAGTCAAAAAACAAAAAGGTAACATGGGATACAATGCCGCCACCAACACATACGAAGATTTGGTCGAGGCTGGCGTTATAGACCCGACAAAAGTTACTCGATCCGCTCTTCAACACGCTGCGTCAATCGCATCATTGCTTCTCACGACCGAAGCGGTGGTAACGGATTTGCCGGCAAAAGAAGAATCAGCTCCGGCAATGCCACCTTCAGGTATGGGTGGAATGGGCGGAATGATGTAAACTCAAAACCGCAAATCAAGAACAAACTCCGGCTAATGCCGGAGTTTTTGTTTTCTCCGCTAAAATGCTATAATTAACCCCGCAACAAGACTCGCTCGTCACAAGCATGGACAAAATCAATCAAACAAGCAAAGCTTCGAAACCAAGCGACTCATTTATCGCGTGTCGTCTTATACTGTCCGGCGTCAAACTTCACCACGGATTTATAGCGCGAGCAGTGATATACCTGTCTGCATTGAACTCCGCGCTGTACCTTGTCGGAATGCTTCCGAACATGAACGCCATGTTTGACTTTGTGTTCACATCGGTTGTAACCGTAATTGAATTCATATCATACGCCTGGGTCGGGTGGCTGATTGCAAAATACAGAAAAAACGAAAAACACGCATTCGAAAGGTTTCTGATTCCGATTTCTTCGGGATTGATTATTGGAGTTTTTCTGGGAATTTACGTCGCTTTGTTCAAAATATTCATGTTCATGGAAACGTGGACGATAGTCAATATGTTCATAGAGCCGATAGCGCACGGATCGGAAGGAGCGATATTCGCCGGAATCGCAAGCATTGTAAGCGGAATATTTTATTCGACGGAAGATTCAAGTACGCAAAATCAATCAATATAAATAAAAAGCTTAAACAAAATCAATACTTATAATAAATTCAACATAATGAACGAAAATATGGCTCACAAATCCCCTTCTCTAATTCTATGGTTTGACGAAATCAGCAACACCGATGTCTCGTTGGTCGGAGGAAAAAACGCTTCCCTCGGAGAAATGTTTCAAAAACTAAGGTCATCCGGAGTGCCGGTGCCGAACGGATTCGCGGTAACCGCGGAAAGTTATCGTTTGTTCCTTGAGCACAATAAATTGAGAGACAAAATCCAAACCACGCTAAGAGGACTCAATACGAATGATACGAAAAATTTGGCGCAAAAAGGCGAAAAAATACGATCCGCAATGCTAAATGGCGAATTTCCGGAAGAGTTAGAACAAGCGATAGTCGGAGCATACCTAAAACTAGGAGGCAAGAGAAAAAAACCCGGGGCTGACGTCGCCATAAGGTCATCGGCGACAGCCGAAGATTTGCCGGACGCTTCATTTGCGGGCCAGCAAGACACATATCTTAACATTCGAGGCATAGACAATGTTTTGGACGCGGTTCGAAGAGCGTTCGCGTCATTGTTCACCGACAGGGCGATTTCATACAGAGAGGATAAGGGATTCAGTCACATGAAGGTTGCGCTCTCGGTCGGCGTACAACTCATGGTGCGATCGGACAAAGCAAGTTCTGGGGTTATGTTTACACTGGACACCGAATCCGGATTCAAAGATGTGGTTCTGATAAATTCAATCTACGGACTCGGGGAAAACATAGTCCAAGGAGCGGTAAGGCCGGATGAATTCATAGTGTTCAAGCCGACACTGGCAAAAGGAAAGTACGCGATATTGAGCAAACGGATGGGAACCAAAAGCATGCGCATGGTATATGACACAAAGAAACCGGTAAAGAACATACCCGTAAAACGCTCCGAACAGATGAAATTCTCGATCACGGACAAGGAAATCACGCAACTCGCGAAATGGGCGGTGCTAATCGAGAATCACTACAAAAAACCAATGGACATAGAGTGGGCGAAGGACGGAATAACCGGCAAATTGTTCATCGTACAAGCAAGACCGGAGACGGTGCGTTCCGGAGAAGATTCGCAAATTCTGCGCGAATACAGCCTAAAAAATAAACCTCGAGTAACGCTCGCGACGGGAGTATCGGTCGGTAAGAAAATCGGTCAAGGAAAAGCGAGAGTAATAATGGACAGTTCAGACATGCACACATTCAAAAAGGGAGAAGTTCTGATAACGGATATGACTACTCCCGATTGGGAGCCGATAATGAAAATGGCATCAGCGATAGTAACCGACTTCGGAGGCAGGACGGCTCACGCCGCGATTGTGTCTCGGGAACTTGGAATACCCGCGATAGTCGGAACACGCGACGCTTCCGAAAAAATAAAAACCGGTAGCAAAATAACGGTAGACTGTTCTCAGGGCGATATAGGGAAAATATACGAAGGAATAATTCCGTTTGACGTGAAAGAGACGAACATATCGAAAATACCCAAACTCTCATCAAAAATAATGTTAAACGTCGGGGAACCGTCTAGGGCATTCTCTTTTAGCAAAATACCGAACGACGGCGTGGGTCTGGCGCGCCTGGAATTCATAATAAACGAACACATCAAAGCTCACCCTCTCGCATTGCTAAACGTCAAAAAACTGAAAAACGCAAAGACAAAAAAGCAAATCGAAAAAATAATCACCGAAAAAGGATATTCAAACGGAAAAGAGATGTTCATAAGCGAGCTAACCGAAGGAATAGCGAGAATCGCCGCCGCTTTTTATCCAAAAGACGTGATTGTTCGCTTGTCGGATTTCAAAACCAACGAATACCGCAGTTTGATTGGCGGTGAAGAATTCGAGCCGGAAGAGTCGAATCCGATGATTGGGTGGCGAGGAGCGAGCCGTTATTATGACCCAACCTTCAGACCCGCGTTCGACATGGAGTGCATGGCTTTCAAAAAAGTGAGAAGAGACATGGGACTTGTCAACGTCAAGATAATGGTACCGTTTGTCAGGACCATCGAAGAGGCTAAAAACGTAATAGGCATAATGAAAAAAAACGGACTGGTTCAAGGCAAAAACGATTTGCAAATATACATGATGGTTGAAGTACCGTCCAATGTTGTCCTCGCCGATCAATTCGCCAAAATATTCGATGGATTTTCAATAGGATCAAACGACTTAACCCAACTGACTTTGGGGGTGGACAGAGACTCGGAAATAGTATCTCATGTTTACGACGAGCAGAACGAATCCGTGAAATCGCTCATAAAATACGCGATAGACATCGCCAAGAAACACAAAATTAAAATAGGAATCTGTGGACAAGCACCCTCTGATTACCCCGAGTTCGCCAAATTCCTGCTAAAAGAGAATATTGACTCAATCTCATTAACTCCTGACACCGCCTTGTCCACGCGACTAAAATTAGCAAAGCGATAAAAATACCCAATACAAACAAAGCCCCAAAAACGGGGCTTTTGTGTTTGTCATAAAAACCCAAATAACACCTCAACAGCCTCAAAAACGATAAAAAAAGATTCACAACGACCAAACATCGACAAATTGACGATTTTGGTATAATATACGCCCACACGGAGAGGTCGCATAGTGGCCGAGTGCGCCGCCTTGGAAAGGCGGTATGTCTTCACGGGCATCGGGGGTTCGAATCCCCCCCTCTCCGCCAAAATAAAAACTCCATAATTGTTATGGAGTTTTTATTTTGGCGGTACCTTTTGATTGAAATTCTAACTTTTTTTGAACAGAACCCCGACTGACGCACGCATCGAGCGCGTGGCAGCTTCAAACTTCATCTTACGCGCGGAGCGCGTAGTAACACTAACTCCACCGCGCCTCGGGGTCGCTCCGTCCTCACTTCGGCAAATTCCGTGTGTGCAACGCACACACGGAGTAAGACCCGCGAGAGTGAGAAAAGCGCTTGCGCGCTTTACGTAGTGACTAAGAACGACGGATCATTGTGCGAGCGCGCTTCCCAAGCGCAAGCACCGCGAGCCACGTTCAGCGATACTTATGAGCGTAGCGTAGTAATCGCAGGACATGAATTCCTTACTTTTTAAATCATATCCACCACTACTGCGCCGGAGCAGGCTTTAAATTCCCCCCAGTAGCAGAACCATCTTCACTAAACTTCCCATCGCAAAGCTGAAATCCGTTTGACGCAACCAATCCTCTCATCTTAACGGTATCCGGACCAATCTCTAAAAATACAATTGCGGATGGCTGATCGCCGACACCGGCTTTGGGGAATATTTTCATTGTCCCGGTAGTGTTGGTAACCGACCAACTTCCACTGTCATTTAAAGTAAATGATTCAGTATCACCACTGGAAGAAGCAGGGGTAAAAGTAACCATTACTTCGTCTTCTTTTTCTTTCACTATGGTTAATTTGTCAAAACCGCATGCCGCTCCCGAATAAACACTAACATCCGCAACATTGGGTGCATCTAAACCTTCAAATGGGTTTGGAAACCTGGGAAGTGAACCGCCACGACCTTGTTTTTTGTTCTTTCCTGTATTGCCGCCGTCAATCATATCATCAGGTGTTGTACATTCACAAGACGCAAACGCCACCGCGAAAGCTTTTCCAAGCGCATTGGTAATAACATCCCAATCACACATATCGCTTGCAGCCGCGCACGAAACTCCTATCTCACACTCCTCAATAGGGTCATCTATAACACCATTTCCGCATATGGCCCAATCAATAGGAAGCTGTTCTTCCTTGCGTATTGTTTTATCCTTCCCCACAACAACTTCAATCGGAGTTACGGCGGGAGCGAGATCATCTCCGACATACTTATTTTCTATGAATTCAGGTTCCGTCCATTTTGAACTGTATGTTGAAAACTTAATATCAGACCCTCCAGCAGATTGACTGCTCCAAAGCGCAAGTGATTTCTTGCCCGCACCGGAATACAAATTTACTGCATCAATCCTTGTGTTCCCGTTTTCAGTGGTCGCTACAAATATCTTTTCCTTGCCAGACTCATCAACTTCCGCAAGCGAAGCAGGCTCTGAATAAAGCACCCGCGCACCAGCGCTGTCCGCAAGCAATCCCGGACGCGTTGCATCTGAAGCAAGGCGCTTTGGTTTTTTATTTTTATCATCACTTCCCGTAAGTGCATAAAGCCATAAACTGTCGTCTTTGCCGGTATATGCAATATGCAATTTCATTGAATCATCCATCACGGACGCGGTGCGGTATGTGTTCGGCACCGATTCATCCACACGCGCCGGAAAATCCGTTTTCAACTGCGCAACAGACCATGCACCATTTGCATACACACCCAAAAACGGCTTCTCTTCCGTTCCGTCACGGGCGGTAAAACTCAAAAGATAGCGAGTGTTAATATCGCTGAAAGCAAGTTCCGGGCCGGTAATTGTATTTAGCGTAAACGGCATTTGTATAACTTCCGGTGAACTCCATTTATTGTTCTTATACTCGGCAAAATAAAGCTTCTCTTCATAAACTCCTTTATTTATCCATACTGCAAGAGCATTTTGCCCATCAGGCATATAGATTGTTGGATCATAATCATCATAAGGCAAACTCGCCAGACGCTCAGGCATACTCCATGCAAACTCCCCTTTCTCGCCCATTCCCCATACCGCATAAAAAATATCAGAGCCGGCATTTCCCGAAGCTCCACTGTTGCTCCACACGACAATAGCCCGCTGTTTGGCGCTTGAAATATCCGGGTCTTGATCGTCTCCCTCAAGGGCACCAACTAGTCCGATTCTTTCTGTATTATCGCCGGCGGTGCCTGCAGGATATGAAATACGTGTTGTCCATTGATTCTTATCTGCGCTGTATATAGAGTAGACAATATCCCATGAATCTCCCCCGTCGTTTTGCCAAACAGCAATTGCATCATACCGCACATTACCGCCGAACACGGTCATCATATACACAGTTGTTACCACAGCACCCAATAACAACAAAATTGCACTTCCCCAAAATTTAACCGCCGCCTTGCTTCCGGAAAAAATCGGTTTGACAGTTTGTTTTACAATTTGCCACATACTGTTTGAAAATTAGAACTGGTAATATGTATTTTTTATTATACACCCCGTCAATTATATTTGTAAATAAATTACAGAGTTTGGTATAATTGGGCATACACAAGATAAATTACCAATGTTAACAACAAAAATCTATGCAAAACAAGGCAAACATAATCGCAATCTTGATCGCATTTGTTTTGGGAACCGCTTTTGGATTATTACTGCAACCCCCCGAAACACCCGCCAAAGAAGAAAAAGCAGGAAACAAAACCGAATATACATTATCCGGTGAGGGACAACAGACTTTGGGACCAATCAGCCTAAAAGAAGGGCTTACCATAATCCATGCAAAGAACTCCACGGGACCAAACGACTCATTCTCAATCAATGTTACTCGTGATGAAAATGGTGATGGAAAACTTGATTCCGGAGAAGGATGGACGGGAGTCGGCATCAGTGTGGGATACAAAGCCGCAGAAGCATACAATGGAAAAATCTCATTCAAAGCATATAATTCAGATTATTACATCTCGGTTGATGGTGGCAAGTGGGAGATAACTGTTACACAGCCGGAAAAACTGAAAAAGAACGCAGAGAAAATGAAAAAATTTGACGGCATAGGTGATAATGTAACAGAAAAATTCTTTCTAAAAGAAGGAATAAATAAATTCCGTGCCACGCACACCGGCGGCGGCAATTTCATAGTCACACTTTTTGACGAGAACGGAAACTCAACTTCACGCCTTGTCAACGAAATCGGCGACACCGATCTTGTTTTTGAATACAAAAATGTCTTTGATGGCAATTACATCTTCGCTGTTACAGCGAAAGGATCCTGGAGTATTGAAGCACAATAACAACTCCAAACACACAATACGAAAAATCACTTAAAAACTATCCGATAAAATACTGTTGGTGTGATAAAATAAAATTCAGTATTTAATTCATAAATATGGAGTTTTTATAAGACGGTGAGATTTTGTCCTTTATGCGAACATATTTTGAACGGAACGCCTGATCGCACGCTGAGGCGCGTAGAGGTAGGCGTTTCCACGTGCGCGCCCGTGGCGCGGGGTACGGTTTGCTTTCGGAAGCGGAAGTTGCATTTGATGGTGTTTCTTGAATGTGGAGAACATAATGATTTTACTCTTCTGCATACGCATTTAGGCATGTGACAACCTTCCGCGCCTCACGTTGCATTTCCCCGATCCGACGTTCAAAAAATCAAATCAATTTACTTTCGATTTTCTGGTTTTCTTTCTCCACCACTATTTTGTTCTTGACAATGTAAACGGTTTTTGATAAATTGTTTACATCTGGAGTAAGATGTAAACATTATGAAAATAGGAAAAAATATACAACAACCGCAAGGTTTCAAGGCTTTTATTCTCAACTCATTCCCTCCACGAGGCGGATTTGATTTGTCAGCAAAAATAATACAAAAAGCCAACATTGCCACCCTTAAAATAGGGAAACTGGACGGCATAACCCAGCTTCTGCCCGATATTGATTTTTTTCTTTTTATGTATATTCGCAAAGACGCCGCTTATTCCAGTCAAATTGAAGGCACAAGGGCAACTATGATTGACGCCATTGAGGCTGAATCTGAGACTTCTGAAAATTTCCCAAAAGATGTTGATGATATTTTGCATTATATAAAAGCTCTTAATTACGGAATTAAACGACTAAATACGCTCCCAATGAGCTTGCGTCTTATAACAGAAGTCCACAAAGAGCTTATGAAAGATGCGCGTTCAACACAATTTTCCGATCCCGGAAACTTCCGCGCTTCTCAAAATTGGATTGGAGGAACAATGCCCGATAACGCTCAATTTGTACCTCCGCCACCTTATGAAATGAATCAAGCGCTTGATGATTTGGAAAAATTTTTACACCAACAAGATGATGTTTTGCCAATTATAAAAGCGGGGATTTTGCATGCTCAATTTGAAACAATACATCCGTTTTTAGACGGAAACGGCAGAACCGGGCGGATGTTGATTACTTTGTATCTGCATTTATCCGGTTTGTTGGAATTGCCTATTCTCTTTTTGTCGTGGTATTTCAAAAAATACCAAAAACTATACTATCAAAAGTTAGATGTATACCGAGATAACGGAATGGAAGAATGGTTGGAATTTTTTTTGGATGGGGTAATTGAAACCGCTGATGAAGCCATTGAAACGGTCAAAAAAATAACTGTTTTGCGAGAAGAAGATATGAAAAAAATTCAATCTTTAAGCAAGACCTCATCTGAAAGCGCTATCAAAATTTTACCAAAACTCTTTCAAATGCCGATTGTTAATGTTGCAAAAATTCAAGAATGGACGGGCTTTACCAGACAAGGAGCGCAAAAAGTTATTGATCGCTTTGTAAAACTTGGCATTTTGTCCCAAAAAGACGAAAGCCAAAAATACGGTCGCTCTTTTGTTTATAAAAAATATTTGGATATTTTTAAATAATTAAGCAAATACCAGATGATAAAATTACAAAAAAATCTTGAGAGAGCATCTAGAGATCGAGCATTCCTGACATACACGAAAAAAGCTAACCGACAAAAAGAAATCTTTTATGAAAAAGAAGGCCTTCTTCATGCTCGAAAATCCGATGTTCCTGTCCCGAACATACTGCATTATTCACCTGAATACATCACAACCGAATATATACATGGAGAGACTCTTTCTGAGGTAGCGCGCTCAAAACAGTACAGCAAGGACACTATGGAAAAATTGTTTTTCTCTATTGTAGAAGATATTAAAAAAATGCAAGTCACCCCCCCCCACAAAGGAAATAAAGTTTTATCCATATCACATTAAAAATGTAATTCGTGACTTAGAAGAATTGCTACTAATAGCCGGGAAGCATGACATAATCACGGAAATAAAGAAAGTAAAGAAAGATATAATTTCAATATTCTTGTCGAACGCAAACGTGCCACTATTTGATACCGCTCCCTATAACATAATTATCAAAAAAGATAAAAAGAAGATTTCATGGTTCCATGTAGATTTTCACACATTTAAATATCTAACCTCCCCTTTTGATGACATAATAACCCTTACTCATCATTACTGTGTACCGTTAAGCATTCGCAAAAAAATAATTGAGCATTTCGTTCAAAAGAGTGGAATTGAATATTACATAACTCTATTTGTAAGGATGAGCAGATGTTGGTCACGAGCATACTATTATCAACGATTCAAGCCGTCTCATTTTAAAGAAACATACAGTAAACAAGGCGTTCTTTTCTATTTCAAAGAAATGATTTGCGCGCTATCTGAAATAATCCGAACCGGGAAAAACCCTACGGTCAACAGATAGAGATAATGCTTGAGATATGAAACAGAACTCGCCAACTGTACAACCTCTTGACATTTTATTTTTATATTTTGTATAATCGAATCGGAAGTTAGCACTCCCATGGCAAGAGTGCTAACTAATAAGCACCCCCGTCAACGCGCTTAATGCAACAGCTTGGGAGCGGAGTCTTTTTCGCGCCGAAATCGTCAATACAAAGATTTCGAATCACAAATCGCACAGCACAACAAATGCAAGACCGACAAGGCATAATATAATTTTGAGGATATCACAAACCGGTTACACTGAAGTTTATTTTTGGAAAGTATGGACAAAAAACACTCAAACAACAATAAATCAATAGTGATGATAAGCGTGATTGTGAATCTTATCATACTCACTCTTATTGTCGCATTTATCGCGTCAATTTTCATTTTCAACAAGAGCGAAATCAAAAATGCCGTTGTGTCGTATCTGGAAATCGACAATAAACAACAAAAGGAATTCAACAACCCGTCAATCGAAGAAGTGTCAACGGAAACCAGGATTGTCGATATAGTTGAAAATGCAAGCCCCGCCGTTATATCTATCGTAATAACAAAAGACGTTCCGATAATAGAGAATTATTTCGAAAATTTCGGACTGTTCGACTCCCCTTTCGACATGTTCAACAGACGATTCGGAATCAGGATACCAAGACAGAGACAAAACGGCACCGAAGAAAAAGAGATAGGTGGAGGATCGGGGTTTTTTGTGACATCGGACGGGCTGATAGTTACGAATCGCCATGTGGTAAACGACAGCGAAGCGGAATATACGGTGCTGACAAATGACGGAGAAAAGTTTGAAGCCGAAGTTTTGGCAAAAGACTCCGTTCTTGATATCGCCGTCTTGAAAGTCAAAGGAAACGGATTCAAATACCTGGATTTCGGGGATTCCGACTCTCTAAAACCGGGGCAAAGCGTAATAGCTATAGGCAACGCTCTTGCGGAGTTTAGAAATTCCGTTTCAGTCGGTGTCGTATCCGGACTATCGAGATCGATAGTCGCGGGAAGCGGCATGGGCCAATCCGAATTATTGGAAGGAGTCATACAAACAGACGCCGCGATAAATCCGGGCAACTCCGGAGGTCCTTTGCTTGATTTGAACGGAAACGTAATCGGTGTAAACGTGGCGGTCGCGAAAGGTTCGGAAAATATCGGATTCGCTCTGCCGTCAAACGCCGTATCAAGCATAGTGGAATCTGTCAAAGAGAACGGCGAAATTGTAAGACCTTATATGGGAATTCGTTATGTGCAAATAACGGACAGCCTGAAAAAAAAGAATAATCTTCCGGTCGAATACGGAGCATTGGTGTTGCGTGGCAACACACCGGATGAGCTTGCCGTTATACCCGGAAGTCCTGCGGACAAAGCCGGAATAGTGGAAAACGACATCATATTGGAAGTTGACGGGAAAAAACTCGAAAAAGGAACATCGCTGGCGTCAATCATAAGACAAAAAAAAGTCGGGCAAGAAATAACTCTGAAAATTTATCAAAAAGGAGATGAAAAAGAAATCAAAATCAAGCTCGAAAAAGCGCCGGAAAACTTCTGATTCTGAAATCAAAGAATCGTCAAATGACGAAGATGCTCTAATTCTGGAAAAGTCAAAGAAAGACCCTCTTGCATATGAATCGATTTACAAAAAATACGCGAACGACGTGTACAATTATATATGGTACAGAGTCGGACACGATGCCGATATTGCGGAAGATTTGACTCAAGAAGTGTTTGTGCGAGCGTTCAAAAACATATCAACATTTGAGCAACGCGGTTATTCATATCGGACATATTTGTTCACAATAGCAAGAAACATATTGGCAAACCATTTTCGCAAAAAACCTTTCATACCCCTGGATGAAATCGCGGACGTGCCGGATGAAATAACGGTCGAACAAGAAATCACGCGCAAACTTTTGGCTGAGCGTTTGTGGAGAGCTATACAAAATCTGTCAATTAACGAACGCGACGCGCTTCTTATGTTTTATCGTTCGGAAATTCCGATTAAAGACATAGCGATTGTAATGAATAAAACGCCAAATGCGGTTAAAATACTTCTGTCCAGGGCTCGAAAAAAACTCAAAGAACATCCGCACATCAGCGATATAAAACAATTCACTCAACTCGACAACCGACCACACACCATGCCGGCATTCAAAAAACCGATTAATAAAAAGTGATTTAGAGCGCGCCAAGAACCAATAGACGAAAAAACAAACGCTTTCGGGAAAAATAAAAATGATGGAAACGACAAATGAAACCTTTTTTGGATTTGCGTGTTTAATATAGTGAGAGAGGATAAAACCCAAAGGTCGCTCTTGTGTGAAGATGATTAACAAAACCCGTATGCGATACTGTTCGAGCAATTTAAAGTGGCTCAGATGGTACGCCTTTAGGGAGAATAATATTTAGCCCAACTCTCAAAACAAGAGCCATAGAACCGATGAATACATTGCTCATACAAAACAATTCAACAATAACCGAAAAGCGATAAACTGTGCACGCGACGAGCGTGGACAGAGGCATGCCGGTATCAATCCGGTATGCGAAACCTCCTGAACCGAGAGCTATAATCGCTAAATAAGATTTTATAACAAAACAAGGGTCTGTACGTGAAAAACATTCGCCATTGGAAACTTGATATATTAACAATTATTCAAAATCGATGTTATTTTACAAACAGGGCCTTTTAACGTTGCTCCTTCGAAAAAGACCCTTATAAGATCTCGAATGTACACGGAGCGCGTGAGATATGGCGTCACGACTTACGCGCTGACGGTACATCGACGATCGAGTTCGGGCGAGCCGTGCAAAAAGTACGACCGTCCGCGGGGCACTTATCGAAGAGAGAAACATTTTATGTGACGCGAAATAAAACTTCAAACATATGAAAAACCGAGAAAGACGGGACACCGGTCATAATCTTGAGGTTTAAAATTCCGGTGTCTCCAAGCGAGGAAGCCAGAGAGAAGGAAGAGCGTTCGTGAAAATACTTTAAATCACGTCGCGAAAATACGGTTACTAAAATACAAGAACAATTCAATCCTGTTAGTTACATAAAACTTTGTTTGCGTTATATCAGATGATAAAGGTCGAAATCAAACTAACAGAGATTTTCAAAGAAAGGAGGTGAGACTATATGAAACTACCTACGACAAAACGAAGAGAGTCGGCAAATACAACTTCAATATCGCCATTCACACAAACAATATCCAGTCTTCAAGATGCAATGAATCGAATGTTCGATGACGCATGGTTCAACCTTCCGGCACATGGTTATAATTCTTTGACCGACGATTCGCGCTCAAATGAAGTATGGTGGCCAAGGACGGACATAACCGAAACAGACAAGTCGATTAAAATAAAAATGGATATTCCAGGTGTTGACCCGAAGGACATTACCATAGAAGCAGACCGGGACACTCTTGTCGTAAACGGAACAACGACAAAAGAAGAAAAAGAGAAGAATGAAAACTACATACGAATCGAAAGACAATCGGGCGCGTTCAACAGGATTTTCAATCTGCCGGGCGGACTGGATATCGACAATATAAAAGCCACGAACAAAAACGGTACCCTATCGCTGTATATACCTAAAAAGCCAGAAGCACAGAAGAAAAAAATAAGTGTGGATATTCAGACATAGGAAATACACACAATCTATGCTCTGGCTTCCCGACTTGGAGACATCAACCTTACAACACCGACTCTGGGGATTCCGTCTCGTAACCACATCATGTCTATTCATGTGTTTGGGTGCCCCTTCTCTCCGCCCATTCACGATTAAGACGGAATCCACAGAGTCGGTGTTGTTAATGCATGATGCTTTAAAGCGCCTAAATCGGAATTCAGACAAATAAATATAAAACAAACAAATGACAATGCGAGTATGAAAATTCATCAAATGATAACCAAATATATTACGGGAATCGTGAATTACCTTTTTTCTTTGTGTATTCTTGTCGCGATTGTAGTTCTATTGGTATTCACGATGATGCAAGTGTATAACCTGGTTATAGATTTGTTTAATTTGAGCGCCATTGATGTTATACATAGCATAGCTTTGATTATAGTTCTTGTTAAAGCGTACAGGGTTTTGCTTTTTTATTTCCGAAAGCACCACATAAGCATAAAATATATAGTCGAAATATCGATTATCGCTCCGGCAATAGAAATAATATTCGCGCATCAAAATCAATCCTTGCCCATCAACATTCTGTTCGGAGTGTTCAGCTTGGCAAGTCTCGCTCTGTATCTGGCGTTTCACGAGAAACTGACCACCATAGATAAAAGAGAGCGAGAATCAACAACATTCACTCTCTAAAGAGAATACAAAAAAGCGCCAAGACCGTTCATTCGACATGGCTACTTGGTGTTTTTTTTAATTATAAAAAAACACGGAATTTCTCGCTTTTCGATTATAACAAAACTTATCCCATCTTCACCAATTCATCTCTGTGCTCCTCCTCAAACATCTCCCACATGGCAATAAAGAGAGATGTAATTATCGGACCTATAATAAATCCGGAAACGCCAAACAAAGCAAGACCTCCTAATGTGGAGAGTAAGACCAAGACATCCGGCATTTGCGTATCTTTTCCGACAAGTGGCGGGCGAAGCACATTGTCAACCATGCCGATTATTAAAGTCCCGGCGAACAAAACAATGACTCCTTCTGTTACCTGGCCACTGACAATCAATAAAATACCTGCCGGACCCCAAATAAGACCCGCACCGACCGCGGGTATAATGGATAATACTGCCATAACCGACCCCCATAACAGTGCGCCGCCAATACCGACGGCCCAAAACAAAATTCCGCCGAGAATTCCTTGTATTATACCTATGATAAGTGTCCCTTTAATCGTCGCTCTTGAGGTTCTTATGAATTTCTTTATGAGGCGCTTTTCTTTGCGAGCTCCCAATGGAATTATGTGCAATATTTTGTGCAAAATATCAGGACCCTTTCTTAGAAGATAAAACAATATATACAACATGACGAATGTCTGCAATGCGAAACGCAACGCGTTTTGCCCTATCGACAAAGCGCGTGAAGCTATATAACCGCTTGCGTTTCTCATTCCGTCCGAAATCCGTTCCATGACCCTCTCTTCGCTCAAACCGATACGATCTACATACTGAAGAACAGGTTTTAACATTTGACCGTCTTCCAATTGACTCACATCAACTCCGGAATCGCTCACTTTATAATAAACATTTATGGTCTCTTGAAGCATCGCGCTTCCCAAAAAATATATCGGAACAAACACCAAAAGCGATATGGAAACGATTGTAAGCAATGCGCTTACAGAAACAAGACCATGAGTCGCTCTTTCCCAGAATTTTTGCAACGGATAAAACAAAGTTGCAAGAACTATTGCCCAAAAAATCGGTTGCAAAAACGGCAATATGAGCCATAAGAACACAAAACTAACCGATAATAGCAGAATTATAAACAAATATTGTTGAAATACTCCAAATCTCATACGCGAAGTATACCAAATATACGACAAAACAAAAAGCCGTCTACGACCCAAATGTTAATCTGTTTTCATTTAATCCGAAAAGCCAGTCGAAGGTTAAAGCGTAATTTATAGTCGAAGCCGATATATCTATTCAGCGCATTCGGTGTACGCGATTACTTGAGAGTTGTATTCATCAATCAAATTTTTCAAATACTCCAGTTGGGAATTAAATGTATTGACCAGAGAATTATAAGTCGCCACATCGGAATTATAAGCACTCACCTCTTCCGGATTCCCGGTATCCAACGGTGCGTAATCGTTGAGACGTTTTCTTTGTTGCGAAATTATGTCTGACAATTTATCAATGGATTTTTGCTCCACGGAAATTTTATCATTAAGCGTATCATCAACGACGGGACAGTCCGATATCGGCTTTCCGAATTCCTGAACCGCGAACCAAACGGTTGTTCCGTTATACTCGCCCTGAGCCGACGCTACACCAAGCTCGCTGAACTTATCATTCAATATGTTAGCCCGATGACCCGGACTGTTCATCCACCCTTCAAGAAGAGAAGCATCTGTAAACACATTACCGAGCGCGAGGTTTTCTCCTATTGAAATATAATCGTACCCCACATCAAGCGCCAAATCCTCTATGCCCACTCCATCGGGAGACACATGAGCGAAATATCCGTTGGCAATCATGTCGTCAACTTTTTTCTGAGCCATTTTACTCAATTCGTTGCTGTATCTGAATTCGGGTAATTCATTGGCAACCCTGCGCATATTTGTCTCCAAAAAAATTCCGGTATTTGTCAAATAGGAATCCATCGGAGCGCTTCCATCGATTTTAAGCGGACCGGACAAACTTACCTCCTGATTGCCTATTTGCTTCAAGTTAAAATCGGCGTCTTGCAAATTCAATTCGACCGGCTCGCCTCTGGCAACGCTTATCAGAGAAATGTCATCGTCAGTTATTCCTAGACCGAAATTCCGCATTATTGAAAAAGCGTCTTTTGGGCGACCCAGATAATACCTGTTGCCGTCAACCGGATTCACATACCAAGCTTGACCCTTATCCTCAACCTGAAGCAAAATGCGCCCTTTGAGTCTATTTGCCAAATTCACGTCTATCGATTTTGCGCCCTGATTCGCGATTGGTATTTTCGCAAGATTATCATTGGAAATTCCAAGACCCAATTCACGCATAAGCGAAAAAGCGTCCTTCGGTCTTCCCATGTAATAACGCCTCTTGTCAACCGGATTTATATACCACGCCTGACCCGCCCGTTCCACCTGAAGAACGATTCGCCCGCTTAGTCGATCTGAAATGTCAATTGCAAAAGCCGTATATGCTATCATTATCGACACAACGGTCCCGAAAACGACATAGATAATGCTTTTTCCAAAAATTTCGTGAATTTTCATACACCATTATAATAATACAAAAAACAAAAAACCGATACTCCATCGGTTTTTGTCACAAATACATAACAATACATGCATCATACCGCTCCTTGAATTCGCCGTTCGGCAAGACGATCCGACATAATGTGAGTGGGCACGCCTTCGACGGCGGAGGACTTAAAGATACGCTCAAGCGTATAATATATATTGTCAGTCTTTTCCAGAACTTCTCTATTGCTGTGATTTAGTTTTTCGCTTGAAGCGCTGATAAGACCGCCGGCGTTGATGACATAATCGGGAGCATACAGAATGCCGCGTCGCATCAGAGCATCGTCCGCCAAATCCGGAGCAAGCTGATTGTTCGCCCCGCCCGCAACAATACGCGCTCGAATTCGCGAAACCGTATTATCGTTCAGAACCGCGCCGAGAGCGCACGGCGCAAAAACATCGACATCTGCGTCATATATTTCATCCGGTCCAACCGCGGTCGCGCCAAATTGCTTGACCGCCGCTTGAAGTCGATATTCATTTATGTCCGTTATAAAAAGTTTAACTCCGCGAGCGTGCAAATATCCGCACAAATACCAACCAACATTGCCGATTCCTTGAACCGCAACCCTCAAACCGTCCAGCGATGTCACGCGCATCGATTCTTTTACGCATGCGCGAATGCCTTGATAAACACCGCGCGCTGTTACGGGCGACGGGTCGCCACTACCGCCAAACGACTTGGGAATACCGGTTACGTGTCTTGTTTGAGAATAAATCACGCTCATGTCATGTTCGGTCGTTCCGACGTCTTCCGCTGTAATGTATTTTCCGTCCAGTTCCTCAACCATGCGCCCAAAAGCGCGCATCATGTCATCTGTTTTATCCTTTGTCGAGTCGCCGATAATAACCGCTTTCCCTCCTCCCAACGCGAGTCCCGCCATGGCCGCTTTGTATGTCATGCCACGCGAAAGACGCAATACGTCCTGCAACGCAAGCTCCTCAGAGGAATAATCCCACATTCGCGTCCCGCCAAGAGCAGGACCGAGGACTGTGCTATGAACGGCTATAATCGCTTTCAAGCCCGAGGCTTTGTCGTATCCAAAGTACACTCGTTCATGGTTTTTTGACATCATTTCCGATAGTGTATGCATATACGTTCCGAATATTTCCAATTATCGCATCATTTGGACTTTATACCCATACGAGCCACAATGCAACAGCAGTATTCCACAACCGTTAAACTAACGTTAAATTCGATACGCAAACAACGAAAGGATGTAAATTAACACCAATCGATACCGGCACAACATATTTCGTCTGTATTGCGGTCGTACAACCGTGAAACAAAAGCACCATTCGCCTATTCGCGCGAATTAGAGATTAAGGTATCTAAAAATACCTCCCAATCTTCCGCTTGAATTTCTCCGCTTTTTCCGCGTTTTTCTCAATCGTCATGGTGCATGGCGATTTTTGTTTGAAGAAATCTGAGACGTGTTGTGGGGGTTCTTGTGAATCAATATCAAATTTGGTGTCATGAAACAGTTTGTCGATATTTACCGCCATTTCTTCACTAATTTTTACCTGAATATAATACTGACCTATTGCGGTGAGGTAAAGACGATGATTGAAGAGTTGCTTGGGTGAACAGTAGTAGCGAAGAGTTTTTTCAGGATGCTTTTTTTCTGACCATAAATCCAAGTCGGAGCGAGATCCCACTACCGTATAATGTTCAACTCCGTATGATTCGATACTCTCAAAATATGCTTTCGACTCGTACTCGTGCGCAATAAAAAACCATTCGTGCGGATTATAAAAATAAGTCGTGCAAGCATTTCGCGCAGGAGCGCGTAAAGGAACCGAGATTAAGAGCGCATTAGACTCTCTATCGATAGAAGGTGTGGGGACAGATACCATATCCTTCAATAAAAAGGGTCAAATCCAATGGTCCAATTTTGAAATGAAGACGATTCGGGATGGCAAGTTCGTGGCGGTGGAATAAATACGCTATTCGCCTATTCGCGCGAATTAGAGATTGAAAGACTATACAATATCATGCATTGATCTATTGAAACGATACGAGACGAGTTATGCATTCATGTCTTTTTCCGGACATGATTCAATGGAATACGAATCTGAATTCCTATTCAAAACCGTTCTTGATAAATACAACGCGCAAACATTAAACAACGCATTAATTACAAAAGATTAAAAACGTGCACATTCCATGGTATAATAAAATCACACAAAAAAGTCGTTTCACTTATCAATATAAAGTGAACATAATACGAAAACACATGTTCGAAAACCCCGACCGCAAGAGAGAAAAAGAAATGAAAAAAAAATTGCAGAACTGAAAGCGGGAATTGCAATCGATGAATTAGCACTGCAAGGATTGCTCGCAAAACTACAAGAGCAGATTCCGTCACCGCGCCAAAACAACACGGCAGTTTTAGAGGATTACAGATTTACGCAAGATACCGATAACGAAGTGACGTCACATTCCGTCCGGTTAACGGAGGATGATTTGATTTTATTGAAAGAAATAGAAAGAATAAAAGAATCAATAATAAAACAACGACTCGAACTCGAAACAATCAAATCTGGTCGTTCGTAAAACGAGAGACAAATATCTCAAAGACTTCCAAAACACAAATAACCGATACCAAGCGCGCAACGACTTAAAACCGCCTCAACAACCTCACAAGTTTAATGGTGTCATACGAGTATTTTTCGTCGAGGTGTTTGAATACAGGTCCGAGAGTTTCGTCGCCACACACATCTAATGCCTCTGACACTGCGTCGAAGGTTTTTTGATTCGGCATTAGATACGCCAAATCAAGCTTCTCCCCCACCGCGATGAGCCTTTCTATGTGACTTAGAATTGTCCCGACGGTGAATCCATGCGCGGCGGCGATATCTTTTAGCGACTTTTTTTGTTCTAACAGTTCTTTTGTTTTTTGGTATCTGGAATCAGCTCCAGCCGAGCCTTTTCTAATTCGCGTTCGAGCCGAAGGCATGCTTGGAAACGACATCGGCGAAACTCCGTTGTCTTGGCGGTATTTGCTTATAACCGATAAAAACGCGTCTCCGAACAGTTTCAGTTTTTGAGAGCCAACGCCTGATATTCGCGAGAATTCTTGTCGTGTTTGTGGCATAAATCGCGCCATTTCACGAAGTGACACATCACCGAAAACTATAAACGGCGGAACACCTTTATCGTTCGCAATGTTTTTGCGAAGTTCGCGCAACTTTGCAAAAAGCCCGGCGTCAAATCCAAACTCCTCGGAAACCTCCCGATATGCGTCAATGACCGTTCCTTTTATTTTCGGCAATTCAATCTTTGCGTTTTTATCGTTAAGCCATTCCGCGGCTTTCCGCGTGACGGAAAGTGTCGGATACTCTCCCTTGCGAATCGACATGTACCCTGTTGGAATAAGCATTGAAACAATATCTTTTAATTGGTCTCGAGTATAATCGGACACGATACCGAAAACCGACAAATCGTGATGTTTGTTTCTCAATACTTGGTCGGTCTTTTTCCCCTTTAAAATATCAATCAGATAATTCTTCCCGAACCTGTTGCCCGTGCGAATACACGCTGATAAAATTTTCTGTGTAATCTCCGTCGCGTCAAACATCTCGGACGGATTCATGCAAATATCGCATCCGCCACAATTTTCCGACTCATAATTTTCACCGAAATACTCAAGAATGTGTTTTCTGCGACATGATCGCAATGAAGCATAGTCAATCACCTGTTGCAGTTTAATGCGAGCGTTGTCACGCTCTTTATTGTCTTTGATATCCCGAAAAAAATACTCATGTTTCGTTTTATCGCCGTAAGAATACAGCATGACACACTCCGCCGGCAACCCGTCACGACCGGCTCGCCCAATCTCTTGATAATATCCTTCAAGAGACTTCGGTAATGTGTGATGAATAACCAATCTGACATCCGGCTTATCGATACCCATGCCAAACGCGATTGTCGCGACAATGATATCCACACGATCGGCGACGAACGCTTCTTGGTTTTTCTTGCGCGTCACCGGGTCAAGACCCGCATGATACGCAAGAGCGCAATATCCGTCCTCTGCCAAATCATATGCCAATTCTTCCGTGTTTTTACGAGAAAAACAATAAATGATTGCCGATTCGCCTTTGTATTTGTCGAGTAATTTGGTGATTGTGCCGTAAGCGTTTTTTTTAGGATATACGTTCAGTGTTAGATTTTCTCTATTGAAACCGGATATGAAAATCTCAGGGTCATCGAGTGATAGCTGATAGATTATATCCTTTCGAACTTTTTCTGTCGCAGTAGCGGTAAGCGCAATAATCGGAACGCCGGGGAACATGGATTTGAATTGACGAAGATTTCGATATTCGGGCCTGAAATCATGCCCCCACTCCGAGATGCAATGAGCTTCATCTATCGCAATCAAGCTGATGCTGAGCGATTGTAAAAACTCTTGAAAGTCATTTATCGAAAGCCTCTCCGGAGCGACATATAGTATATCGAGCATTCCGCTTTTGGCGTCGGTCATGATTGTTCTTATTTCATCTTTGTTAAGCGTTGAATTTATGTACGCCGCTTGAATGCCGTTTTGAATCAGAGAATCAACTTGGTCTTTCATAAGCGCGATTAAAGGAGAAATAACAAGCGCCACCCCGTCACTCGCGACCGCCGGCAACTGATAACACAATGACTTCCCGCTTCCGGTCGGCATTAGAACAAACGTATCTTTCCCATCAAGCACGTTCAAAACAATCTCTCTTTGTTGAGGTCGAAACGTATCGTATCCGAAATGTCGCTTTAACGCGAAATTGATATTACTCATGAAATATTAAAATGAGGCAAGTTCAAAAAACGTCATTGGCGAAATTTTCCGTTCAACGATCATTGCTTTTTCTCCAATCAATTATAATTCTCTTTATTTCTTCGCTCGTCTTCGCTTCCATGAGAGTTATACGAAGCTGTTTGCCTCCCGTCATGTTTGTCGTATACGCTCTAAAGTGCTTGCGAAGCGCCGCGAAGTTTCGTTTGTTTGCCCACGTTTTTTCATAAAGCTCCGCATGTCTGACCAACGCATCCAGTTTTTCGTTCGCTGTCGGTTGTTTCGCTCTATTGCGGTCAAACAACCAGTGATTGCCGAATATCGCGCGACCAAACATTACGCCGTCAACACCGTACCGACCAACTTTCTCTTGCGCTTCTTCCAAAGATTTCACATCGCCATTGCCGATAACAAGCGTATCGCTTCCTTGAGCGATTTTTACCGCGCGTCCAATCGATTCCCAATCGGCGGGAACGTTGGACATGTTCTTGGCGGTGCGTCCATGCACAGTAATAACAGCCGGTCGAGTTTCAAGAAGCGATTCCATCCAATTGTCTAT
>WFTB01000042.1 GCA_015485695.1 Patescibacteria group bacterium | reverse complement strand
TTGTTCGGGGAAAACAAAGCTCCGTATCCGCAATGCGCAGGCGGTTCTTGGACTAACAGCGAGATAGTTATAGAAGTTCCGGAAGAATCAGTCGTCGGAAAAGAATATGGCGTAGGTGTTTATACGAAACGCGGTTTGAATACGGCGACCAGCACATTCTCTGTGACTGATGTGTGTTCCGGAGGAAGTCCGATACCTCCAACCGGTGTTCCCGGAATATGCAGATTAAACCCCGCGAACGGATCGGCCAATTCGATTGTAAATGTAGAGGGTAAACGATTTGGCGATGAGCAGGGAGATGGCAATCCGCCAGAAGATCAGGTTCTGTACACTTCAAAATCGGGATTGGTTCCATCTGCCATATTGTCAAAAGGTTGGTCGACAGAATTGATTACAACGAAAGCACCAAAAAAGGTGTCGTCCGGTCCCGTAAGAGTGGAAGTTGATTCTTGCCCGTCGAATTCTCGTGATTTTAATCTTTCCGTCGGTGTTGGTTCTCCGTGCGGAGGAGGCGATGGTGAGGCGCCGGCAAATTCATGTTCACCGGATGATTCGAGATGTAATCTCGGTAGCGGTCTGTTCTGCGAGCGCAAAGGAGAAAACGCGTGCACCTGTCAAATCGCTCCGAACCCGGAGGTTATAGTGTACAAAGGATCTGATGATCCGACACCCATACCGTTTGGGGAAAATGTATGTAGGAATTCGTTGATTGAAGTAAAATTCAATCAACTCATGAAAACCTCTTCACTTCTTGGCAACGTTGTCTTGGAAAAAGAAGCCGTGGGAGGCGAATGCGACCCGGTTCCATCGGGGAACACATATTTTTACGGTGACGTTAACGGAGATTGGGCGGTCACTGTTACGGATTCCGTGCTGATTAAGCAATACGCGAAAGACCCTGAGTCGGTTCCGATTGAAGTCGCAAGGTTTATATCCAAAGGATGCGGAGACGTTAATGACACGGGAACAACGGATTTGGTGGACGGCGATTTGATAGACGTGTATGTTACGGGCGGAGAATTGGGGGATGAAACCGCAAATAGCCGTATAAACAAGCTACCTTGCTTTAGCGAGTCTGCGGGCGTGTCTAACTCGACAGATAACGGGAATTTATTCGCAAGGTATCTGAGCAATGTAAAAAATTCGGTCAAGAAAACTTTTGTTCCAGTTATAAACGCTCAACAATCCGAAAGGACGTGGTGTCCTGTACCCGCATCTGTTTCGTGGTTCGATGTGGACATGAATTCCGACAATGAATTGACAATCCTTGAAGACAGCACCACAGTCCAGCTGGAGTCGGCTACCATGGATCCGAATTCGAGGTATCGCATTAGTGTCAAAAAGGGGGCTTCTAATCGTTATGGAGTGGGAATGGCTGAAGAATTCAATCAAGAATTCATTACCAAGGGTGAAATTTGCGCTATAAACGAAGTCAGAACTCAAGTGTTGCGAAAAGAATCGGGTTCGATAATAGCGAGAGAATCGGATTTGGACACGTTTTTCTGCGCGGGAAGAGATGATTGCGAATCTGATGTTGACAGCTCTATAGAAGATAATCAGCATAAATGGATATCAAGGGCTTATGATGGTTCTACTCCGGCGTTTCCTTTGGCAAATGTTCAATACATCAGAGAAAAATCCGATCCTGGTAGAACGTTCACGCTGATCGATGTACCGAACAAACCGACGGACGTGTTAATACAGGCAAAACCGATAGACAAACAGGAGGCTACGGTTTTGATAGGAGCGTTTAATCCGGGGGACCCAAGTTGGGGATCCGCGACATCCACGATGTCGGTTGAAACATTTATATGCGACAACCCTTGGCCGTCATATGAGTCCGGTTTCCCTTACAAGGATCCTAAAGGAAGATTCGAACTATCATACTGCAGGGACCAAGGTTCGGGAAAGGTGTGCTCAAACGGAATAACTTATGAAGGTCAGTGCAGGTCTGACAATGACTGTTCCATCGGAGAAAGATGCGTTGTCGACCGGAGAGACGATTTGCCGGCCCTTGAGGTTGTTAAATCTCCCGAGGGAGACACATCCGCATCTGCGAGTGGAATTTTGCAAGAGTTTTTCATGTTGCCATCGGGCATATCCACCGACAACATAGCGATACGCGAATATAACAATTCCGAAATATTGAATCCGATGGAGTGGTACAGGAACAATGTCAGGAATATAGGAGGTCCGCAACCCTTTGAGGTTGACGGATATGAAGCCATACGAGAAGGGCGTACAGTGTATGTGAGTACCGCTTATAACAAACAAAATGAAAACTCAAACGAAAACGGAGAAGACGGGACAAATGGGAGTGTTTACTCTACAAACATGTATTTAATGTCGTATAATAACAATGCCGATTCTCGCACGGTAGATATTTATAATCAGCTGTTGAGTAATTGGAAATTTACTTTGAACTTATCTGATTTGAATATTTGCAAACAAGACTCGGGCCCACCTGTTAGTTGTTTTTCGGATGATGATTGTGCCGGAATCGGGTCCGGAGAATGCTTGATGGACGCGACGAAAATACGAAGAGATTTGAAGAGAATCGTGGATCTTGGCGGAATTCGAAAATCTCTTTCAAGGTATCAAGCATTAAACGGATATTATCCCAGATTGGAAGCCGGTTCATTTATCGTGGGACGAACGACTTCCAAATGGCCGAAATCATGGGCGATGTTGGGTTCTTTGCTTGGCACCGGTTTACCGCGCGATCCGATAAACAAATTCTCTTCATGCCCCGAGGGATACGATCAGGTTTCGTGCTGGAACGACACTACGAAAGAATTTAAGTGTGAAGACGGTTCGCGCATATACCAATATGTGACCAAAGATAATGGAGAGAGTTATGCTCTATACGCCAATATGGAATATGACAATGCTAGCTGGGAAGATATCGGGTCCGGAACTGGCAATGAGTGCGAAAGTTTTTCGATTGGACCGCAAACCCAACAAGACGATGAGCAATGATTCAGACCGGTGTGTGTTTCGGACAAGATTTGCCATTGAATTTGTGCCGGCATTATGATTATTTCGATTCAATTTGACACGTTTTTTAATAAATTTTCATGTTCGTATGTTTGAAGATATAGACAAAGAAAACAATCAAGCAAATAAAAACTCGGTTCCGGACAATCTGCCGACAGGAAATGCGCCGAATGCAGACGAAAATTCTTCAGCGCCGAATTCGGATTCAAGCGGCGTGGGCACAATACAATACTCTCCGTTCAAACCGGTCGAAAAAGAAACACGCAAACCGGTTGTGAATCCCGATACTGAAGTGGAGGATATTTTTTCAAATTCACCTGATTCTCCCGGTGTTGACGATTCCGGACCCGACCTTCCGGCTGTGATACCTGGGAAAAATGACGGGCAAATAAATAAAGATTCGGACGTCTTCAGCGAACATGTATCGTCCGACAAACCTCGAATACCCAGACCTCAACTTACGGCGGAATCTTCCGGATGGAACAATAAAAAATATTTCATCATGGGAATAATAGTCATAATCTTGTTGTTGGGAGGTTATTTCGCTTATACTAAGTTTTTCAATGTCACCGATTCGAAAACACCGGAAACAGGAACGCAGGTCGATGGCGTGGAAAACGACACCGGAAATTCCAAAGATGCCGGAGCGGAAGACTCAAGTGTTGCGGAACCTGAAAAGAGCGTAGAATCCGATACAAATGAAACGAACAAAGAAAACACGGAATCTGATTCGGAGAATAAATCAACCGAAACTTCGAATAACGAAGGAAGTTTGAATTTGAATGGTAATGAAATAATTGATTCGGACGGAGACGGTTTGTCCGACGATCAAGAATCCGCATTCGGTACGGACCCTTTGAAATTGGATTCCGACCAGGACGGGCTCACGGATCAAGAAGAAGTAATAATGTATAAGACCGATCCGCTAAACCCGGACACCGACAATGACACATATCTTGACGGCGAAGAAGTGATGAACGGTTTTAACCCACTTGGAAGCGGGAGACTTAATTAGTTAATATTTTGCCTATGCCCGATACTATAACGTCGCAAATCAAGTCCGATTCTCAAAAAGCGGAGTCTTTGAATTTATCAGATGAAAATATGAATGAAGCCAAAGAAAACAAAAAAATGGATTTTGACAGCCTTGATTTTCATACGATGCCAGAAAAATTCATAGGCATAAAGCCCGGGAAATCGATAAGAAAAAAGAAACCTAGAAAACAAGCAATCAAACGATTGGATTCCAAGGACAATGAATCCGGAAAGGACAAAGGCAAAGGCGACACCAAGGTCCGAAAGAAGAATTCAGCCCTCAAACGACAAATCATGATATCCGTTTCTATTATAGTCGTTTTGGGTGTTGTTATGTCCGCGGGAGCGTATTTTTTCGTCAGGAATTTGCGTAATCAACAAAACAAAACGATTACGGCTATAGACGAAACAGTTAAGGTTGATGA
>WFTB01000041.1 GCA_015485695.1 Patescibacteria group bacterium | reverse complement strand
TATTTGATTTTTAGAGAAAAGATTCTTGAATATCAAGAAGAAAATCTTTCTAAACTATCAGGTGATATTGAAATCGATGAATCATATTTCGGTTCAAGACACAAACTCCTAACAAGATTCCCGTGGTTGGTATTCTCAAGAGAAACGGTAAGGTATATACACAAATCATTCCCAATGCTTCGCGTAAATCATTATTGCCTATTATCGAGGAATTAGTGGAAAAATCACGTTCAAATATATATACAGACCAATGGAAAAGCTATGATGGATTAGTTGTATCAGGATACAAACACCAACGAATCAATCACTCACAGGAATTTGCCAAGAATCATAATCATATTAATCGTTTTTAATTAGTTTACTATACAAAAGCAATCTCTATTTCCAACTCTCAAAAACTTTTTAGACAGTCTCTGAGATTTTGATAATAAAACAATACCACGGGTATTGTTTTTATTTTTGAATGTTTTTAAAGTCAATGGAACTTATCTCATCTTTAGTCCGCTTCCTATCGTTTCCGACAACCTGCGAAAAGTCCTGTCGAAAATCGAGGCGTATAAGTATCTTCGATTCATGATTAAATATATGACTATAATCGCGGGCACAACCGAATATGCGGGGTTGATAAACAGCCCGATAACAACGGTGGCTCCGTAAAGCCATGTTGACCAGTTTTGTTGTCGATATAGTCCGTAAGCGACTCCCACGAAAACTATTCCGGCTATTAAATTCAGAATATAGCCCTTGAAAGTGTTTCCGTTTGGGCTGAAAACCCCCGTAAGAGACGAGCCAAGTATGCCAAGTCCGCCAACGAATGTGATAAGCGCTATCAGTTTCATGGGCAATGGAAGCGAAACTTTCGGCAGTTTAACATCCATTTGCTCCACCACTTCTTCTATTACTTTTCCGTTTGAGATTTCATGATATTCTTCCGGCTCCGCTTCCGGTTCAGGTTCCAAATCGGAAAAACCGCTTTCTTTTTCAATATTCACAGCCGGCTCGATATTAATGGGTTGGTCCGTGTCGTTTTCCGGCTTTGGCGATTCTTGAGAGTCGTTTATAAAATCAGGCATAAGTAATTTCAGACTTCAAATTTATTATTTTCCAATACCTAGACTTAAATAACTTTATTATCTGTCTAATTTATCGGCAATCATTTGCGCTACCTCATCGCGACTGACGAGATTCATTTCCTTGATTCGTTTGTCAACTTCATTTCTAATCTGCTCTTCAAGCATTTTTTTACTATCCCTCGCTTGTTTCATGAGATCCTTAATATCATCGGCGCTCATTCCGGCCATCATTTTCTTTGCCATTTTCATTTGGTCAAACATATATTTAAAAGTTAGTTAATGATTATTTGAATTTATCGTGTTTTGGACATTCTATTATCAATCCGCCGATTAAACATAGTCATTGTAATCTGAGATTTTGAATTCAGTAGACATTGGTTTGATTGTTGTCGCGTTTTATGAATTGATTACCCGCCCAGCTGAAAACTGATATAATCAGTGCTCCCAGAACCGCAACCCAGAATCCGGAGACGCTGAACCCTTGAACAAATGTCGATACGAACCACAACAAGAATCCGTTTATGATAAAAGTGAACAATCCGAGTGTCAATACGTTTATCGGAAGAGTCAGTATCACAAGAATCGGTTTGAACGTTACGTTCAGAAGACCCAAAAGCACGGCGACTATCAAGGCTATGTAAAATCCGGACACGCTGATTCCGGGTATCAGATACGCGGTTCCGATTAATGCCATGGTGTTAATCAGCCATTTGGCGATAATATACATAATGTTTGTGAAATTTATTGCTAATATGACTCATTATGACAGGCAAAAGACAAAAAATCAATATTCACAACCGTTATTTTTAATTCTTAAAATAAATATTTTTCAAGTACCGTAAAGACGGCTTAAAACCTATGTAAAACGCGTCTGTTGATATTGTTACCGAATCATTATCGGTGATTCGCGACACTTATTAACAACCTTGCCATTGAATGGCGACTCAGTGATGGTACAATGATTTCGACGCAAAGGTCGCGCACCTTTTGTATCAGTTAATGTATACGCACTATGTACGCATACAACAACTCAGTCATCTACAACGAAGACGGAGACGACTTCGGTGGTGACGATGAGGCTGAAGACAGTGACGCAGATGGCGGTAGCGAAGAAATGTAGTCAAAACCCCGGGTTTACCCGGGGTTTTTTATTTTGCCACCAATGAGTAAAGTATAATTCCATACGCAACTGAAACATTTAATGAATGCTTTAAACCTCGCATCGGTATTTCGAGTATTCCATCGCATCGATTTAAAATGATTTCCGGTATACCGTCAAGTTCATGACCGACGATAATGACGGTTTTGTTTAGCCCGACATCTGAGGTTGTGTATTCATTATAGAGAATTGATTGTCCGTGTTGTTCGATGGCAAGGACGGTAAAACCGCTTTCTTTAAGCATGTTTACAACTTCGAGTGTTTGTTTTGTCGTGCGCTCAGTCCAGGTTTCTTCCGAGTATTCTTCATCGCCGAGCTTTTCCCAAAGAATGGAATCTTCGGCGCCTAGAGAGACTTTTGCGATTTGTCGACGCTTGCGACCGAATCGGTCAATCGGCGCCGGCGTGATACCGCAAAGGTAAATTTTTTCAACGCACCCTGCTCCGTCGGATGTGCGGAATATTGATCCGACATTGTGCATCGAGCGTATGTTATGGAGTATCACTCGCATAGCGATCCGTTTTCATACCTTATAACGGTTGAGTCGTTTACGCTGTCATCGATTATTTTTTGATAATTTTCAAACAGGCGATTCTCTATTTCGGAAAGCCTGTTATGGTTTGATTTGGTTTTTGGGTTTTGGCTCACAATGGAACAACAATCTTTATAGGGTTCTATGGAGATTTCGTATGTGCCGATTTTTTTGGCAATGTCGATTATTTCGTTTTTATCATATCCGATAAGGGGTCTTAGTATCGACATGTCCGTAGCTTTGTCCGCCGATATTATGTTAGACAGTGTTTGCGAAGCAACTTGAGCCAGATTGTCTCCGCAAACGAGAGCTTTGTGATTATTTTGTTTCGCCAGAGTTTCGGCGACCCGTATCATAAACCTGCGGAAAACAATTAAATCATAATCCACTCGGTTTTCCATTGTGGCCAATTGATAATGAGTGTACGGCACAAGGTAAAGCGTTGATCTGAGCGTTGTTTGTGATAATTTTTTAACCAATTCGCACACTTTGTATTGAATCGCTTCTTTGTGTTGCATCGGCGTTGCCGTGAAATGTATAAAATCAACACCGCACCCGCGTTTGGCAATGAGAAAAGAAGCGACCGGAGAATCAATTCCTCCAGATAATAAAGATAATACTTTTTCGGACGAGCCTACCGGTATTCCGCCCACACCTCGATAACGTTTCGTGTATATGCAGGTGTTTTCTTTGTAAATGTCTATGTATATGGTTGTATCGGCGTTTTTCAGACTTACGTTTTGCCAGCTTGTCGAATTTATTATCACCGACCCGAGTTCTTTTTCAAGTTCGTTGGATTTTTTCGGATAAGATTTGTCGCTCCTGTTCACGCGAACGACAAACGCGCCTCCTTCAACGTATTCATCTTTTGCAACCGAGATTACGGATTCCTCAATCGACTTTCTGTCCGTTTTTTTCGCCATCGCAAACCATGATATTCCGGGCGTAGCGGAAAGAATTCCCATGACGGCGTTTACGGTTTCGGAATCCGGGTTTTTAATATCGACCGAGTAATATCCTCTATGCATTTTTACGGACACGTCTTTTAGATAACGGTTCAACGCGGATTGGATATTTCTTTGCAGACAACGCAAAAAATCGACCTGGTTCTTGCCTTTAAGACCTATTTCTCCGTAATGTATTATAAGAATATCTCCGTCAATCATATACGCAAACAGTATCTATTTTCGTTGCGCTTGTCAAAGACGCGCTCGTGTTGCACAATACAAGAAACGGATTTATGAGATTTATAAGAAAAAATGAAAAAGTGTTCGTTGCAATGAGCGGTGGAGTTGACAGTTCCGTCGCCGCTTTGTTGCTCAAGAGAAAAGGATACGACGTAACGGGGGTTTTCATGCGAAACTGGCATGAGGATTTGCATGACGGATTCGGTGAATGCGCTTGGGAACGCGATCAAGAGGACGTGAGACGGGTTTGCGCGAAACTTGATATTCCGTTCTACACATGGGATTTCTCCAAAGAATATTATGAAGACGTGGTCGAGTATTTTTTTTCCGAATACGAAGCCGGTAGAACTCCGAATCCCGATGTCATGTGCAATAAATACATTAAGTTTGGCAAATTTTATGAACGAGCCCGAGCGCTTGGAGCGGACTTTGTGGCGACGGGTCACTATGTCCGTTGCCGGAGGCGACGAAAATTTTCAATTTTCAATTTTCAATTTTCAAATTCTTGCGTAATGAGAGAAGGAGTCGATCCCAACAAGGATCAGTCGTATTTTCTATGGGCGATAACCTCAGAGCACCTTAAACATTCATTGTTTCCAATCGGGGAATACCATAAACCGAAAATTAGAAAAATCGCAAAAAAAGCGAATTTGCCAACCGCCAATAAACCAGATTCTCAGGGGATTTGTTTCATAGGTAAGATAAACGTGCAAGATTTTTTACGAACGCGACTTCCGGAAAAACCCGGAGACATTGTAACGTTGGAAGGCGAGGTAATAGGTCGTCATAAGGGTTTGTATTTTTATACGGAAGGACAACGAGGAGGCATAGGTATTGGCGGGTCAAAACAACCTTATTATGTCGCTGAGCGTGATTTTGAAAACAATAAGTTGGTTGTCGTTGAGGGTTCCGATAATCCGGCTCTGTTTTCGTCGTCGCTTTCGTGTTCCAATATTCATTGGATAGGAGGCGATGAGCCTCGTATGCCTTTTAGGTGTTTTGCGAGAATACGATATCATCAGGCGCCGCAACGTTGCGTACTTGAGAAAAGTAAAAACGGAATATCGGTGGAATTTGAAGAAAAACAAAGGGCGATATCTCCCGGACAGTCAATAGTGTTTTATGATGGAGATATTTGCATGGGTGGCGCCATAATAGACGCTCGCAAAATCGCTTAAACCGCCCATATCGTTAAACAATCCGTCATCGGTATAAGTTTTTCTTCCATTGTACACGCAATATTTGTAGTCGAATCCGGTATATTCTCTTGTGTTTTGGCATTTCATCGCACGGGAGTTTTTTTGTTGTCTATTTATAAATTGGGTATTTTTTCGGAAAATGGAATGAAAAATTGACATAAATATTGATATGTGGTATTGTATGTCGGTACTGAGCGCTCAGGAATTTTTATGGACTCTGCGACAGCAAAACCTAATAAACGTGAATCTATTCTCGGCAAGGTTCTTGATTCGAAAAGGGCGGAAGGTCATGTTCTCAATCCGACGGAAATAATCGACATGATAATCAATCACGCTCTCGAACAACGAGAGAGGGAAATAGTCAGACAACGCCACGGTCTCGGACAGGCCTCGATGACTCTTGACGCCATAGGGCGGAGATTGGGAATTACCCGAGAGCGTGTCAGGCAAATAGCGAAACAGGCGTTATCAAAGCTCGGAAAAGCGAAGAGAGTGTTTGATGAGATTCACCTTCTGGACCTCGCCCTAAAAGAAATTTTGGAAAAATCCGGCGGTTTAAAAGAAGAAACATCTTTGATGAAGGATTTTTTCGGTGACAAGTACACCGATGAACAGAGATTGTCTTTGTTGTTCTTTATCAAATATTTGTCCGAACTTGTATCAAAAGCCTCGTTCAAAAAACCTGGCTGGCAACTTATAGGGGCGCCGGTGGATTTGCACAAGGCTCTGGAGGACATGGTGCATGAGCATGTGCAAAAATTCGAATCTCCTCAGAGTATAGAAGTATTGCACGAAGCCCTCTCGTCCGAGGAAGCGTATCTTGCTTGGAGAGAGAAATTCATAGAAGCTTGGCCGCACAAAGATACCGAACATGATTGGTTGCACATCGTAAGATCGTATTTGCAACTCTCGGACAAAGTTGATTCGAACCCGTTCGATGAATGGGGGGTAGCGTCATCCGCCATGATTAAACCGAGGCGCATGGGCGACAAAATATATCTTGTGCTGAAACGGCACAAAGAGCCTTTGCATTTTAATAAAATCACGGAACTTATAAACGACTATGGGTTCGACAAAAGAGTGGCGTATAGACCAACCGTTCACAATGAGCTTATACTTGACCCTCGATTTGTTTTGGTGGGAAGAGGAATATACGCGCTCAAAGAGTGGGGTTATTCCGAAGGCACCGTTTCCGATGTTATAAAACAAATTCTGTCATCTTCAGATCAACCTATGACTCGAGAAGAGATAATCGAATCCGTGCTCCAAGAGCGTGTTGTAAAGGAAGGAACTATTCTCCTGGCTCTTACAAATAAAAAAAACTTCCGCAGACTGCCGGACGGAAGATATACATGCTTTAATTTGATTTGAAGTCTTTATAAATCATTTACCAATAAACCGCGCCCTTTATCGGGGCGTGTTTTTGCGCGCTAAATTCAAACGCTTGATTCCGGTTGAGTGTTTGCGCTTATTTGCCGTTTTATTTTTTATCGCGCGCTTATTTGCCGTTTTTATATATCAATTATTAGTTTTATGGTATAATATTTATACTTTACATAAGTTTGCGATGCGCAATTTTGTTTCAATGCCATGTTGGAATACCTGATGCAACCCGGTCTTAATCCGATTAATACGGCATGGAAGTTTCTCTCAGGGGGAGGCTGGGTTTTTGTTCTCATTTTCACATTGTGGATTGGGCTGAAGGGTTGGGTGTATTGGCGTCAAAACTTGTGGGCGTCAAAGCAAAAGTTCGTTCTTTTGGCAATCGACATACCGGAAGAGCATCTTCAATCTCCGATGGCTGCGGAAAACGTGTTCGCAACGCTTTGGGGAACTTATTCTTCTACAAACTATTTGGACCATTATTGGCGTGGCAAATTCCAACTGGCCCATAGCGTTGAAATAGTTTCGATAGAGGGATATGTGCAGTTTTTAATACACACACCGGAGTCATGGAGAGATACGGTTGAGTCCGCGTTTTACGCTCAATTTCCGAATTGCGAAATAACCGAAGTAGAAGATTACGCGCAATACGGTCCGAAAGAATTTCCATCGGAAACTCATCAGATGTGGGGAACCGAAATGATGGAATCAAAGTCGCATTTTTACCCGATAAGAACATACAGGTCATTTGAAGACCCGATTGCAACCGAACAAACAATGACTGATCCGGTTGCCGTTTTATTGGAAGTTTTGGCTAAAATCGGTCCCGGAGAACAGATTTGGATACAGTGGGTAATAACACCATTGATTGACAGTTGGCAAAAAGGATCAAAGGAATTGATAGACAAATTGGCGGGCAAGAAAATTCCGCCAAAAATATCTCTAATTCAAAGACTTTTCAATCCGATTATAAAGATGTTCGTGGAATTTGGAAATACAATAGCCGTAGGGTTCGGCAAAGACGGGTTTTTTGGAAGTTCCGAATCGTCTTCGTCAGATGACCCACCATCCATGATGCTATATCTTACGCCTGGTGAAAATATGGTAATAAAAGCAATACAAGACAAAGTATCAAAAGCCGGATTTGCAACCAAAATGCGTTTTATATATTTGGCGGAAAAAGAACGCTATAGCGTACCTCGCGGAGTACAAGGTGTCATGGGATATTTGAAGCAGTACGCTGATTTAAATTTAAACTCTGTTCGTCCATTCTCAAAGACAATGACAAGCGCCGACTATTTTTTCAAAGAATATCGCCTTAATCGAATCAGAAACAATTTGATAGTGGCATATAGAAACCGAAGTCAAGGTCGAGGTGGACCCGGATTTATTTTAAACACTGAAGAACTTGCGTCGTTTTGGCATTTTCCCGCGGATTATGTCAGAACTCCTCAGCTCAAACGAAGCTCCATTAAAGCCGTCGAACCGCCACCAACCTTGCCGGTTGAGAGAAGTGTAAGGCAAATAACGCAAGTTCCGAGCGTGGTGCTGGAACATACGGGGGAGTTTGAAGGGCAAGTTGAGGACGAACATGAGATTGACAAAAAACCAACGGTAACACTGGAAGGTGAGGATTCGCCTGAAACGCGAACTGATTCTAAAACAGGACAAGATAAACAAACTCGGTCGGATGAAATAAAACGAGAAAAAAGTATTTCCGCGGGTCCGCCGGATAATTTGCCGGTCGGATGATTTTCGGTCCCAAATTTTCGAATTTTCACCGAATTTACAAAAACTGATTTTCGGTTTGGAACACTACGGGTGTGTGATTGTTTGAAAATCGGTTATTGTAAATTGAAAATCATCATTCATGAATTTCGTTCATCTAAAGAAATTGTTAAGTGATAATCGCCAAGGAACTTCTCTTATTGAAGTTCTTGTAGGCATTGCGATACTTGTGCTTGTTTCGGTGTCTCTTTTTGCGTTGTTTGATTTTACGCTCAGGGTTTTGTGGGAAAATAAAGCTCGTTTGGGCGCTCAAGCTCTTGCAAATCAGCAAATAGAACTTGCTTACAATCTGCCTTACAACGATGTCGGCACGGTCGGAGGAATACCGAACGGGGTTATTGACTCTGAGCAAAGCATAACCAGAAACGGAATATCCTACACTGTGAAAACAGCGGTTATTTACATAGATGACCCGTTTGACGGAACGTTGGGCGGTAATCCGGAGGACCTTTTGCCTACCGATTATAAACGAATAAGGGTCGAAGTGTCGTGGCCTTTCCGTCTGAGTTCGAAACCCGTCGTGTTTTTGACCGACATAGTGCCAAACGGAATAGAGTCCGGAAACGGAGGAGGTACGTTGCGTATTACGGCGATAAACGCTTCCGGTCTGCCCGTCCCTCAGGCGAACGTGCACATAGAGAATAATTTATTGAATCCGGCAGTTAACGTGGATTTGCTTACAAACGACAACGGACAAGTCATATTGCCCGGAGCCTTGGCGTCGGTGGAGGGGTATGAGGTTACGGTTACAAAATCTGGATATTCAACGGACAAAACTTACGCAACGGATCCCGTGAACTTGCCAACCCCGATTAAACCGCATCTTACGGTTGTGGAAGGCTCGGTTACGGACAGTACCTTTTCGATAGACTTGCTGAGCTCAATGGACACGTTTGTGTTTTTGACTCAGAATTCCGAACCAGGTTGGTGGAATTCCGATTATACTTCTCGCAGGAGAATAACGATTACGAACAATTCATCCAAAACAATATCAACCGGATATTCGGTAAAATATGAATTTGATCATGGAAATCAAGTGGGACTCGGAAAGTCTCTGTCAAGCGGAGATGACGTTCGCATACTTTGGTGGAACGGCAGCAGTCAAGTGTGGCAAGAGCTTGACAGGGTAGCAACCACGCCTTGGAATTCGGCTGATGATACGGAGATTTGGTTTGCGATTAAAAACGCAATTCCTTCAGGGAGTTCTTCGAACGATTATTTCATATATTATAACAATTCAAACGCCGGAACACCCCCGAGCGATTCCGGGAACGTGTTTAAATTTTACGACGATTTCGAAAATCCGGACTACACATACGCGAATTGGGCGACAAGCTCTTCCGCGTGGATTGTCACAAACGGAGAGTATCGTCAAAGCTCGAATTCATCTGAAGAGATTGCGACTGCTGGTTCAAGCGAGGATGATGTCATGGTTCAGGTCGATGTTCGAATGCCGGGTCCGGGGAATGACGCGGGCATAATCGGTCGATATGATAATAATGACAATTACTATATAGGCAGGCCCACGGATTTGCCGGTTCAGATTGAAGGTACCGTAAACAATAATGACTATGTTTTAGGTCAACGTTCGTTGGTTCAGGCGTCAGACGGAACTTTGGCGGTTTTTGCGGCGTTTCCCGACACAAGCGAATACAAGATGTACACATCAACGGACAATGGCAGGACATGGACGCAACCGTGGACTCTTTCGACCGGAGGCAATGATTTCAGTTCTAATGCGTGGATAGACCAGACAAACAACACCATATATTTTGTCTACACCGATTATTCTTCTGTGAGCGATGAGTACAGACTGCAGATGTCGGTGTTTTCGTATGACGGAGGAACAAAATCGTGGTCAACCGGGGCACCAAGCACTTTGATACTCTCGAATTACAATACAAGACCGTATCGTCCGAGCGTAATAAAAAACGGCAATACCGTGTTCGTAAGTTACGCGCGCTTGGATGGGTCCGGATTCCATGAGATTGCGGTACGAACATCGACGGACAACGGAGTTTCGTGGTCGTCTGAATCTTGGCTTTCGGATTGGAACATATTTTTCTCGGACAAAACCGAAAGAGAGTCATTAAACGCAGAATTGGTAATATACGAGGGAGACGTTGTCGCAATACTTAATAATTCTCGCTCTTTCGGATGGCGCACGTTTAACGGTTCAACTTGGAGTTCGTACGAAGAGCTAAAGAGTAATACGTACCAAAATCGAGCGATTACAAGCGTTGTGACAGGCACGGGCTCTAACCAAAATCTGCACATATTTTACAGGAATGCCGGAGATAGCGGACGACCTCATGAATATAAATACAATGGCACGTCTTGGAGTGATACAACGATTGCCACAATGACAAGCAATTTTGCTTATGTTGCGTCGTATTCTGACAATGCTGACAAAATAGTATTTTATTTCGGGACTCCAAACGATGGGGTGTCTGACAAATTATACGCCGTAGGTCAATATTCCGGAGAGTGGGCATACCCTCAAGTCGCGTATTCGGATACCGTTCCGATAAGGAGCATATCCGTTCCCGCTACCGGATTGCAAGACGGATTGACGAACGGAGTATTCATTGCGGGAGCAAACAATTCGCGAAAAATGTTTTATTACGGCATGGCACATGTTGGTTTGCCGGGCTCCAGTAATCCTCTTGTTTCGCTCAAATCAAGCGGAACAATTCTCTCGGTTACGCCGGCTGAGACTTCGGTCACAACCAACAAGAAATACAGAATAGAGCTATTATTCACGGACGATCTTGTAACCGGATATGTGAACGGGACTTTGGCGTTCGGAGATACGGAAGGATCAGTTGCAAGAGGACAGGTTGGTTTGTATTCTCTCAACACCGAGGCGTATTTTGACAATGTTATAATGCGCGATTTGGTAATACCGGAACCCGAAACATCGGGAGCGCTGGAGGAGTCATATAATTCCGCGGACCCAATAAGCGGTATCCCTGTTCTGGTTCGAGGAAGCAAGTTAATAGGATACGACATCGCCGGCGATCCGTTGTATAAATTTGAAAAAACATATACAAGCGACAGCGACGGCTCTTTCTCGATTCCGTCATTGGAGTGGGATTCTTATGATTTTATAATATCGGACGCTGATACGGGATATGACGTAATGGGCATAGACCCACCCGATCCGGTTGCGGTCAATCCGGATACGAACGTTCAGGTTAATATTTATCTTACAAACGACACTTCAAATTCGCTTCGCGTGAAAGTTTTGGACGTTAACGACCAGCCAATAGAGTTGGCAAGCGTCAATGTGACCCGAACGAACTCTTATGACAACACAATAGAAACCACATCATACGGACAGGCTTTCTTCGCTTCGCTTCTGAATAACGCGGATTATGATATTTCAGTTTCGAAGTCCGGGTACTATACAGCTAACGGTAGTGTGACGGTAAACGGGTCAAGCACGGCGACAATGATTCTTTCATCGACGGACGGTCCTCCTCCGGGTTCTCCGCCCCTTGCTCCCACAATGGGAGAGTTTACGAATATAGGAGAGACGACCATGACTTTGAATTGGACGGATAACGCAACCGACGAAGACGGATATAAAATTTATAGAAACACGTCATCATCAAAGCCGTCGAATGAAATAGCAACATTGGGATCAAACAGTGTTCTTTATCCAGCCACCGGTCTTGATTGCAACACGACTTACTACTGGTGGGTCGAAGCGTATAATTCATCCGGAGCAAATGATGACAATGGAAGTCAGGCGACACTTTCTTGTCCGACGCCTCCCAATGCCCCAACTATGCAATCATTCTCAGGTGTTACGGATACGACCATGACTTTGAATTGGACGGATAACGCTTCAAATGAAGATGGATACAGAATATACAAAAGCACATCAAACACAAAGCCCGGGTCTCCCATAACCACTCTGTCGGCAAACGCAGAGACATACTCCGCCACCGGTCTTGATTGCAACACGACTTACTACTGGTGGGTCGAAGCGTATAATTCGCAAGGTACTGCCGATGATTCGGACAGCCAGATTACTCTTTCATGTCCTTCAGGTATTGTGTTTTCGGATACGTTCACGGAAAATTCCAATACAACTCTAACGTCGCATACTCCGGATTTGGGAGATTCATGGACTCAAATTATTGAAATAATAAACTACGGAAGCAGTCGATTGCGAGTAAGGAGCAGTTCCGACGACCTTAGGAGAGACACTTGCAACAGCAATGAAGGCGCCCTTTATCGCGCGGATGTTAACATGACCGGTGCGGATTATGAAGTTCGAGTTACGCAGATAAACGGGGATACGGGAAACGATTATAATTTCTTGGCGGCAAGAATCGTTGACGCGAACAATATGTACGCTTTCAAATGGAATGAAACGCGAGGACAACTGTACAAGAGGGTCGGAGGGGTTTGGTACACTCTCGGTCCTCAAGTTAGCGGATCCGGCACCCCTCTAAACGACGGGTCAACCATAACGCTCAAAGTGGACGGCACGACGATAAGCGCCATAGACGACGGGAATACGCTTGTGTCCGTCACTGATAGCGAATTCAGCGGAGCCGGTTATGCCGGAGTGGGAATGGGCGCTTTGGTTGGGGCGTGGGACGATTGCTCCAGTCAAAGACTTGATAATTTCGAAGTTGAAATATTTTAGCGTATGAGAATGCGATTCTCTCAAAAAGGTGTTACACTGTTGGAAACGTTAATTGCCGTGGGCGTGTTCGCTTTTGCGAGCGTTGTGGTTTTCGCTTTTGTAACAGACGGGTTTAAGATACAAAGTTTCGCTCTGGATCAGTCAACCGCGATGAGCGAGGCTCGCAGAGGAGTCGAAACGATGGTTCGTGAAATAAGAGAATCTCAAATAGCTGACAACGGAGCATACACCATAGTGACGGCGAGTCCTCAGGAGTTTTCGTTTTATAGCGATATTGACAAAGACTCATCGGTTGAGAGAATCAGATATTTTTTGGAAGGCACAGATTTCAAAAGAGGCGTAATAGAACCTCGAGACAATCCGGTAAGTTATTTGCAACAAGACGAAGTCGTGACCGTGATTACAAGGTTCGTCAGAAACGGTTCAGCTCCAATCTTTACATATTATAACGGGGATTGGCCGGGTGATAAGGTAAATAATCCGTTAAGCGATCCGGTTGACTTGTCCGAAGTTAGATTTCTACATGTATCCATGACCATTAACGTACGTCCGAACGTAGCGCCGACGGATTTTAACTTGGAAACAGATGTTCAAATGAGGAATTTGAAAGATAATTTATGATAAGTTTTTCAAAAAACAACAAAGGTTCAATTCTTATCATGGCGATCGTTTTCACCGCTGTGTTTGTTATAACGGCGGGAGGTCTTGTGGGATTGGCTTTGTCTCAGAATAAACTTGGTCTCAAAAAAATAGCTTGGCAAAGATCCCTTGAGATAGCCGAAGCGGGAATCAATTATTACAGATGGCATTTGGCGCACGACCCTACGGACTATCAAGACGGAACGGAATCTCCGGGTCCGTACGTTCACGATTACAACGACCCGTACGGTTCGAAGATTGGAGAATTCAGTCTAACCATAACCCCTCCCGGCAATTGCACGACCGCCGTTGAAATAAAGTCGACAGGGTACACGGTTGACGAACCGAATACTCGTCGCACAATTCGAGCTCAATACGCATTGCCAAGCTTGGCGGAGTTTGCTTTTTTGACCAATTCAAACGTATGGTTCGGAGAAGACGAAGAATTGCACGGACCCGTTCACTCGAACGGAGGCATAAGGCAAGACGGTGAGAATGACGGAATAATGACATCCGCAAAAGAGACGTATGTATGCGGAATAGAGCACGGTTGTAACAATGAAACAAAGCCGGGAATATGGGGTGATGGTGAATTGCAGGTTCTTTGGGATTATCCGGTTCCGCTGATTGATTTTAACTCTATAACATCCGATTTGGTTCAACTTAAAAGCGAAGCTCAATCAAGCGGTATTTATTTCGGTCCGTCCGGTCTTGGTTATCACTTGGTTTTGAAATCAGACGGCAGTATCGACGCTTATCGTGTCGATCAGTTAATGCCGAATGTATCTGCTTATGATGGAGATGGTTGGATAACCGAATCATTGGATATTCAAACGGAGACTTTTCTCGGGAATTATGTTTTACCTTCGGACTGCGCGACGGTTTTTGTGGAAGACGATGTTTGGGTCGAAGGGGTGGTTAATGATGACGCGGTATCAATCGTATCGGCGGTGTTTCCGGACGTTCCGTCAACAAATTCTTCAATAATAATAAACGGCAATCTAACTTATCAAAACAAAAACGATCAGACGTCTTTGGCTCTGATAGCGCAAAAAGACGTGCTCATACCCTTATACGCCGCGCCCGACGACTTGCAAGTCGATTCCGTTCTTCTGGCGCAAAAAGGCAGAACCATAAGGCATTATTTTTCAAGCGCATATTCGCCATACAATATTCGAAACGACATAGAATTATACGGTTCGATTATTACAAACGAATCTTGGACGTGGACTTGGGTTGACGGAAACGGTACTGTTGTTTCAGGGTATAGAAATACCGAGACCATATATGATCCGTCTCTAAAATACAATCCTCCACCCGGATTTCCGACGGAAAGTGAATTTGATTTCATAAAATGGGAAGAAGTGACCAATAATTGACTTTGGTGGATAACAAGGCTTGATTTTTTACGATAAAACATGTACAGTGTCCTCAGCTTATATGACGTTACGTTCAAAATCGGTAACAATCACAACCATATCGGTATTGGTCGCAATTTTTGCGGCGCTTTTTGTTGCGCCGGTTCCTTCTTCCGTTCCTTATTCAGATTCGGTATGGAACCGAGTGCCTTTGAAATTGGGATTGGACCTTAGAGGGGGGGCGCATTTGGTGTATCAAGCTGATATGAGCCAGATTCCTCCCAATGAAAGATCGGACGCGATTGCGGGGGTTCGTGACGTTATAGAGAGGCGAATAAACGCTCTCGGTGTGTCCGAGCCGGTCGTACAGACCAATCGTTCTGTGAACGGAGATTATAGGGTTATAGTGGAAATGGCAGGGGTGTTTGACGTATCGGAAGCAAAAGCTCAAATCGGTGAAACACCTTTACTAGAGTTCAAGGAAGAAGACATAACATCGCCAAAACCTGATACCAATGAAAGCGAGGAGCTTAGTGAAATAAACTCGGCGCTTTTTGAAAAAGCGAAAAGACTACTGGAAGAGGCCAAATCGGTCGAAGATTTCGCGGAATTCGCGAAAGAAAATTCAGACGACCCTGGTAGCGCGCAAAATGGCGGTGACTTGGGATTTGTGTCCCCCGGAGTTTTTGTGCCGGAGTTTGATAAAGTTCTATTTGACGAGTCTTTCGAGGTCGGCACGATATGGCCTGAATTGGTTGAATCTCCTTTTGGTTGGCACATTATCAAAAAAACAGGAGAACGAGACGGTGATTCGGGGAAAGAAGTGCAGTCAAGCCATGTTCTTATTCGAAGAGAGGTTCCCGTTTCCAATTCCGCTCCGGAATGGAAAAACACTCAACTTACGGGAAAACAACTGAAAAAAGCAGAACTTCTGTTTGATCCAAATACCGGAAGCCCGCAGGTCGGACTTACGTTTGACAACGAGGGAAAAGACCTGTTTCGCGACATCACCGCGCGAAACATAGGTAAACCCGTTGCTATATTTTTGGATGGCGAGCCGATATCGATACCTGTAGTTCAACAGAGAATAACGGGAGGGCAAGCGGTTATCAGCGGTCAGTTCACCATTCAAGAGGCGAAATTACTAGCTCAAAGGTTAAACGCCGGAGCGCTCCCTGTTCCGATAGAGTTGATAAGTCAACAGACAGTCGGTTCAACGCTTGGTCAAGAAGCGGTCAATGCCAGCGTGAAGGCCGGTGCGTGGGGGCTTATACTGGTTGTATTGTTCATGATTTTGTATTACAGGCTTCCTGGGATTATGGCCGTGATATCTCTTGCCATATACGCCTTGGTTTTGATGAGTTTGTTTCAAATGCTCGGAGTCACTCTTACTCTGGCGGGGATTGCGGGGTTCATATTGTCTTTGGGTCTTGCGGTTGACGCCAATGTCCTGATATTTGAACGAATGAAAGAAGAATTGCGCAAAGGTAGGACTCTTTCAGAGTCTATAGAAATAGGGTTTACGCGCGCGTGGACGGCGATTCGGGATTCGAACATATCGTCTCTGTTGACAGCGCTCATACTGTATTGGTTCGGCACATCTTTGATTCGAGGGTTTGCAATTACGCTAGGTCTTGGAATAACAATTTCAATGTTGACGGCTATAATTGTTACTCGTTCCCTTATTCGCTTGTTCCCGAACGTGAAATCATTATGGTTGTTCGGTGTGAGCAAAAAAGACATACGGAAAAATTAAAGACCTTTTATGAAAAAAATCATGCAAAAACGGAAAATATGGTTCACTCTCTCCGGAATCTTGGTAATCGGAGCGCTGGTTGTCGTTTCCGTTGTGGGACTTAAATTGGGGATTGATTTTACGGGCGGGTCTTTGTTTGAATTTTCCGTCGACGGAGAATCCGAAACAACTATAGAAAGCGTGGAAAACATAATATTCGAAAGCGTTCCCGAATTGACCGAGCTGAGGGTTCAATCGTCGGGAGACAACACGTTTATCGTGAGAACAGTCGCGCTTGAGGAAAATCAATACGAAAAAATAACATCGGAGCTCAATGAGCGAATCGAAAACGGCATAGTTGAATTGAGATTCGAGTCGATAGGACCGGTGCTAGGAAAAGAATTAAAACGCAAAGTTGTCGCTGCGCTCATTACCGCAATCATAGTCATAATCCTGTACGTTGCTTGGTCATTCAGGAAAGTGTCAGAGCCCGTTCAGTCTTGGAAATACGGAATAGGCGCGATCGTTGCGCTCACGCACGATGTCGTAATAACGACCGGTGTGTATTCTCTGGTCGCGATATATACCGATATGCGAATAGACGCTCTGTTCGTGACGGCTTTGTTGGTCATACTCGGTTATTCCGTAAACGACACCATAGTGGTCTATGATAGAATAAGAGAAAACGTGCTTAAAGACGTAAACGAACACACACATGAAACATTCGAGGAGATAGTAAACAAAAGCATAAACGAAACTTTGGCTCGCTCAATCAATACGTCATTGACAACAATGGTCGTATTGTTGGCTTTATTCTTTTTCGGCGGAGAGAGTATTCATGGTTTTGTTTTGGCATTGATAATAGGTATATCAATCGGAACGTATTCGTCCATATTCCTCGCAAGTCCGCTTCTTGTTTCGTGGGAAAAATTTTCACTTTCAAAAAAACAAGAAAAATAATCGATTCTAGAAAGATTAATCTTTGCTTTATTCAATTTATTTTTCGAAAGGTTTACAAAATACAACGCGCGTTTCGCGCGTTTTTGTTTTGTGGTATAATAATTATATAAAATACGAAAAATTATTATGGAATTTTTTCGTCGATTAAACGTCTCAAAAGAAGGATTTACTTTGATAGAATTGCTTGTCGTCGTTTCAATTATAGGATTGTTGGCGACGATGGCGACCGTGTCATTGTCTGATGCAAGGGTAAAAGCTCGAGATGCTAAACGCCTTGCGGATATAAGACAACTTCAGACCGCGCTTGAACTCTATGCCTCGAATTCCTCGGGTTACACGTATCCGAGCGGAACGAACATTATACTCGGGTCGCCTGATTATTCTTGCCTTAATGCGAACGGGTTCCAGCCATTGGGCTGCTCCGATGTCTATATGGGATATGTTCAACCGGACCCCGGGTCGGGGAATTACATATATTCTCAGTTGAACGGTGGCTCAAGCTATAGCATAACCTTTACCTTGGAAACAAACATCAACAACATACTTGGCGCCGGCGAGCATACCGCGACTCCCGACGGGTTTCAATAATCGCATTTCATGATAACAACACGCAAAAAACATAACATTCGGATTGTGATGTTTCTGGCACTGTTTGGTGTTTTCGCATTGCCGTTTATTGCGCTTGGTCAATGTGTTCCGAACAACCCCGATCCGGTCTCAAATCCGGAATGGTCTTGCAATCTCGACGATACGGCGAATATAACATGGGATTGGTCGCCGACTTTGCAAAACGTGTCCGGCTATCGTTTGCAAGTTGACGATAACAGCGATTTTTCGTCCCCGTTTTTTGATCAATCGGTCGGAACCGTTACCGATTACACTTCGTCAAACCTTTCCACTCCGACAACGTATTACGCTCGAGTTCAAGCTACGTTTGGAAGCGGTGGGGGCGATGTTGTTTTCAGTGATTCGTTCACCGAATCATCAAATACCCCTCTGGGGTCGCATGCTCCGGATACCGGATATGGGTGGGTTCAAATATATTCATCAGGATTTTCAGGAGACGGCATGGAGGTCAACAGCTCCGGTAACTTGACGCGATTATCGTGCGGTTTAAACGATGGAACATTCTATCGCACGCAAATAAACGGCGCTGACGATGTTATATCAAGTCCGGATTATGTGGTTTCCGTTACTCAAGTCAACGGAGATACCCAAAATGACATGAACATAATAGGGGCCAGAATTCAAGACCCGTCGAACGGATATGCGTTCAGGTGGAACAGTGAAAACAACAGCGCGGACAATCCCGGTTTGTACAAGTTGGTAAACGGGTCATGGTCGCAATTGGACAACATCAACGGCATAGCGATATCAAACGGAGACAAAGTCAGTTTAAAGGTGGAAGGTTCCGTTATAAGCGCTCTTGTAAATGATGTCGCGATAGTGTCTTATAACGACCCAAGTCCTTTTACGGGAGCGGGTTATGCGGGAGTGGGAATGGGTGAGTTGGTAATTCCCGGAGATGATTGTGACTCGCAGGTTATTGATGATTTTTCTGTTACTCTTTTGTCGGCGTCTTGTACGGGAGTATCGGACTGGTCTTCTACGGCAACCGTTGGAGCGTCGTGTGATCCGGTGGTCGCGGATTATGAATACTGCAGACCCGACCCTTCTGCAGACCCGGATACTGTGCAGTTTTTTGACATAAGTTCCGGAGGCGTCTCTCCATATTCTTGGGATTGGGATTTTGGCGATGGGACTCCGGATTCGCAAGACCAATATCCTCTGCATACGTTCAGCTCGGGATTTTCCGACACCAAGGCATTATACACTTTCGAAGACGGACCTGGAGGGTCGACGATTTATTTTCAAGATTTATTCTCGGATTCTGTTACCCAGGAGGTTTCTCTGCACTCTCCGGATGTCGGTTCGGGTTGGGCTCAACTGCACGAAGAAGGTCCGGGGGATAATCAATTTCAAGTGGATTCCGCAAGCGATGACGCAATTTCCGTATTGAGCGATTGCACGAACGAAACAATAGCGTCGTCATACCGAACAATCGACTCCATGTCCGTCGCGGACTATCAAGTGTCCGCCGTTTCCGTGAAGACGCCGACGAACCCTTCGCAATACTCTGGAATAGGGCTGAGGGTTGTTGACGCCGGAAATTTTTACGCTTATATATGGAACACTGTAGGCGGAAAAATAATCAAACAAAACGGAGGGGTGAGTGTGAGCGACATGATAACATTGGCAAATACGGGACCGGTGGCGGACGGGTCGACGGTTGTATTTCGAGCCGTGGGAAACACTTTGACGGTATTGGTTGACGGAACCGCAATAGCATCGGTATCGGATTCTACATTCACAAGTCCCGGGTACTCCGCTTTCGGCTCTTATGTTGACGATTCATCAGCATCTTGCACAGAACAAAGACTGGATAATTTTACTGTATCTTCCGTAGGGGATATTGTTGATGTTTGCTACGCGATAGCTGAGAACAATCGCTGGTATGAAAGTGTTAATCCGATAACGGGAGATACTACGGTTATCGGACAAATTGGAAGTGTGGGGGATAATTTTAAGGCGATTGCGACAGACCCGGCAACGAATCTGCAATACACGAACAGTGGCAACAAGCTCGCGGTATTGGACCCTAATACAGGCGCTCTTACATGGAGGTCGGCAACGATAGGCACCGGAGGGGGCTCTGACGGAAATATCACATTTTCGGATTTGGAAGGGCTGTCATTTGACCCGACAACGGGATATTTATGGGCTTCGCACATAGAGGGCGGAAGTTCTACATACATATTCCGAATAGATCAAGCTACGGGACAACATGTGCCAAACGTGTTCGGGTCCGGAGTTGATTATAAAAAAATAACAGGATCGGGAATAGATTTGCCGATAGTCGATATCGCTATAGATCCTACAGACGGGCAAATGTACGCAATAGGAGATAACGGCACTTCGAATGATTCTTTGTACAGAATTGACAAGACGACCGGTTCAGCGACTCTGGTCGGTTATATGGGAATAGGAGATGTAAAGGGAGCGGGATTCGGACCATATGGCCAATTATACGTATCAACATCCGCGAATTCGGACCCGTCTTCGGAAGCGGAATCAATGTGGGAGGTCGATAAAACAACGGCGTCGGTTTCTCTTGTCACTCAATTCTCAGTAGGAGGCGGGCATGAGTCCATTGATTGTTTGACATACGGAACTGTTATAAGCAGTGATTCGAACGCGACTCTAACCGACGTATCTGCGAACAACAATGACGGCACGCTTACAAACATGGGAAACAATGACTGGGTAGCCGGAGTGTCGGGACTTGCTCTTCAATTCGACGGAATTGATGATTATGTGACCATTCCTAACAGCTTAGATTTTGTGTTCGGGTCCGGTAAAATCGAATTTGATTTCAGATTGGACGATACGTCATCTCAGAACCAGGTAATTTTCGCGAAGGATAGTCAGGGTAACAATGACGGTGATTTATTGATTATATACAATACGGATTTTTCTTACGGACCCGGGTATTCCGGAGCGATTACAGCGCGCTTGCAAGATGGAAGTTCGGATTATGCGATAAGCAGTGATTCGTCTTTGTCGCTCACGCAAGGTCAATGGTATTCGTTTGAGCTTTGGTTTGGCGGGTCGGGCATGACAATGACGATAGATTCGACACAGCAAGCCGACACGAATCCGTACACCGGAGGACTGCTCAACAACGGAAACGATATTTTGCTTGGAGCTTCCAATCACGCGAATCCAAGTCCGAACTATTATTCCGCCGTGACTCTTGACAATTTGGGGATATACGAGAGTACCGCGTCCGGTGGAGGTCCGTATACGGTTCAACTTACCGTGACCGACTCGATGCCCACAACGGATACGGAAAACAAAATAATAGATCCAAGCTCGACACCAACATGCAATTTCGCATTAACCGGAGCCACGGCGACCTCTTGCGCCACCATGTCATTGGTTTGGGACAATCCGGACGGAACGGACTCTTATGAAATATTCAGATCTCAGGACAATGGCGCTTTTTCGAGCATTGCGACGGTTGACGCGCAAAACACGGCGATATGCGGAGCCCTCGGATGCTCTTACGATGACAGTCCGGTATCTCAAGAGACAAGATACGATTATTACATAGAGGCGACACAATTTGACGGCAACATACTAAGACAATCAAATCCAAACCAAGGAGACGACACGCCTACATGTTTGCCATCCGGAGTCAGCGTTAGCGCGTCCGGTTGTTCGCAATTGGATGTTTCATGGGTGGCTCCTCCCGGCGTTACCGTCGAAGGGTACAATGTGTACAGGAGTTTTGACAGCGGAGGACCTTTTGAGATAATAGCTTCGGGAGACCCCGATACGTATTGTCCTTCAGGATGCGATACTTTGAGTCCGGCGAACACCACGTCCTACAGCGATTCTTCCGTATTTGCCGGAGTCGGTTATTATTACAATGTAACAGCGGTTGTCGGCGGGTCCGAATCATCAGCATCAACGCCCGCGGAATACGGACAGACAAAATGCTTCCAAAGCCCGATTTTCATTGAAAATTAGATATATGAAAAAAATGCCGATTTATATTTTGTCCATTATCATAACAATCGGAATATTGTTTTTTATCTGGACGGACGTATCGTCACATAACAAATCACCCAACGAATCTTTTGTTGAGATTGGCGGACGTAAAATTCCGGTGGAAGTTGCCGATACGGCGATTTCCAGAATGCGCGGTTTATCCGGAAGAGAAAATTTGCCGGAAAATACCGGAATGCTTTTTGTTTTCGACAAGCCCGGTAAATACACATTTTGGATGAAGGACATGAAATTCGCGATTGATATTATTTGGATAGAAAACGGACGCGTAGTGGATATTTGGGAAAATGCTCAGCCACCAAGCCGAGGGGAAATTCCAAGTTTTACACCGGAATATCCAGCTACTTATGTATTGGAGGTAAACGCGGGATTTGCCAAAGAAACGGACATCAATGTTGGTGACGTGGTAATTCTTGACATATAGTGGCAATATTGTTAGTATTATGTAAGTATAAGTCAGAACACAGAAGTGTTTTTTAAGTTTATGTCTCAGATAGCAGTAATAAAAACGGGCGGAAAACAATATAAGGTAAAAGAAGGCGATGTATTAAAGGTTGAAAAACTCCCGGAAGAAGTTGGAGTGAAATTTGATTTTTCAGAGGTTCTTCTTGTTGCGGACACAAAATCCGGAAACGCGAACATAGGCACTCCGACAGTCAGTGGGGCCAAAGTTTCCGCCGAAATAGTCGAGCAAGGACGCGATAAGAAAATAAAAGTGGTAAAGTACAAGCCCAAAACTCGATACAAAGTCGTTCGCGGACACAGACAACCATTTACTCAAGTTCGAATCACGAAAATAACGACCTAAAGGACGCCTATTCATATTCATCGCAAATTCATTTGAGTCAAAAACCTCCCCTGCGGAGGTTTTTGTTTGCGCTCACATGCGCCGGTATTTTTCGTATACTTGATTTACTCTTATGTAGAGACGATGGTTCGCGCGAATTTTGAGAAATTGTTAGATTTATGCGCTTTATCAAATTCAATCCACGGCTTCGACATTATTGAGTTCGTTGAGCCGTGAACATATTTTGCCTAATATT
>WFTB01000040.1 GCA_015485695.1 Patescibacteria group bacterium | reverse complement strand
TTGCCTTGAAACATGCGCAAAACAATGCTAAAGTTATTCTGAAGATAGACGATTTTTCGTGATTGTTTTCGCGTTAAATCGGTTTTGTTTGGTTTTTGCGCGTATGGTAACGCATTCGGACTTCTCCTAATGAGCCATATCCGCATGTACGTTATATGACCGTTAAGCTTTATGCGACAATAATGTTGATAGCCACGCTTGTAAGCTGGAGTTCGTGGTTTTTGGTTTTGATCATGGTTTCTCCGAAAAACGCCGGAGCTTTGGGTTTTACGCTTTTTTATTCGAGCCTTTTTCTCGGAGTTATGGGAACGTTTTCATTGATTGGGCTTTTGATTCGACATATTCGAGCCAAGAATCGATTTATCGTAGAGAAGGTGATAGACTCTTTTCGGCAGGCGTTTTGGTTTTCGAGCTTGGTTGTTACGGCTTTATTGTTGCAGAGTAAAAATCAATTAACTTGGTGGAATGCATTGCTTCTCGTTTTGATAGTCGCTACGCTTGAATTTTTCTTTATATCGGCAACAAGAGGAAGAGAACATAGGAAATATATTTAATCACCCTTAAAGAGAGTGCATGTGTGGATTGTATGGGGTGGGTGAGCTTATCGTATCCCGCAACACGCATCACACATATATCTGTAAACATGGACATTAAAGAAGAATTGATAAAACTTAAAAAAGACGCTTTAGAAGACGTTAAGAAAATAGTCGATCCGGACGCGTACAAAGAGTTATACGCGAAATATTTGGGTAGAAAGGGCGAACTTGCTCGTTTGGCAAAAGGAATGAAAAATATCGCGGAATCTGAACGTCCGTCTGTGGGAATTCTTGTAAACGATGTCAAAATGGCTTTGGAAAGCGCTCTTGAAGACGCCAAAAACACCATACTTGGATCGTTTCCGGATACCGGTGATTCGGTTTTTGACATAACTCTTCCCGGAAACAAAGTCAATGTGGGAGGTTTGCATCCGATAACGAGTTTTATATGGGAAATAGAAGATACTTTCAGAGAGCTTGGTTTCGGTGTCGTTGACGGTCCTGAAGTGGAAAGCGAGTGGTATAATTTCGACGCGCTCAACGCTCCTTCATGGCATCCGTCAAGAGACATGCAAGACACGTTTCACGTCAAAACGGACAAAGAAGAAAAAATGGTAATGCGAACACAGACATCCCCCGTGCAAATTCGCGCGATGGAAACATACGGAGCTCCAATCAAAATAATAGTCCCCGGTCGCGTATACAGGAATGAAGAGATGGACGCTCGGCACGAAGCAACGTTTTGGCAAGTGGAGGGTCTTGTTGTTGATAAAGGGATTTCCATATCTCATCTGCTTGGAACCATGAATTACTTTATAGACAGAATACTTGGAGCGAAAACGCGTTGGAGACCCGGGTATTTCCCGTTTGTCGAACCCGGCCTTGAAATGGATATAGAATGCCTTCTATGCTCCGACGGGTGCAGGGTTTGCAAAGGTACCGGATGGCTTGAGTTTATGGGTGCCGGAATGGTTCACCCAAACGTCCTAAAATCCGCAGGTGTGGATTCGAACGTGTATTCCGGATTCGCTTTTGGTTTCGGGCCGGAACGACTCCACATGCTCAAATACGGAGTTAATGACGTTCGTCTTTACAAATCCGGAGATTTAAGATTCTTGGAGCAATTTTAATATGCATTGTTTTCGGCACGACGAACTTTTAAATGTTTTTCTAACGTGGTTTACTCGTGTATCGTTATTAGAAAAAACGAAATCAAGACGGAATAACACATACAAATTATGTTAATAAGTCTAAATTGGTTAAAAGATTTTATCGATATACCCTCGAATATAACCGCGCAAAAACTTGCGGAGGATTTGACTGTGCATGTTGTGGAAGTGGAAGAGGTAATAAACCAAGCGAAACAGTACGAGAATATTGTAATCGGTAAAATCGAATCTGTTAAAAAACACCCCGGAGCGGATAGGCTCAAGTTGTGTATGGTTGATATTGGAAAGGGAGAGCCCGCGCAAATAGTATGCGGGGGATTAAATGTGCGCAAAAATATGAAATGCGCGATCGCTTTACCGGGCGCGAAGGTGCGTTGGCACGGTAAAGGAGATCTGATAGAACTTGAAGAAATCAAGATTAGAGGAGAAAAAAGTTTTGGAATGATTTGCGCAGCCAATGAAATCGGTCTTACCGATGAACACCCGGCCGACGAACCTTATGTTATGGACTTGAATGTTGACAGTGAGCCCGGAACTTCGCTTGCCATGGCTCTCGGGCTTGATGATATAATTATCGACATTGACAACAAATCACTTACCAATCGCCCGGATTTGTGGGGACATGTCGGCATTGCTCGTGAAATCGCCACGTTGTACGGCGTCTCCTTGAAAGAGCCGGAGGTTAAACAAAACAACTACGAAAAAAAACCGTCAAACGCAAACGTGAAAGTCAATATCGAGAGCGAACAACTTTGTCGTCGGTTTATGTCTGTGCGTATTGATGGTGTTAAAGTTGCGGAATCATTGCCAAATATACAGAAGCGACTTACGGCGGTCGGTATGCGCCCGATAAACAACATTGTCGATATATCAAATTATGTGATGCTTGAACTTGGGCAACCAAATCATATATTTGACGCGAAAAAACTGATGCCAAACGGAGAAAATGACGGTGATGTCGATATTGTCGTTCGAAACGCGAGAGACGATGAAACCATAACTACGCTTGACGGCTCAGAGCGGAAACTCGATTCTTCCATGTTGATAATAGCGAACAAATCCAAACCGCTTGCGATAGCCGGAGTTATGGGCGGTGAAGATTCTGAAATTGATTCGGATACCACATCCATTGTCATTGAGGTGGCGAATTTTGACCCGGTTTCGGTAAGGACAACTTCTAATAAACTTGGGTTGAGGACTGAGGCGTCCGCAAGGTTTGAGAAAGGTCTTGACCCGAATTTGACTGAAATTGCGATTGAGAGAATATTGGATTTGTTGAGATCGCATTTTCCAAAGGCCAAGATTGGCAATATAACGGATGTCGGGGACAGGGAGCAAAGTCAGACCGTCATTGAAACATCCGTCGAATTCATAAAAGAGCGCTTAGGGTCTGAGGTTGATTTGTCTCAAATTGAATCGATACTGAAGAGTTTGGGATTTCAGGTATCAGTCGCAGACGGCTCGCAGTCCGGTGATTTGAAATTGACAGTTACGGTCCCGACAATGCGCGCCACAGGTGATATATCCATACCGGAAGATATTGTCGAAGAGGTTGCCAGGCATATCGGGTACCATTCGATAAAACCGACATTGCCTCTTATTGATACAAAAGGCGGTGACCAGACTAATCGCGATATCAATCTGGAGCGCAAAGTTAAGCGTTTTTTGTCTCTTGGAGCCGGATTTCAAGAAGTTGAAAATTCCGCGTTTGACGATGTTCGCATGGCAAACTTGATCGGAATAGACGAGAAAACCGATGAAGTTGAGATAATAAACCCTCTTTCGTCTGATCAACAGTACCTGCGTAGTCATCTTTTACCTCGTTTGCTGGGGAATGTTAAAGACAATTTGCGCTATCGAAACGAATTTTCCATTTTTGAAATCGGTAGAGTGTTCAAGCCGGCCGACAGTTCGAAATTCAGCGCGCGAAAAGGAAGCGATATCATGTTGCCAGAACAACCTCGTCGTCTTTCCGCGGTTATGGTTAGCCGAAACAAAGATTCCCGTCAATTGTTTTTTGACATGAAGGGAATTGTCGAAGGGTTGTTTAATGATATAGGAATTGATATTTCATTCGTCGCGCAAAATGCTCATGCGTGGCTTTGTGATTCTGCTGAACTTGGGATAGTGGAAAACATGACCGGAGACGAGAAAAACAGAGGAGAGATTGGGTTATTGAGTGCGAGCGTTGTTTCAAGTCTAAAATTGGACGCTTCTGTGGTTGTGTTTTATTATGATTACGAACTCATGGCAAATCTTCCGCGAGTTAAGACGCAATATCGAGAAATTCCGACATTGCCACCCGTTACGCGCGACATAGCGGTTGTTGTTCCTCGCAATGTGACGTATAAATCAATGGAGGAAGTGTTAAAACAACAGAGTGGATTGTTGGAATCGTATGAGCTTTTTGATTTGTATGAAGGGTCTCAAATCGGTTCCGGAAACCGCTCGCTCGCCTGGCATTTGTCGTTTCGCCATCCGGAACGCACTCTCACGGCGGAAGAAGCCGACAGGGAGTTGGAAAATATAGTAAACGCCCTGAAAGACAAATTCGGAGCGACCCTAAGGTCAAAAGAATCGGGATAATGCATTTGTCATATTGGCGATTTTGTTTGTTTTGGCGAAGCGAAGTATTTATGGTAATCTATGTCACTGATTAAAATCGAGCGGTACGATATAATAATTATTCAATAAGAAGTTAATATTTGTTTTATGAATATAACGGTTTACACGACGCCAACATGCGCTTTTTGCACGCAGGTTAAAGATTTTTACAAAGAAAACGGCGTGGAATACACGGAACGTGACGTTTCCGTGGATACCGATTCCGCGAAAGAAATGGTCGATATTTCCGGTCAAATGGGAGTACCCGTTTCAGTTATCAAAAAAGACGATGATTCAGAGCCCGTTGTAATCGTGGGTTTTGATAAAGCGAAATTATCAGAGACTTTGGGATTGTAGAGTTGCATTATTAAAACATTAAAACAAGAAAACATTTTGCCAAAATTGTTTTCATGTTCTGGTGTTCCGGTATTTTTGTTATGTTGGATCTATTGATTATAGGGAGTTCGGCGGCTGGCGCGTCTGCCGGAATATATGCCGCAAGACGGCATTTGAATTTTAAAATAGTGACGATTGAAACCGGTGGCGAGGTCGCGCTTTCGGGAGAAGTTGGGAATTTTCCGGGGTGGGGAGAGACGACTGGGATTTCAATATCCCAAAAATTTCAAGAACATCTGGCGTTATACGATGTAAAACCCGATACCGGCGTTCGAATAACGCGAATCACGGTGCAAGATGACGGAACTTTTTCGGTGATTGGTGACGCGGGCGACAAAGAGGTTACTTTCCGGACAAAATCAATAATAGCGACGACCGGAGTCCATCCAAGGAAATTGGGTGTTCCCGGAGAAGACGAATTCAAAGGCAAAGGTGTGACATATTGCACCACCTGCGATGGTCCGTTGTTTCGCGACAAGGTGGTAGCTACGATTGGAGGAGGAAACTCGGGGCTTGAGTCCGCTTTAATGATGAATGAAATCGCGTCAAAAGTTTATTTGATAAACAAATACGCCGAATTCAAGGGAGAGCCGATACTCATAGACAAGGTGTCCCGATCCGATAAGATTGAAGTTGTGCCGGAAGCTTTAACTTCCGAAATATTCGGAAGTGAATTCGTGTCAGGGCTTGTCTACAAGGACAAAGAAGGAAAAGAACATAAAATAGAAGTACAGGGCGTGTTTGTTCATATCGGAGTGGTTCCGAACAATGAATTTTTACCGGAAGAAGTGGAGAAGAACGAGTTCGGCGAAGTTGTGGTTGACAAATATTGCAAAACAAATGTGCCCGGATTTTTCGCCGCGGGAGACGTAACAGACGCATATAAGCAAATTGCCATAGCTTCGGGGCAAGGAGCTTGCGCCGCGCTATCCGCCGTTGAGTATTTGAATAAGCTAGAAGCATAAAAATCGCGTTTGCGATTTGTTTGACAATCGAATGCGCGCGCGTCTGTTAGGGCGCGCGCGTATGTGTTATAATTACCTGGAATCGGAGATTTGTCCGCGTGATTATAGATTATTTTAAAACAAATTGTTATTACGAATTTTTATGAAGAAAAAAAACGATAACTCCAGGCTCTGCCTAACCTTCGGGAATTCGGACGCGTCTGAAACGGGTGATTATAGAGATACTTGGCAGGTGTTTCGGATTATGGCTGAATTTGTCAGCGGGTATCAGTTTTTGAGTCATTTTAGCCGTGAAGTTACGATTTTCGGCTCCGCGCGTACGTCTCCGCAAAGCAAGTATTACAAAAAAGCGGTCGAACTTGGACGACTTTTGGCGAAGAAAAAATTCACCACAATCACAGGCGGGGGTCCAGGCATCATGGAAGCCGCGAATAAGGGAGCCTTTGAGGGTGGTGGAGAATCTGTAGGTATAAACATTCAACTTCCTTTCGAGCAACGCATCAATCCTTATGTTAAAAAATCGGTCGCGTTCAATTATTTTTTTACGCGAAAGGTGATGTTAACATCGCCGTCGCACGCGTATGTGTTTTTCCCGGGAGGGTTTGGTACTTTGGACGAATTTTTTGAGGTTATTGACAGTATGGAACTCGGTCTTATAGATCGCGTTCCCGTGATAGTTGTCGGGTCTGAGTTTTGGAATCCTCTTTTTGACATATTGCGAAACGGAGTGGCGAATGAAATGCACAGTCTGGAAAAACGAGACCTTGATTTTATAACCGTAGTCGACGATATACAGAAGATCACTCCAATCATAAAAAAAATCGGATCTTACAAAAGTAAAACATGCAGTCACTTGTCTACCGATAATTTCTATTGCGACAGGCAAATCAACTGGAGAATATTCCGAATAATGTCCGAAATCGTGGAAGGGTTTGAGTTTCTAACCGGCATGACGCAAGATGTGACTGTTCTCGGTACAAAGAGCATAGGGTCCGATAGTCCGTACTATAAAGCGGCCGAGGAATTGGGGATGCGTTTGGCAAAAGAAAAATTCGCGGTCGTCACCGGTGGCGGGTCGGGTGTTATGGAGGCGGCGAACAAAGGAGCGATAGAGGCGCACGGAGAGTCCATAGGGCTTTACACGAAAGTCGTTGACCAGGGAAGAATAAACGATTATATGACCAAGTCCATGGAATTTGATTTTTCTTATACCCGAAAATTGATTCTTACGGCTCCGTCCAAGGCTTTTGTTCTTTTCCCGGGCGGGTTCGGCACGCTTGACCAGTGCTTTGAGGTGCTAACGCTCATACAGACTAAAAAAATGACCGACGTTCCGGTTATTCTTTTCGGAAAAGAGTTTTGGGGTTCTTTATTGGATTTTCTGAGGGAAAACGTGTTCGAAGAACATCACGCTATCAGCAAAAAAGATTTACACTTGTTTGACGTTGTCGATACCGTCGATGAGGTGATGGAGATTATAGGCAAAGAGGTCAAAAAGCCTTAGAGACCGTGTCTAAGAAACCGCGCAATCGTGTTTTTCCGAGAAATAACATTTAAAGATGTAAGCGACAAATAACAATATTGCCATGCCGACAAAAAACAAAGAACATCAACACTTGGAATTGCATCGACATTCGAATGCCGGGCTGATTGATGAATTTGTGTATGGAGCGAATGACGGAATCGTGACAACCTTTGCGGTGGTTGCCAGTGTTGCCGGAGCCGGATTGAGCCCGCTTGTGGTCATTGTTCTCGGTTTGGCAAATTTGCTTGCGGACGGGTTTTCCATGGCGTCGGGGAGTTTTTTGAGCACAAAATCTCGATACGGTTACGAAGATCGAGAACGAGCTACCGAAGAAATGGAGATTGAACGATGGCCCGAAGAAGAACGTGAAGAGATACGTGAAATTTACAGAAACAAGGGATTCGAAGGAGAAATACTCGAATCGATAGTCGCGAAAATAACCGACAACAAGACATTGTGGGTGGATGAGATGTTGGTGCATGAGCATGGCATTGTCACCGACAGGCGAACTTCGCCTATGAAAAACGCGGTCGCCACATTCGGCGCTTTCGTTATCGCGGGCGCGATTCCGTTGATACCGTATTTGTTTATGGACAGTGAGAACTTGTTTTTTTATTCTGTTGTTTTGGCGACAATCACATTGTTTGTCGTCGGGGCTTTTGCTTCGCGCGTCACCGCGCATAGCTGGTGGGGAAGCGGACTTCAAATGCTCATCGTTGGCTCCTTCGCCGGAGCAGTCGCTTATGGCGTGGGGTATGCCGTTAAGGCAGTGTTTGGGGTGGTGATTTGAGAGACTTGTGGTTTTTTTGCTGTGATGAAATAATACCCCAAATCCCTATCATCGATATTTGGATTGTTCAACTTCATGAGAGTTGAAGAAATTTGTTCAAAACCGGCTTTTTGTAGTTGACTTAGTGTTATTTGCACGCACACTTTCAATTCTTCTATCCTTAACACATCAAGTATCATGGTGCGAATCTGATCTGCTATATCATTTTTTTTCGGATTGGGCATTGCCAGTATCTGTGCCGACGCGTAGTCGATAATTTTTTTTAAAAATTCGTCTTTCCGAACGGGATTGTATGAATCGTCAAACTCATATTGTGGTATGAACGCATCTCCTATAAGCACATATCCGCCAGGTCTTAGATTTGTACATACGTTACGCATTGCTTTTAATTTGTCGTGGAAATGGTGGTATGTTGCCGTCATAACAACAATGTCGGACGAGCATGGTCGTATGTATGTTTCGGCAGTTTCATTTATTACGTTTGCTTTGTTGCCGGTTCTTCTAGAAACCATGTTTCTGAAAAGTTTTTCAGGTTCGACAGTGGTATATTTTTCGATTAGGTGAACGGTGATCAATCTCTGTGCAAGTATGCCGGGTCCGGGCCCGTATTCTAATACGTTTACTTGTTTATTGAGTTCAAGAATAAACTTTTCTATGCGGTCAAACCACTCAGTATAAAGCGGATACTGTCTTACCTGCGCAAGATATTGGTTTAGTATGTTTTCCGGGTTTGTGACAGAATATCCCGAACACACCGTATCACCAAGTTCTTCTATAGATGTCCATATTTGATTGTTCATGTTGAAGTTAGCTTATTCCACTGCGACGATCGAGTTGTTTTGCATCTTCTTGATAGAATACGAGGCGTTTTTTAAATCCCCGTTTCCGTCAAACTCTATCACTCCACTCAGACCGTTATAGTCTGTTTTGTGGAGCTCGTTTTTTACTTTATCCGGATTATCGCCCGCATTTTTTATCGCGTCCGCGAGTATCATGACAGCATCGTATGACTGCAAGATGCCCGGACCGGTACTGCATGTCGGGCAGTATTTTTTCATTCCGTTTATGATTTCGTCCGGTATTGGTGGCGTGTCAATCGCGA
>WFTB01000039.1 GCA_015485695.1 Patescibacteria group bacterium | reverse complement strand
CACACAAATAAGAGTTTTTGTAAGTTTGTACGGTTTTTGTCGCAATAGCGCAATAAACTTTTAATGCGTTTTTTGAATCGAAATTCAACACAACATCAAAACACGCAAGCTCCGCTTTGCGGGTTTGCTCCAACCGTATAAACATGTTCCGGGATAATTCGAAGAATTCCTGAAACGGTGCGGTCCGGGTGTATTTGCGAAATGCGTTTGTTTATATCGGAGAAATTTTTTCCATCGGTTATATATTCACACTTTCCCTTTATCTGATATCCTTCCGTACCACTCCAGCATACAAGCGCGATATCGGAACGCTCTTTTATATTATCCGTCGTTTTCTTAAAAAAATAATCAACCAAAAATATTGCCTCATTTTCCACGAAGATTGTTGATACGGGAACAACATTGATGCCGTGCTTGCCGTGTGTCGCCAGAGCTTTATGTTCTGCCTCTCGCAACGCTTCGCAAACCTGTCTCGGTATTTTCATATTCGTTTAAGCTGCGCAGACCTCGCACACCTTCTTTCGGTTGAGAATTTGAGCGGCGTTCATACTGTGTTGGTAATAAAGAGTCTTCACTCCACTCTTCCAAGCGTGTAAATACAAAGCGTTTATATCCTTCGGAGAAGTTAACGGGTTTATCATTAAATTAAGCGATTGACTTTGATCGATATATTTCTGCCTGTCCGCCGCTTGATTGATTATCGCGTATTGGTCAATTTCTCCAAAAGTCCTGAAAACATCCTTCTCATGCTCGGTCAAAAACTCAAGATGCTGAACGGACCCGTCATTGTCTCTAATGTCTCCCCATGTTTCCTTGTCGTTTTTGCCTTTCTCCGTCAAAACTTTTTCCAAAGCGGGGTTTTTGATAGTCACCTTTATCTTGTCTATGTCTTTGACATAGTAATTTGAGAAAAACGGTTCAATGCTCTGCGAAACCTGACCCAGGATAAAAGACGAAGAAGTGGTAGGCGCTATCGCGCACAGTGTCGCATTTCTCCTTTTGTAACCCCGAAGAACGGACGGTTCACCGAACATTTCGGCAAGCTCTTCGGACGCTCCATATGCTCGTTTTTGAATGGTTTCGAATATTTCGGTATTTAGTTTCTCGGCATCCGCACTTTCAAAAGAAATCATCTTACTCTGAAGCAACGAGTGCCATCCGAGAGCCCCAAGACCGAGAGCTCTGTTTTCTACGGAAAAATTGTAAGCGCGTTCCATAAACGTAAACGCGAGACGCTTCTCTTTGTCTTTGGAATCTCTCAGTTCTTCAAGTCTTTGTATAAAATCACTCATCACCGCGTCAAGAAAATAAACCATTGTCTCCACAGCGTCCGTATCCTTCCATCTCTCATATCGAGAAAGGTTAATCGACGCAAGGCAACAAACAAAAGACCAATCCTCGTTTGACGGCAATGCTATCTCCGAGCATAGATTGCTTGCGTGTATTTTCATCCCTTTGTCCTTGTAAACATCCACCGTGTTTTTGTTTACCGTGTCGGTGAAGAATATATACGGATACCCTATCTGCGATCGACGCTGAATCACTTTTGCCCACAGCTTTCTTTTATCTTTATCGCCGTCTATCATTTCTTCCATCCACCTGTCCGTAACGGTGACCCCGTGGGTAAGTTTTTGAATGGGGTTTCCTTCCGTTCCTATATCAAGAAATTCTTCCGCGTCCGGGTGTTCAATTGGCAAATACGGAGAAAACTGACCGCGTCTTGTCGACCCTTGACTTACCACGTCCGCCACACTCTCAAACAGACTCATAAAGTGCACAGACCCCGAAGATGTCCCATCATCACTCTTTATAAGAGCGCCACGATGGCGGAGTTCTCCGAAAAATCCGGATGTTCCTCCTCCGAATTTACTCTTCATCCCGACTTCCGCCAGAGTAAACATGATACTTCCCATATTGTCGCCTATATATGATCCGAAACAGCTTATTGGTAACCCGCGTCGGTTACCGAAATTTGTCCAAACGGGAGTTGACAAAGAGTAAAAACCCTCTTTCATATACCCGTAAAATTTATCCGCGAAACCTTTTATCTTCAGAATGGATTCCGCATGATCCGCAATCGCTTTGATGCGCTTTTCTGGAGTATCTCCGTCCTTTAGATAACCGGCATTTAGAAATTTCCTGCTGTTTTCATTTAACCAATCCATAAAATAAAAATTAAACGACTAAAAAATGTCTTCTTCCGTTATACTGACTTGTCGCTTGCTGTAATTTATCGATCTTTTGAAGAAAAAGTCGGTGTGTTTCGTACCAACCACCTCATCTCCGAACCAATCCGTCTTTTCAATAATCTTCTCGTCAACCGAAAACGGCTTGCCCAAGCCAACAGCTTCCAAATCGCGGTTAAGTCTGTTTTTTATGAATTCCTTTACGGTATTTGCGGAAAGAAACTCCAATTCTCCTTTTTCAAAAATCCAGTCAACGAGTTCTTCTTCCGTTTTGTAAGCCTCCTCGCAAAACGATATAACAGAATCCTCATAGGACTTGTCAAACCATTCCGGATTTTCTTTTTTGATAAGGTTTATAAGTTCGATTCCGAACAGACCGTGAATTTGTTCTTCTTTTGATGTGGCTTCAACGGCATTAGACACACCCTTGAACAGATTTTTGTATTTGTTGAAAGACATAATAACCAAGAATTGAGAAAAAAGAGAAACATGCTCAACAAAAATGGAGAAAAGAAGCAGTGAAGTTGAAAATTCTCGATTATCTTGGCTTAAAACATCGTTTTTGGCTTTCTCGAGATACAGAACCCTGTTATTGAGTACCGGAATATCTTTTATCTTTTCAAACTCGTTCTCCAAACCCAGTATTTTGAGAAGATGAGCGTAAGCGTCCATGTGCCGGACTTCGCTTTCTGCAAACGTGTATCCCACGGCGCCGACTTCCGGCTTTGGAAGTCTCTTGTATATATCTCCCCAAAACGACTTTACCGCGACTTCGATTTGCGCGATCGCCATGGTTGCGTTTTTTATGGCGTTTCGTTCACGATCATTCACGTTCACCTTGAAATCCTGAATATCGCTTGAAAAGTTGAATTCGGTATGAAGCCAGTATGAATGGCGGATGGCGTCAACATACTCTATAAGTTCCGGATACTCATACGGCTTCAAGTTGATCCGTTTTTTAAAAATATCACGTTTCCTCAACTGTGCTCTTCTTTCTCGATAACGTATATACGCACTTGCCGTTTCGAAGCATTCGTGTTTCATCAACTCTCGTTCAACGATGTCCTGAACACCTTCCACCGTTGGAATAAAGTCCGAATTCTTACGCTTCTCTTCCAATAAAACATCAACAACCGAATTGGATACTTTTTCGGGGACTCCGTCAACCTTCTCTCCCGAGGCTTTCATGGCTTTTTCGACTGCTATTTCTATTCTTCCACGGTCAAACTCAACGGAACGACCGTCACGCTTGACAATATGAGTAATTTCCATAATTTCAATTGAATAAAATTGATAAATAAAATCACTTGGCTCCGGCGCCAAGTGATGCAAAAGAATCTCATGCAAATACGGCTTGGCGCGAGCCTGAGCGGGTCCATTGTTCAGGACGAATTGTACGGGATCGGACTTTAACCGTTGCGCGACAGTGGAGGACTTTCACCTCACTTCACCGTACAAACCGCTTGTGCTTTTGAATTGATTGCATTATAGCACAGTCAATAAAAAGTAATATGTGGATAAACCTTGCAAGCCCGCCGTTTCGCGAGTCACTTCCGAAAAAACAGCGATTCAAAAAGTCATTGCTTCATTATCGATAAAAATCGGAGAAACTTGAAAATCGAGAGCGTCAAAAGAAAATAAAAAACTTTGTTCTCGAGTGATTTTATCTTGGAAAAACCGAACACAAAATCCGGCTATTGCCGGATTTTGTTAAGTTTAAGCGTTTTTATATACTTTTCATCTCTTTTATAATCTCAATCAATCTCCGGTGCGCGTCGCGAATATACCGATTTGCTTCTTTGATAAATTGATTTCCTCGTCTGAACAGTTCGTCGGCTTCCGAAGGATTTGAAATAGCGTCAAATTCTTTCTTTGCCGTTTCGTATTTCTCTTTCGCCAAGGCGATTTTTTGCCTGAAATCGTCAAGTCCGTTTTCGAGTGAAGACGTATCCTTGCCCGCCGACTTCAAGTCTTCTATCTTGGACTCAACCCTGTCTGCCAATCCTTCGGCTTTGTTAAACACGAAACTAATCCTGGCAACCCAAATCCGACCGGTGATTCTCTTGATTTTCACACGATACTCCTTCCAATATGCGCGGATTTTCCTTGCCTCTTCTTTTATCTCAGCGGGAGACGCGGTCTGAATTTTGCCCGCCCTTTCTTTTAACCAATTTATGTCTTTGTCGATTTCAGCCACGATTGCCCGGCGTTCATCCTCCGGAATCGCCCTGCGATTGGAGACCCAGTTCTTCATTGTTTCCAGTTTTTTGATTAGGGTGTTGACCGCCTTGTCCAGAAAATTTCGAGCTTTTTCTTCCATCGCTTTTTTGTTTTCGGCGTTTTTTAATTTGCGATATTTTGACCGCGCGTTCAAAAAATCCTGACGAGCGTTCTTATAGAAATTCGCCTCCTTTTGGTATTGTTGTCTTGCTTTCTGATATTTTGCCCTGGCTTCTTTGTCACGCGCTTTCAGAGATTTTATATTAACTGGCTTTGCATTTGTTTGGGTTTGCATCGGAGCTTGCGCGTAAACCGATTGAGCGACTAGAGTTAACACCATTGCCAACACCAAACAGCTCATGATGATCTTATTTAAGTATTTCATAGTTCCAAATAATTATATTCATTAGTGACCTTTTATTAATTATTCGGCGATGCCGGATAACCCGCTGTCAAGATCGTCCAATAAAGTATCCCCTTCCAATCCGGAAAGATCGGTCAAATCCTCGGAAAACCCTTCCAATTCAGTGTTGAGTTCATTTTCCAAATTTTCCAAATCGGTTACATCCACCGCTGGCTCGGCGGTTTCTTTCGTTGACTCTTCTTTGGTTGGTTGAGTTGTTTTTTCTTCCGTGGCAGATGTTGGTTGCGGTTCTTCAGCCGACTCTTCTTCAATCAACTCCGATAAATCTTGCTCAAGATTTTCCAAGTCGGAATCTTCGTCCATGGAATCCAATTCCGGAATATCCGTGGAAAGACTTTCGGTTTCATAAGCCAGCTCCATTCCTTCGGGTGGAACTTCCACATCCGATGACCGCCAAAAAATCCCCGCGCCCAGAGCCAGCGCAAAAACAACAACACCGACTATTGCATAAATTTTTTTATTCATAGTTAACCATTTTGTTATTAACGAATTAAAAGCAGAGGATCGACCTTTCACTTCACCTCTGTGTGTATAACGATTATCCTCTCTATCTGTGACACCCTCATTCGGAATATCGGACAGGATTCTGTTTAAAATCTCTTTGCGTGGCGCGATTTTGTCTTTTTGACCAGTTATCGCTTCTACGGTTTTGAACGTGTCGTTTAATTCGTCTCTGAACTTCGGAAACAAATCCAAAATCTCAGAAACTGGCATTCCCTCTTCCTTGAGCTTTAAGGATTCGCTTAAAACTTTGTCAAATTTTTCACTATAGTCGTTCATAAAACTTTGAAGTCTTTTAGATGATTGCGAAGATTTTTCAAGGCTCGGCATTGAAGTTGCCTTACAGATTCTTCGCTTTTTCCGATTATTTTCGCAATTTCTCGATTAGAAAATCCCTCGATAAATTTTAGGATAATAACATCTTGCCTGTCATCGCTCAGTTTACCTATGGCTTGATACACCGCTTTTTCCGTTTCCAGTCTTTCGACAAAAGCAATCGGATTCGCGCTTTCGTCTTTTAACTTATCAAAAACTTCCGTCGGGTCATCTGCGATTAAGTCCTTTTTCTTCCTCCAAAAATCAATTACGGTGTTTCTGGCAATCGTGAAAAAATAAGCCAAGGGATCTTTTCCTTTTTCTTGAAAACCGGATATTGATTTGTGAATTTTCAAGAAAACGTCTTGAACCAAATCTTCCGAAACACCTTTATCCTTAACTCGAATATAAATATAACGGAAAATCGGCGTAAAATACAATTCATAAAGACACCCAAAGGCATCCGAATCGCCTTTCTTGGCAAGTTGCATCAATTTTTTTGGATTGTTCTTTGAATTCTCACTCATAATATATAACGACGTCATCGAGAATCAGTGACAGTCTTTTACTTGCCTAAATTGCTCATAATATTGCCAAATTGTATCAATATTTGTTTACCTTGCCAATTATCATCATAACAAAACACCCGCCTTCTGGCGAGAGAGTGAAATACAACACGTTGAGCGGGCGAATTTTGTCCGCAGACAAACCCCTCGCAACAAATCCCTCGCGAAGAATTTGCGTAAGAGAGAAATACCGAGCGGAAAATTGTCTTTTAAATTGAAAAAACGAAGCTTAAGAGATTGTTCGAAAAGTTTTTACGAGAAAAAACGTATAGATTTTTCATCAGAAAATAGAAGATTAAGTGAGGTGATATAGTCATATCAGTGACGAAAGATTCTATTTTCTTAGGGGGAAAGATTAAGTTTTTTTGCCGTGAAGGGCT
>WFTB01000038.1 GCA_015485695.1 Patescibacteria group bacterium | reverse complement strand
CCTTCTTTACAACGCTCTCTCCATGACCTCGCAAATCTATAGCCAAAGCATTGTATCCGGAATTAACAAGAACCTCGGCAAATTTAGCCCAGCTTGATCTGTCGCGATTCATCATGTGCAATAAAACCACCGTCCCTTTGTTCCCGTCTTCAGACTCGTACCAATCCCCCACTATATTAACATTGTCATCTGTCTCGAATTCCACTCTCTCAGGCACGATACTTTGAGTGTCGTCCGCATTTTTATACTTATTGTCACCCACAACATCGGACGAATTCAAAACATTTCCAACGACAATCCAACCTATTACAATGACTGTAATCGCTATTATATAAGTGCGGGGTTTTGCTAATATATTTTTATTCATAACCTGAAAAGTCTTCGAATATAACATCAATCTCGGAAACACCGACCTGAGACAATAAAGTGCGAACAAATGAAACCATGCCCGGGGGTCCGACCACATACCATATCGCTCCTTCTTTTTCGGAATATATTTTTGCTATTTGTTCTTTTTGAATTCTTCCGTATATGTTACTCAAGTTGAATTTGACACCTGCGTTATTCGCGAGTTTTTCAAGCTCATTGTAATACGACGCGCTTTCCGCATCTTTGTTTGCGTATAGCAATGTTATGTTATGTCCTAGTTTTTTCTCGGACCAGTAACGAACCATGCTTACAATCGGTGTTATGCCTATACCTCCGGCGACGAAAACAATCGGCCTTGAAGTATCACTGGGGAGAGTAAAATTTCCGGACGGACAATCGATTATCATTTCGGTTCCTTTTTGCATTTCAATCAACGTTCGCTTGTATCCGGAACCGGTATCTCTGAACGCTATCGCTATTTCTTTTCCGTTATTCGGAGATGACGCTATGGAAAAAACCCTTGACGAGCCTTTGGTATCCGGATATTTCAAGTCCCTTATTCTAAGTTGTATATATTGACCCGCAATAAAATTCAAACCTCTATCTGGGACTGACAATAATATTTCATAAGTTCCTTTTGCTATTTTTCTCTTCTTTAAGAATTTTACGGTTTGCAAAGTGTTATTATTTTTGGATTTAGTTTTGACATCAGTTTGTGATTTATTTTGTTTTCTTACAGATACCCAAAATGCCAATATTTGAGTCAGTGGCAATAAAATCGCGCTTGCAAGCATCGGGTATCTGAACCAGTTCGGATCCGGAACCGGCCTGTGAAACGATATCGTATAATGTATAAACAAAAAATAAATTGCATGCAATGAAACCAAATAAAAAATTATATAAGCACCGTAATGCAACCATTTCCAAGATGTTATCCCAAGCTTTCTGACAGCCCAATCCGATGACGTGACAAGAAGAGCGATAGCCCAAATCAGAGCTACAATTCCCATAAGGTTTGACAACCCAAATCCCGGTTCAAGCCTTGCGTACCTGTCAAGTTGCGGTATGAATTCATATCCGAAAAAACGCATCACATCCCATCTTGCCCATCCATTCAATATCAACACTCCGTGAAATAGAGCCAACAGAGCAAACCAAATCCCAAATTCCCTGCGCCACGACAAAACTTTTTGAACTCTTGGAATAAGTTTCGCGACAGGGCCCGCGATTAACACTAAAAACAACAAAACGTAAGATGCGTCACCAACAGCTCGCCAAAATCGCATATCCGCGGACCATTCCGGTCTCGATAACCAAAAAACATATATCAAAGCGCCACTAACAATCGCGGTTAGCAAGTGCCTGAAAAACAAAGTCTTTTTATTCTTAATACCTAACAACATAATGTTCTTTTTCTTGAAGCTTACCTAAAAAATCGCGAGATAAAGCGCGTTTGCCATGATTTATTTTTTCAAGCCATGCAATCTCAAACGGCGCGCCACATAATGTGTGGACTGCATGATACTATATTTGCCCTATTTAGACAAAGCATCTATGTCATCTTGATATTTGTTCGCCAATTCCATAACCCTGTCACCGTAAAACCTGAATCTGGTATTGACAGATCCCGAGAAATACCTCATAGCCGCTTTCCACTCTGAGTCCGAACCGGACCGAGTTGCGCCATTGTCTTTCAGCAACAGCGCGGCCGCCGCAAAAGCGTCCCTGATGTCCCACGGATTCGCTTTTTTACCGGTAAAAGCCGATATTTTTCCTTTGTAAGCGATCCAAGTGGAAGGTATGAATTGAGCGGGACCCATCGCCCCTCCCCACCCTATTCTGTTGCCTTTCGAATCGCGCATCGGACAAGACACGGGTGTCGTATCCGGGTCCAACCCAAGCTCTTTGGTTATCAGTAAAAAGGGCTTTTGGTCTCTTGACGGTTTCATTATGTTTTTCCAACTTTTGGACGGAGGATCGCCCGGCCTGTTGCAAGTTCCGACATTTTTCCCCAGATTCGACTCTTGGGTCAATACGGCGAGCAATAGAGCGGCTCTAACGCCCGTTCTTGCGGAAACCCACTGAGCTATATCCACAGCTTCGCCAAATGTCACTTGTCTGCCGACACCACCCAGCAACAATTCATATATTCTTCCACGTATTTCTTCCGCGCGTTTTTTTGTATTTTCTATACTCAACCTGTATTCAGCTTCTTTTTGCTTTGTAACGTTCAGAATGTTGTTTTGAGCTCCTATCTTGTCTTTGAGCGAATCCTCCTGCAAAGCTTTTACGTTTAACAAGTTTACGGCGTCCGACTTTTGTTTTTCGAATTCTTGATATTGAGCTTTGAGCTCTTCTTTTAAAAATTTGGATTCACTGCTTAATTCTTTGAGTCTCAACAGTAAATTTTCCAAAGTTATCATATCGGAGAAAAACCCCGATATACTCTCGTTTACGACGACAATCTCAAGCCAAGGAGTCTCTCCCTTTTTATAAAGTTTTCGAATCACGCTCGCCATGGCGCGTTTTTTCCGCTTTATTTCATCTTCAGTTCTTATGATTTCGGATTCTTTTCTTGCCATGCCATCTTCAAGCGCTTTGACTCTTATATTCGTCGCTTCGATTTGCAATGCCAATTTCTCTTGCTCGTGACGCAATCTGTGTATCGCGCTTGTCACATTCCTTTTCTCTCCTTTTATGTTTTTGAGCTCTTCTTCGTATTCGCTGATTTGACGCTCTATATCCGCAAGTTGTCGCTCCAAAATCACGCGTGACTCGGATACGCTGTCGGAAGTCGCGATAATGGCGGAACTGTCAACAAAAAACAATACGGCGACAAAAATAAATAATGTAATTTTATGTTTCATCATACGCATTTCGCTCGAATGAATCGTTGACGGCTTAATTCCGATGATTTTATTCCACCGGCTTTTCGCGTCTCGCAACTACAGTATTGTGTAGTTTTCTTCCTATACGGACACGATTTTTGATTTCTCTAGTATTCGCGTCTATCATAATCATTTCTCCCAAATCATATAAAGGCACGAACGCGGTATCTGAGTTTAACGAAAATGCTATACCGTGAGGCTTCTCTCCGACTTCAATTCTTCCCATTACTTCATTTTTATCAATATCGATTATCGATATATAGTGCGAACCTATATTGGTCACCCATAACTCTTTGTCACTTCTGAACGCGGCGAATTCGGTTGTGGAAAGCGTGTTTATCGCTCCCGACTCTTCAAATGTTTCGGTATTCAAAAGATAAGTCGAATTGCTTCCTAGGTTTGTTATGACCACTTTTTCACCATCCGGAGATACCGCCCAACCATGCGGGTCGACGCCCGGATTGAATTCTTTGACAACATTGAAAACTCCTTTTGTCTCTTCAAGCAACGTTACTGAACCTTTGCCTCCGAGATTTGTAGTAAACACATATTTGCCATCATTGGTAACGCCAACATATTCCGGAAAATCTCCAACAGGCACTTTAACCTGCTTGCCGAATGTTTCGATATCTATAACCGACAAAGTGTCCTCTCCCGAATTTGACACAAATAAAAATCTGTTATTCGGGTCAAACACCACTCCATGCGCCATTTGCCCCGTTTTCATCGTTTTTACGGCTCTAAGATTTCGTACATCTATAACGCTAACCGTTCCGTCTCCTTGATTCGCCGTTGCCACATATTTGTAGTCGGAAGAGACGGCTATATCGTGCGGTTCACGACCTACCGGTATTTTCTTTATTACATTACCATCCTCGGACAATACAATAACCACATTGTTGTTCGCGTCTTCGGCGAATATCAGCTCTTCATAATTCGTTTCAACTTGTTCCACGGATTGATTTTGTCCGTATTCGTTATCTTCAATAGCAATGTTATCGTCCGTATTATCTGCCTCTAATGGCTCGGATTCCACTGAATCGGACGTAGGAAGAGCTTGGCTCGAATCATTTTCCGCGATTACGTTTATATCAACCAGTTTTTCACGACTCAAAACAAACACCAATCCGGCTACGGCAAGCGCGCCCATGACGAAAACAATGGAAAATAGTAGGAAGGTCGTTTTTTTGGACATTAACTTTTAATTTTTCCGGTCTTTATCTCTATTCCAAGTTCATCGAGCTGGTTTTTGCTCACTTCGGACGGAGATTCCATGAGAGGGTCTCGTGTGTCGCCCATCAGAGGAAAAGCAATCACTTCCCGAATCGATTTCTCTCCAGCAAGTATCGATACCAACCTGTCGAATCCGGGAGCGATTCCTCCGTGTGGAGGAACACCGTATTTGAACGCCTCCAGCAGATGAGAAAACTGTTTTTTCTGCTCATCGTCAAAACCTATTATATCAAAAATCTTTTGCTGAAGTTTCGGGTCGTGAATACGAATACTTCCTCCGCCCACTTCCCAACCGTTAAGGACCATGTCATGTTGATAAGACCTTGCTTTAAACGGGTCGGAATCGAGCAAGTGCATGTCTTCTTCTTTGGGCATTGTAAACATGTGGTGCGACGGAGCGCAAGTGTCTCCCGCTCCGTGGAAAAAATCGTCTTCCGACTGCCTTACGAACAAAGGAAAATTAATCACCCAAGCAAACGCCAATTCATTAGGGTCGTTTTTGTCATTTCGCAAATCCGGCTTATCCGTTCCGTATTTTTCCATTACATAATCATAGTCCAGTCTCGGAAACGGTTCGAATGTCAGTTTTTTTTCGGGGAATAAATCCTTTATCATCGATATGAACATTTTTTCCGTAAGGTTCAATATTTCATCTTGAGTCATGAACGACATTTCCATGTCAATCTGATAGAACTCTCCCGGACTTCTGTCCGCGCGAGCGTCTTCATCGCGAAAACATGGAGCTATCTGAAAATACCTTTCCACTCCCGCGACCATTAGCAGTTGTTTGTATTGTTGCGGTGACTGAGGAAGGGCGAAGAATTTTCCGTGATGTTTTCTGGACGGAACCAAATATTCGCGAGCTCCTTCGGGTGTGGATTTGGTGAGAATTGATGTTTGGATTTCTCTGAACCCTTCTTTTTCGGTCAGATAATTGCGCACATAATGCATGATATCGTGCCGAACTTTCAAATTGTTGCGCATACGCTCGGTTCTCAAATCCAGATATCTGTATTTCGTTCGCAACTCTTCGTTTATGTCACTCGTGTTTTTGTCTATTTCAAACGGTGGTGTTGCCGATTCGTTTATCACTCTGAAAGACTCCGCCAAGACTTCCACGGTTCCGGTATCAAGGTTTGGGTTTATTTGTTTCTCGCCTCGAGATTGAACAACGCCGGTGATTTCAATCACCCATTCAACACGGCTTTTCTCGACCATGGAATAATCGCCACCCAATTCACTCGGAATAAGGACCACCTGCAAAATCCCTTCCTTATCGCGAAGGTCCACAAATACGACTTTTCCCATATCGCGACGCGAGTGAATCCAGCCCTTTAAAAGAACTTTCTCTCCGACCTTGTCAATTGTCTGTGTCGTGTAAACGCGTTTCATAAACTTATCTCCATTTCAGTGATAATTATCCGCTAAACGAGGTAATTATACTGTATCACTTGATTAATTGCCAATATTCCAAACAAATATATATTAAACTTCATACAAAAAACCGGCGTTCAATCGCCGGAAGTTTTTACCGATACAACAACAAAACTTCACGGCTACGCCATATCCGTATTGTTGTCTACGTTCAAAAATCGTATTGTTGCCCAAAATACCATGAATACACCGTATCATCGGCGTTAAAATGCGTCAAGACAAGGTCGATTACGGAGATTTCCTGGTAATCATCCTCGGGAAAGGTATTGTTTCTCTGACGTGTTTTACCCCTCCTATCCAGGCAACCAAACGCTCAAGACCGATACCGAAGCCGGAATGTGGCACAGAACCGTATCTTCTCGCATCCAAATACCATTTGAAGTCTTCTTCCGGTAAATTGTGATTATGAATGGACTTTAGCAAAACATCGTAATCCGATTCACGTTCTGAACCGCCAAAAATTTCTCCATAACCTTCAGGGGCGAGCAAATCCGAACAAAGAGCTCGGGATTCGTCTTCCGGGTCTCGTTTCATGTAAAAAGCTTTTACTTTGGCGGGATATTTTTCTATGAAAATCGGCGTATCGTGTTGTTCGGTTAGGATTTTTTCGTCTTCCGCTCCAAGGTCGTCATCCTCTCGTATATCGCTTCCGAGTTTTTTTAATTCCGTTATCGCTTCTTTGTGTGTCATGCGCAAAAACGGATTGAGCGCTTTTTCCAGATTTTTTTTGTCTCTTTTCAAAATTTCAAGCTCTGTGTCATTGTTTTCCAGGACCTTTCTTAAAACATAATGAACAAGGTTTTCTTGGATTTTCATATTTTCCTCGTGTTCCACAAAAGCGGCCTCCGCATCCATCATCCAGAATTCTGTCAAATGTCGACGTGTCTTGGATTTCTCGGCGCGAAACACCGGACCGAAGTCATACACGCGACCAAACGCGCCAATGCCAGCCTCGAGATATAATTGTCCCGACTGAGAAAGATACGCCTTATCAAGGTCAAAATATTCGAATTCAAACAATTCCGTCGTTCCCTCGCATGCCGATGGAGTGATTATCGGCGAATCGAAACGAACAAATCCCTCTTCGCGCAAATATTCTTCTATGTATCCGTAAACGCTCGACCGCAATCTGAGTATCGCCCATTGCTTTTTGGATCTAATCCACAAATGCCTATTGTCCAATAAAAAATCGGGTCCATGTTCTTTTTTGGATATCGGATATTCTTCAGCTGTGTGTATTACCGAAACAGAAGACACCTGTATTTCGAAAGTATTTTCCATTTTAGGGTGCGAAGAAACTATTCCCGTAATTTCAACCGAACTTTCCATTGTGACACTTTGCGTCACTTCCCACATCGAATCATCAACGGAACTTTTCTCGACTATCGCTTGCGTGAATCCGGACCCGTCACGGATTTGCAGAAACGCGATTTTACCAGATGAGCGAATATTGTACACCCATCCCTTAACCGTCACCTCATCACCAACGCAATCACCAAGTTCTTTTATATTTATAAATTTCATAAAAAAATAAAACACTCAACAAGTCGGTTAAGATTAACCGCTATAAAAAATATAGTCAATACCAAAAATCACTTGAAAAAACGGAAAACAATTAAAGAAAACGAGAAAAAAGAACAAAAATAAAATCCCGAAAACGCCAAAGTCGGCCTCTATATTATTGACGCCCTAAACACCCATAAGACGGAAACTACTGATATGAAAACAACAACACCAAAAATCAACTTCATGACAATATGTCCTTCTTCGGATTGTTCGTAATCTTTTTTTGAGTCTTCCAGCCTGAAAGATTTCATATTTTATTCTGTAATCTTAAACCTTCCGCTTTTATATCGCGATATCAATTTTCCGATATCTTCATTTGGTACCGAGCAATTGGACTGAGCGCATATCGCCCCATCGTAGACTTCGCCTATAAGACGATACGAACCGGATTCGATTCGGATCGGCTTATCGTCTTTCAATACGCCTCTTATATTCCATGTCAAT
>WFTB01000037.1 GCA_015485695.1 Patescibacteria group bacterium | reverse complement strand
GCGGAGGGTGTGGGACTCGAACCCACAAGCCCGTGAAGGCGGCAGTTTTCAAGACTGCTGGCTTAGCCAATTCGCCGCAACCCTCCCGGTTGCAAAATAATTATACCGTTAAATGTTTATTTAAAGCGGTATGTATCAATTTTTTCTCAATAGTTTCGTATATTCAATGTACGCGGAGAGGGAGGGATTCGAACCCTCGATAGAGTTACCCCTATACTTCCTTAGCAGGGAAGCGCCTTCAGCCACTCGGCCACCTCTCCGTGTTCCGTCGCGCGTTTTCGCGATTCGCGCTACGACCGTTAATTTATATCATTTTGCGAAAAACATCAAGGTTTGCGTATGGGCGCGATTTAGATTCCCAATTTTTCAAAATGTGGTATAATATCATCATATGTTTTTCTTTGGAAAGAAAAAACTACTGATACTCGTAGCGGTTTTTATCGCGCTCATGACAACCGGAGTCGGTTGCAAGGGCGGTTCTCGCGACGCCCAAAAAGCTCTCAACAAAAAAGTCGTTATTGATATGTGGGGCGTTTTTGACGGTTCTGGCGCGTTCGACGGCATAGTCTCGGCGTACAGACGTTCGCGACCGAATGTTGAGATAAAATATCGCAAATTGCGATTCGCGGAATATGAAGACGCTTTGTTGAACGCGTGGGCGGAAGGAAGAGGCCCGGATATCATAATGGTTCACAATACGTGGGTTGGCGGATACGGCAATAAAATCTCTCCCCTTCCCAAAACGTTGCAAATAGCGAAACGCACGCCGAGCAATGTCGCGACTTTTGACGCGTCAAGAACGATAACCCCGGACGGCGTCAAGGATAGATTCGTGCCGGTTGTTTATAAAGACGCTGTTGTCGGGGACAAGATTTACGCTCTTCCTTTGTCCGTGGACACCTTGGCTCTCTATTACAACAGGAAAATGTTCGATCAATCCGGTGTGTTTTCGGTTCCCAAAACTTGGAGGGAAGTTGTAGAGGTGTCGAAAAAAATCACCAAATACGATGATAACGGTAGTGTGGTAAGGTCTGGTATAGCTCTTGGTGGCAGTGAAAACATAAACAGGAGTTTTGATATCGTATCTTTGCTGATGGCTCAAAACGGAACCAAGTTCGTCGATGCTTCGGGCAGGAGGGCGGTTTTCGCGAGGAGATCGCCTCTTCTCGCCGACAGCTCGTTTCTTCCAGGGGTTGAGGCTCTTCGTTTTTATACCGATTTCGCAAATCCGGCAAAAGAAACGTATACATGGGATGAGAGTTTCGAAAGCGCTCAACAAAGATTCGCAAGCGGCAAACTTGGTATGATGCTTGGATATTCATACCAAATTCCGTACTTGAAAGCGCAAGGACCTAAAATCGATTTTGGCGTTGCTCCTCTTCCTCATATAAACCCCGATGGAATAGACGCGACCGGTGAAACCGTGAATTGGGCGAATTATTGGATGCTCGCCGTCGCGAAGTCTAGCGACAACAAAGAGCAGTCATGGGATTTTATCCAATACGTTACAACCAATCCCGAAATAGCCAAATTGTATTTGGATTACACGCAAAAACCGACGGCACTCAGGGCTCTGGTGGCGGAACAAGCGTCTCAATCCGTTAGGGGGATATTCGCCAAACAGCTTCTTACGGCGAGAAGCTGGTACAGGGGGAAGTACGTATCTGTGGCGGAACAAGTTTTCAGTGAAATGATAAAAGAAGTTGTCGAGGGGCGCGGTACCGCGAATAGCGCGATCAAAAGAGCGGAAAGCGTAATAACACCCACTCTATGAATCTAATCAAAAAAATTTCAGTATTTTCGTTTTTTGTTTTGATTGTGTTTTTGTCGCACTTTGATACTGTTTCGGCGCAAGGTATAGTGCCGGCAAACTGTCAGGGTACCGATTGCCAGGTTAATGATTTTATAATTCTGGCGATTAATGTGGCGAATTGGATATTGAGGGTTGCCGGAGCTTTTGCTTTGTTGTTTTTCGTTTATGGAGGTTTTTTGTGGATTACCGCAATGGGAAATTCTTCGAGAGTCGAGAGCGGGCGAAATGTTTTGTCCGGAACCGTTGTCGCGATTGTGATTATTCTCGGAGCGTTTACCATTGTTCAATTCATAGGAGATTCTCTCGGGGCGAAAGACCAGACATTTAACAAGTTTCTGGGGAGTGGCGGGGCTTGCGAAAATGCGGGAGACGCGTGCACACCGGCGGGTAAAACGCAAAACGTATATGCGTGCACTAAGGGTGGCACATGCTCGAATCAAACATTGTGTTCGTATTGGAGCTCCAGAACGAATAATCCGTATGGGATAACGAGTAATTATGTTTGCGTAGACGAATCAAATAGTTCCAACAGTTCAAAATGCGTATCCAATCTATGCTCAGGTGGTGATTCGATTAAGTGTTGTCCGAAATAAAATTCATAGCTTTTTGCTTTATGGTAATTTGAGTTTGCGGTGTGTTTCTTACATAACATGAGCGTTTCGTGATATACTTAGTGTGTTCGCTGTGGATATCTGTCTGTGAAGCATAGAGTTATTATCGAGTAACTCTTACCCTTGTTGTGATGATGTGTGTTGGCGTGAGTTGATTTGATTTCGTCGTTTCACGGGTGAGAGATATTGTTTAAGAAAATCAAAGGTCGTTTACAATTTAAAAAAACTTTTTATCATACGTATGAAAAATAAGAAATTTATAGCATTCGCGATTGTCGCGATTCTTGCCGTTAGCGTATTCGGAATCTCAGGTCCCGCATTGGCCGCAGAAAACACCACTCTCGGAGACGGTTTCGGTACCGGGTACTTGGGCGGTATCGGTGGCAAGTTGCCGACTACGGATATTCGCGTAGTGGCGGTTAATCTGATAAACATATTATTGGGTGTTCTCGGTATCATTTTCTTGTTGCTTGTTCTTTACGGAGGATTCTTGTGGATGACATCGGCGGGCAGTGATGAACAGGCTTCAAAGGGTCGCAAGATTATCGGTAACAGTATAATAGGTTTGATAGTTATTTTCGTGGCGTTCGCGCTCACAACGTTTGTATTCAATATATTGCAGGACACCGTAAGCGTACCAACGACAGGAAACTAATCACTTCCAAACAACCAAAACCACAAACCCCCTCCTTAACCGGAGGGGTTTTACTTGCCCCCGTCAAACTGTTGTTATTGATTTTGATATATGATATTATTCAGTTGATAAAAAGAAAATATGCGTACACCGTTGTTTGTCATACTGATTTTATTTACAGCTTCCG
>WFTB01000036.1 GCA_015485695.1 Patescibacteria group bacterium | reverse complement strand
GCACCCCCCCCACAAATTCTCCCCCCAAAAAAAATGCCTGGCTGTTTCTCTGCGCTTTTTATTTTGCATGCTCCGTAGGTGGGCTTTTTTTGTTTGTGAGTATCTGTGTTTGGGCGCGTTTCCGTGATACAATACAGTTATCGTATTTTCAAGTAATTAGGTTTTTCGAGTATGAAAATCGCGCTTGTCCACGATCACCTTATTTCTCAGGGAGGAGGAGAGCAATTATTGAAAATTTTTTGCGAATTGTGGCCTGAAGCTCCGATTTATACTTTGATTTATGATAAGGAGTCGACAAGTCCCGTTTTTGAAAAAAAAGACATACGTACTTCGTATTTGCAACACCTACCACTCGGCATCAAGCGGTTCAGGTGGTTTCTACCGTTGCGTCCTCGAGCGATAGAACAATTTGTTTTCGATGATTATGATGTCGTGCTTTCCAACACTTCGGCTCTGATTAAAGGCATCATAACCGGTCCTTCAACTCTTCATATAAATTATTGCAACACTCCGACAAGGTTTCTTTGGATAAATCCGTCGCAAAGATACGACTCTCTCGAAAACATCTGGCCAATATCCGTATTCTCGGATTGGTACAAAGAACACCGATTGAAGGATTGGGACAAGCGAGCGGCTCAACGGGTTGATTTGTTCATAGCGAATTCCAAATTCTCCCAAGACGGAATTAAACGTTTTTATGGCGCGGATTCAACCGTAATTTATCCTCCGGTCGATACGGATAAGTTTTTTGTCGCGAACTCGATTCCTAAAATATCCGAAAAAGGTTATTTCTTGGTGGGCGGCAGGTTGGTGCCTCAAAAGCGCTATGATATAGCGATAAAGGCGTTCAACAAACTTGCCATGCCGTTAAAAATATTCGGAATCGGTCCGGAGTTGTGTCGTCTCAAGAAAATGGCTGGTCCCACGATTGAATTTTTGGGACGTGTTTCGGAAGACGAAAAACGTAAACTTCTTTCAAACGCTCAAGCTTTTTTATATCCTCAAGTTGAAGACTTCGGAATCACCGCTGTCGAATCGATGGCTTCCGGAAGACCCGTTATAGCGTATGGGGCTGGCGGTTCTCTCGAAACCGTTGTGAACGGAAAAACCGGAATTTTGTACGACCATCAAGATTGGGAGTCTCTTGCATGTTCCGTAATTCGGTTTATGCGCGCTTCATTTGATTCTATCTCCGTAAGAGAGCATGCGGTACGGTTTTCCGCGGACAGGTTTCGAAACGAGATTAAAGAGTTTGTCAAAAATGCTTGGGAAGATTTTAATCATTAGTCGGTTTGTGGTATACTTCAATCGGAAGTTAATAAGAATAATATATGTATTATGAGACACGCAATAGAGTCGATTTCCGCTCAGGAAATTCTCGATTCTCGAGGTAATCCGACGGTTCGCGTGACCGTACGTCTTTCTTCCGGGGTTGAGGCTAAGGCCGCGGTTCCTTCCGGTGCTTCAACGGGAAAACACGAAGCTCTCGAATTGCGAGACGAAGATAAAGGACGTTTCAGGGGATTGGGAGTCATGAAGGCATGCGACCATGTGAATATTACGATAGCGCGAGCTTTGAAGGGATTTGACGTGTCGCGTCAAAAAGACATAGATGATGAACTCGCGAATATCGATGGAAGCGGTAATTTTCGTAAACTGGGAGCGAATGCCGTCCTCGGCGTATCTATGGCGGTATCGCGCGCGGCGGCGATTTCCAAAGGTGTCCCGCTTTACGCTTATTTGAAAGAAGTTTACAACGACATGTCGGGTGGTGGAGACGCGAGATACGGGTTGCCGACATTGTGTTGCAATATTTTCAACGGAGGAAGGCATGCCGATACGAATCTTGATTTTCAAGAGATTATGATAATTCCGGGCGGAATCGACTCGAGCGTATCGGAACAAGTCAGGGCGTGTTCGGAGATTTTTCACGCTCTGGGCGACGTGTTGCAAGAAAACGGTCTGGATACCGACGTTGGAAATGAAGGGGGGTACGCTCCGAATATAGACAACACCATGCAAGCTTTTGACTTGGTTATGTCCGGAATAGAAAAGGCAGGTTATAAAGCTGGAAAACAAATTCAGCTTGGGGTGGATGCCGGCGCGTCCGAGCTGTATGACGCTCAGAGGGATATATATCATTTCGGATTGATGGATCATGACATGACGGCGGATCAGTTGATTTCCCTGTATATGGACTGGGCACGCGATTACCCTCTCGTGTACTTGGAAGACGGATTGCACGACGATGATTGGGCCGGTTGGCAACAATTGACAAAAGAATTTGCCGAGGTTTCTCGAGATTCATTGAAGAAAAAATGCGGACGCGATGCGTTGATTGTCGGAGACGATTTGTTCGTGACGCAAACGCCTAGACTTGAGGTGGGCGTCGACCAGAATGTGGGTAATGCCGTTATCGCAAAGCCCAATCAAGTCGGAACGCTTACAAAGACAATGGAATTCATAAGCTTTGCTCAGTCGAATGATTATGATGTTATAGTTTCGCATCGCTCCGGTGAAACATCGGATACATACATATCGGACCTCGCTGTTGCGGTTGGTTCCGGTTATATAAAATCAGGCAGCATGTCGCGTAGCGATCGAGTGGAGAAGTACAACAGATTGATGGAGATTGAGCGTGAATTGAACAAATAGCGTTAAACGCGCTCGGTTTTGTTTTTTCTCGTTTTGATTTTAAATAATGTCTTGCAATACGAAACAATCAGATAATTTGCCGATGGTTCTGGTGATACTTGACGGTTGGGGAATCGCCGAAGAAAGCAAAGGCAATGCAATCTCACTTGCCAAAACCCCGAATTGGGATAAATTTATAGAAAAATATCCAAACACCCGACTCGACGCTTCCGGAGTATCAGTCGGGCTTATTGATGGTCAAATAGGAAATTCCGAAGCGGGTCACATGAACATAGGCGCGGGACGTATAGTGAAACAAGACATATCTCGCGTTCACGAGGCGATTGACGATGGTTCTTTTTTTAACAACCCGGCATTTGAGTATGTTCACAAACATACGATGGACAGAAAGTCAAAAATACACTTATTGGGCTTGCTTACAGGTACTCATTCCGGGCACGCGCATCCAAAACATTTACACGCTCTTATTGAGTTTTTTCGTATTCGAGGAGTTGGTGAAATATATTTGCACCTTTTTACGGACGGAAGAGATACCGCGCAACATGATGGACTTGTGTTGTTGCGTAATCTGCAAAAACATCTTCGTGATGGCGAGAAAATAGCCTCATTGTGCGGACGTTTTTACCTTGATCGCAAAAAAAACTGGAACATAACTCAAGAGGTATACCACGCTCTAGTGATGGATAACGTTTTCGGTTTTAAAAAACCGGATATTTATTTGCAAGAATCTTATCAAAAAGGAATAACTGACGAGTTTATACAGCCGGCGTGTTTACTGGACGAATCCGGTGTGCCGGTTGGCTTGATTGAAGATGGCGACGCGGTTGTGTTTTTTAATTTGAGATCGGATAGAGCGCGACAGCTTACGAAACCGTTCGTGCAAGAAGATTTTGAAGATAAAAACAAAGAATCATTCGAAAGAAGAAAAGTTTTATCCGACATAGCGTTTGTGACCATGACGGATTTTGGTCCGGATTTGGGCGGTACTCTTACCGCGTTTCCTTCTCCGGACGTTAAAGACTCTCTTCCAATTATGTTACACCCATTGCGTCAACTTTATATGGCTGAAACCGAAAAATACGCTCATATGACGTATTTTCTGAACGGAGGATACGCATTGCCGGTGGCGGGAGAGGACAGGAAGCAAGTAATAACTCCGGAATTCAAGGATTATTCGCTCAAGCCCGACATGGCCGCCGATGATTTGACAAGGAAGGTTTGCAATGCTCTTTCCGATAAAAAATATGATTTTGTCGCCGTTAATTTCGCGAATGCGGACATGGTGGGGCACACCGGAAATTTGGGAGCGACCATTTTGGCGTGCGAGAAGATAGATGAATGTTTGGGCAAAATTTATTCTCAAGTCAAGAAAAACAACGGAACAATGATTATCACCGGGGACCATGGCAATGCCGAAGAAGTTATAGGCGCGGACAATCAAACGCTGACAAGTCATGCCGGCAATCCGGTTCCGTTTGTATTGTTGAGCGAGAGTGAAAGTATAAAAAAAGTCAAAATGAAGAAAAGGGGGATTCTCGCCGATGTAACTCCCACGATATTGGACATATTGGGCATTGATAAATCCGAAGTAATGACCGGCTCCTCTCTTATTGTTTGAACAAAACGGTATTATCAAGTATGCTGATTGTGCACGTGTTTTTGTTTTTCGGTTGAAATTTTTGCCGTATATAGCGAAGCCGTAGACAAGTTATTCTCGTTTTGCGATTATAATAAATATCCTATGCAAGATTCAAGAAGACCAAAACCGGTGATTTTAATAATACTTGACGGGTGGGGAGCGGCTCCCGAGGGGCCGGGCAATGCCATAGTGCAAGCCGAAACTCCGAATTTTGATTTGTTTTTGAAAAAATATTTCGTCACAACTTTGCAAGCTTCCGGAGAGGCGGTGGGTCTCAAATGGGGCGAGATGGGGAATTCCGAAGTCGGTCATCTTAACATAGGAGCCGGTCGAGTGGTATATCAGCCTCAGCCTCGTATTGACAAAGAGATAATCGATGGAACGTTTTTTTCAAACGAAATTTTAATGTCGGCTTTCGGTCGAGCCAGAGAGAGAAACAGTCGAGTTCATATATTGGGTCTTGCTTCCGATACGGGAGTTCATGCCACAATAGAGCATTGTTACGCTTTGCTCGAAATGGCAAAAGCTAATAACATAAACAATGTTTACATACACCCCATTTTGGACGGGCGCGACAGTGAATACAACAGTGGCGCGAAGTTCGTATCTCATATACTGGATAAAACTCGTCAGTTGGGGGTGGGAAAAATAGCGTCTATTTCGGGCAGATATTGGGCGATGGACAGAGATAATCGCTGGGAACGAATTGCTCGCGCTTATGACGCGATAGTGAACGGTAATTCCAGCGTCACGTTCGATGACCCGATAGACGCAATTCGCGCGTCATACAGAAACAACATATTCGACGAAGAATTCGAGCCCGCGGTTTCAAGCGCGATTCCGGAAGATGAGCGCGGTATGTTGAAGGGTGACGTTGTAATTTTCTATAATTTCCGCGCGGATAGGGCACGTCAAATGTCTCATGCCATATACAATAACGCTTTTAACAAATTTGAACGACCTAGGGGGTGTTTTGATTTGACAACGTTTACCGAATACGACTCCAAATTGAAGTCTCCCGTTGCATTTCCCGTGGAACACGTCAAGACTCCGTTGGCGCGCGTTATTTCAGATGCCGGTCTTTCGCAATTGCATATCGCCGAGACCGAAAAATACGCTCATGTGACGTATTTTTTCAATGGAGGCAGGGAAGATGCCTTCATGAATGAGGACAGAGTGCTTATTCCGTCTCCTCCTGGAGATACATACGAATCGGTACCGCAGATGTCCGCTCATCATATAACGGACAGAGTTGTTCAAGAGATAAATCAAAATATATATGATTTTTATGTTGTTAATTTCGCAAATGCGGACATGATAGGGCATACCGGAAATTTTTCAGCCACATTGAAAGCCGTACAAGTAATTGATGAGTGTTTGGGACATATATATGAACCGGTGAAAAAAGCGGGAGGGGTGATGATTGTTACCGCGGACCACGGCAACGCGGAGGGCATGGTGCACACCGTTACCGGAGAGATAGACAAGGGGCACTCCGCAAGGCCGGTACCGTTCGTTATTGTAGGGTCCGATTTTGAACGAAGCGCGCCGTTGCAAAATGTTCCCAACCTGTCGGCGGCAACGTCGGGAGGACTTCTTTCGGATATAGCTCCGACCGTTCTCAATATTATGAAGCTGAAAATCCCGGATGAGATGACCGGTGTAAGCCTTGTTTGATTTTAAATTTTAAAACTAAATCTGAATAAATGAACCTTGATGTTAAATTGTTCAAAATAATAAACGCGTTCGCCGATGGCAATGTTGATATAGACGCTTTTTTCGTGTTTGGGGCGACCACTTTGTTTGCGGTGATGTGGCTTCTGTTTATCGTTATGCTTTTTGTGGTGTACGGCCTGGGCGAAAAGCAATCAGTTTCTGGTCGCATGGTATCGTGGTGGAAAAATCTTCTGCCGGGACCTGCTAAGGTTTCTTTTTTGATGACTTTTGTCGCCATTATATCGTCTCTGGTATCTTATGCCGTTTCTCAATTTATCGGGCGCGCGTATTTTAGAGAGAGACCTTTTGTTGCGCTCGATAACGTAGTTCTATTGATAGAGAAGTCGGCTCTGGACAAAAGTTTTCCGTCGGACCACGCCACACTTGCGTTTGCTTTAGCGTTTTCCGTATGGTTGTTCAATAGGAGGTGGGGAGCTTTGTTTTTGGTTTTGGCGACCCTTGTGGCTTTTTCCAGGGTGTATGTCGGAGTTCATTATCCGTCAGATATCGTCGGAGGAGCGGTGTTGGCATTTGTTATAGCGTGGTCCACAAAACGAATATTCGAAAAATTAAGCTGAATTTTCGAGCAAATACGCATTCTCCTCGGAGAGTTTGCAAGGGTAACTGTACACGAGGTTGCAATAATGCGCGTTTTTTGATACTTTTTACCGGATATGCCTGAATTATACACAACCGGAAAGCGAACAACAAAGCGAAAAAACAAAAAACTCGCAGTCTTTTTGTTGTGGGGATTTTTATGGATTTTTTTGGGAATTTTGATGTCGGCTCTTTGGTTTGGTTGGCAACTTATGGGAGTAAGAGGTTCATCGGTTGATGAATTCGTAATAGAGAGCGGTCAAGGCGTGAATCAGGTTAGCAATAATCTTTATAAGGCTGGAGCTTTGCGTTCTCAGTTGGTTTTTGAGACGTATCTTTGGATGCGAGATTGGGAAGGGGATTTGATAGCCGGGACGTACGAAATCCCTAGCGGAAACATAGTACAACTCGCGAATATATTGCGAGTGGGCCCCAAGGCGGAAGAACATAGGGTAACTTTGATAGAAGGATGGACGTTAAAAGACATGGCACGCGAATTGGGCAAGCGCGGGATAGCGGATGAAGACCGATTTATGGAAATAGTCACCAAACCCAAAGCCAACGGATTCAGCTCTGACACGGTTCCGATATTGTATTCAAAGCCGGATTCGGTTGATTTGGAAGGATATTTGTTCCCGGATACTTACAGATTTTTGAAAAAAGTGTCGGAAGAAGAAATAGTAGAAGCCTTGATGAAAACACTTACTCTTAGGATAAGCGAACAAATGGCAAAGGATATTGACGCTCGCGGTTTGACAATGCACGAGATATTGACGATGGCGTCGATTATCGAAAAAGAAGTCCCGACGGACAAAGACAGAAGAATGGTTTCCGGCGTTTTGTGGAACAGAATAGAAAAAGGTATGCCGTTGCAAGTGGATTCGACAATCAATTACATAACCGGAAATAACGACCCCGCGGTGTCCATAGACGCGACCAAGATTGACAATCCTTTCAACACTTACAAATACAAGGGACTTCCTCCGGGTCCGATATCAAATCCGGGTCTGTCCGCGATTATGGCGGCCATTTATCCGGAAGAGACGGACTATATGTTTTATTTGTCAAAACCGAGCGGTGAAACGGTGTTCAGCAAGACATTCGAAGAACACGTTGTCGCCAAGAATAAATATTTGAAGTGACGATAATTTGTAATCTTGGCATGGTTATTCAACTTGATTATAATGTGTGCCGTGCGATTGTAGAATTATAAACGCACTATGTCGCATTTGACATGACAGAGAACGGAAATTTGACAAGACAGTCTGGTTTTGTTAAAGTGTCGGTACAGTTAAATATCACCTAAGACCGTGGGCGAGACAATAAGACCTACGCAGGAAACGAGGGTATAGAGCTATCGGGTTCATGGAAACCCCGTTGCTTTGTGCCTTTGGCACGCGGTCTGCGAACATTTCGCGGATTTTTATTTTTAAAGGTCAAACAATATGGCAAAAACACGACAACAAAAAGAACAGATAGTATCTTCGCTCAGCGATAAACTATCTGTGGCAAAATCCGCCGTTGTTTCGAGTGTTACCAAATTATCCGTAAACGATGATTGCATGTTGCGCTCCAAAATGTTTGAGAACAACGTCTCCTATGAAGTGGTGCCTAAAACGTTGCTCAAGCGCGCTTTGGAGAAAGCCAATCTTGATGTTTTGGATATCACGGACGCTCGCGGTAATATAACCGTGGCGATATCCGAAGACGAAGTTTTGGCAGCGAAAACGGTTCATGAATTTTCAAAAGAACATGACGGAATCAGCGTGCTTGGCGGGTATTTGGAGAAGTCTCTCGTTGATGGTGGTAAGATAAAAGCATTGGCAGGATTGCCAAGCAAAGAAGAACTCATAGCAAAGACGGTATGGACGATAAAAGGACCGTTGTCCGGAATCGCGAATGTGTTGGCGGGTCCGACACGAAGCCTGGTCTATGCGTTGAACGCTATAAAAGAAACAAAGTCTTAAAAATTAATTAGTAATTTTATTTTCAATATACAATTTCAATGGATAATCGATTTTCAATGTTTGTAAATTTAAATAATCGAAAATTTGTTTGCAAGTTGATAATTGTAAATTGATTAATTTATATTATATGTCAGACGAAGCAAAGAAAGACGAAACCCAAGAGGAGGCAACTCCGGTTGAAGAGACCAAAGAAGAAACCGCTCCCGTTTCGGAAGAGTCAAAGGACGATTCCAAGGACGTGGAAGTGCCAGCAAAGTTCAAAGGTATAGTTGAAGAAATCGAAAAAATGTCTGTACTTGATCTTTCGGAATTGGTCTCGATTCTCGAAGACAAGTTCGGAGTATCGGCGGCGCCAATGGCTGTGGCCGGTGTGGCCACGGCGAGTGGTGACGCAGGCGCAACCGAGGAAAAGGATTCATTCGACGTTGAATTAACATCGATAGGCGACAACAAGATAGGTGTGATTAAGGCGGTTCGCGAAATCACCGGTCAAGGCCTTAAAGACGCCAAGGACATGGTAGAAGGAGCTCCCGTCATGATTAAAGAAGGCGCCAAGAAAGAAGAAGCGGAAGAGATTAAAAGCAAAATCGAAGAAGCCGGAGGTTCGGTTACACTTAAATAGGCGGTTTTTTCGCAAACAAAAACACTCGCGTATGCGGGTGTTTTTGTTTTGTTCGTCTTAAGCTATGGTAAGTCGATTGAAAATATTTTATTACCGCTGAGAAGGTATATTTTATTATCATCTTCATTCACGGATATTCCCTTCAAATCGGACCACTCTTGAGATACGTATTGTTTGTATATCTTACCGTCTTTGGTAAGTATAATCAGGCGATGTGTCGGCGGGTCCAGGATGTATATGTATTTAGAATCAACCGAAGTCCAGATGGTATTCGGACTGTTCAAAGGAGGGTCAAGTAGTTCAAGATTGAAATTTTGTCTTTCACCGGATGTCAACTTGATAAGCTCTCCGTTGCCGGTTACCACCCAAATGTTCCCATCGATTGCCATGTCTTTGGCGGAGGACAGGTCGACGCTTGTATCCGTTACCCAAGGACTTCCCTTGGTGTATGTCGAGCCCACAAGTTGGTGCTTGAATATTTGTCGCTCTCGAGGGTCAAGGGTGTACATTCGTGAGAAATAAGGTATTATGGCTTCTTTTTTTGATAACGGATTCGCGAATGTTATGTCAACTTTGTCAGCCGAACCGTTTTCGATGTCCAATTGGTATATTTTCGCTTCTTCACTTGATGTGTATGCGAATATTTCTCCATTTTCTCCCATAAGTACGTTTTCAACGGATTCCGGTATGCGCCCAACCGATTCTACGGAGTTTTCGAGCGCATTTAGTCTGTAAATCGTATTTTGATCGTCAAAAGCGTAAAACACCGACCCGTTACCGCTTAACCCTTTTATCGTTCTTTGCTGTTCGCCGGCTTGCGCGTTCAAATCGGCTATTACCGTCGGCGAGTCGATCTCTTCAAGTTTTTGCAGAGATTTGTATGTATCTAGCATGTTTCTTGCCAGGTCTTCTTTCCTTGATTTCAGGTCGCCGCTTTTTATGTCAATCCGGTTCAATAGACGTCTAGCTTCGCTTATAAGGTTTACCGCTTGCTGTTCGTTCCCGTACAAAATCGCCGCTTCCGCGGACGCTCGCTTTACTTCTATTTCATCAAACAAAGCAAGAACTTCTTCTTTGGACATAGAATCGGGTCGGCTCGACGTTCCGTACGCTACGCTTATAATCAGAACAATGACGAGAGCCACGACGGAAAACAAAAGCTTTCTTCGTCGATTGTCAAGGGTTTTGTATTTTGCTCCCGCCCTTGATACGGAGTTTGTTATCTTTTGCGGTATTGATTTGCCGACTCCGGTTACTCCTTCTATTATTCCGTGTCTGTTTCTGAATAAATTTTGAACAATACTCAAAAACTGAGCTCCCACCCAGGAGATTATTATCCACGCGCTTTTGATTGCTATTTTCAGTTTGGCGTTTATTTTGTTCAGCGGGTTTCTTTGTTGTCGTCGTTTTTTCGCCGCATACCTGATTCGCGTTTCATTATCCGCGACCGGAGAAAGTTCCGCCTTTTCTTTTCTGGTTTGAGTTAAATTTTTACCAAGGCTCTGAAGGCTCTTTTTTGTGGCAAGCCAAAATGAATTTGATAAAAGATCTCCCGTTGAGGCCTCTACATCGTTGAATTTGGATATTGAGCTTTGCGCTATACGAGTGTATTCCGAATATTTTTGCTTAGTCTCTTTTTTCGCTCGTTCGTTTTTAAGTATTATTGCGTGAAAAAAAGTCTGTTGAGCGAATTCTTCCACGAGAGATTTGAATTCCGCGCTCGCATCGTTCGCGTTTTTTTCGGTCAATATTTTTTTGATTTTGGCGTGCGAGAAATAATCGAGCAATGCATCGGTGGTTATGAGCATTGAATCTCCGTCCGATATCTCTCCTGACGTTATGTATGACAGAATCGGGTCGTTCGGACCGCTTTGTTCATCGGCAATCGAAACAAGATTGTCAGAATGTTTCATCAAGATTTGTATTTGATCGGTTTTGGTGAACAATAGAGTGTTGTCTATAATCACACCGACGAATACGGAGACATTTCTTTTTATTTCGGACGGACTCATGTTTTCAAAAAGCCGTCCGGCGGATTTGTTTATGAAATCAGCAACGCCCTCTAGCCTTGTTTCCGGGTCCGCTTCTTGAGAGGTTTCGATATTTGTGCCGTCAAACCCGTAATACGCGGATATTGCTTTATCGACAAATTCATCCAAAGACTCCTTGTCAATCGGAGGGTCGGTTGTGCGTATGTCAAGAATGATGAGCAATTTACCAAGATTTTGATAATCTTTTTCAGTGTGTATTATAGTCCTTCCATCGGTTGTGATGGTTGGCGTTGTTGAAAATTTGGAGATGTCCATGAGACGTTTTAGAACAAAATTCAATATGTGCTTCGAAGCGTAATCACAACTCTAAAGTACAATATTTATATCATTTTTGCAAGAAGCCGAGTTTGATATCGTGGTGAAACATGGTTTTTGCCGATAATATTGAAATGAACACCTTTGCTCTTGCTGGTGTTGAATAAATTAGGTATAGTGGAGTTGTCTATGATTAGCAGTTATTGGCGCGGGCGTCGTCAGATACAATATTCATATGCTTGAACAATTATTCGGATCAAGAACAAGGTGGAAACTTCTTCGTATTTTTCTTTCTCATCCGGACGAAAAATATTTTGTTCGAGAGCTTGCCAGGACAGCCCATGAAACCTTAAACTCGGTAAGGCGCGAGCTCGCTAATCTTGAAGAACAGGGGATTGTACAAGTCGTTGACCTTGATTCCGATGTGGTTTTGAACGGTTCCGAACTCAAGACATCCAGGTCGGACGGCGGGAAAAAATACTACCAAGCAAATAAGAATTTTTTGTTATTCCACGAATTAAAAAGTCTGATAATGAAATCGTGGCTTTTGGTCGAGCGTCAATTGGTGCAGAAAATAACCGATCTTGGCAATATAAATCTCATGGTGCTCGGAGGCAAGTTTGTAGGTGACACCGAAAGCGAGGTTGACGTGTTTATCGTGGGAACGGTCAATCGTGAGAAATTAGGCAAACTCATGAAGATGTTCGCGAAAAATCTGGGAGAAGAAATTAACTACACCATAATGACGAAGAAAGAATTTGATTATCGAAAGGCCGTTACGGACAAATTCCTGTATCGAATACTGGAAAACGAACACATTACGGTTGTAAATGAAGATTAGCGATTCATGGCATTATATTTACTTATCGATACGTCGAATAAAGATTATTTATACTTGGCAACATTTGACTCGAGTGGAAAAACCGCATCGAAAAACATATCGATAGGTTATAAATACTCGGAAAAAATCGTCGTGGAAGTGGACGGTTTTTTGGTTGAAAGCGGAAACAATCTTGACGATTTGACTGGAATTATAGCGGTTGAGGGTCCGGGTCGTTTTTCGGCTATTAGATCTGGAGTAAGCGTTGCCAACGCCCTTGCTTGGTCGCTTGATGTCCCTGTGTTGCCGATATCTTCCGAAAATAGAGATGAAAGCGCCTTGAAGGCAGTTCGCAACAATCGCAAAAGAAAGTTTTCTCGCGCGATTCTGCCCGTATACGATCAAGAACCGAACATAAGCAAGCCGAACAATAAATAATGCGATTAAGTTTTTGATTTGTGTTTTGAATGCGCGATGGCGTTAATGGACGTGTTAAATCGCTACGGGCGATGACAGGCTGTCGTTTCACGGAAATTGGCAAGTCAACACTTTGTATTTTCGAGACATGCGGTTTTTCGTTTACCGTGGGAGGTGGTATCGCGGAACAATCCTTGGTCGCAAACGAATACGGTATGACGCCATGCGTATTATTTTTCGGATTTTGGACTGTGTCGCGGTAAAAATTAATAATGATTTTGTGCTCAGTGGAAGTTATCCACTGTTTTTTGTTGACTGATTGGTCAAAAGTGGGGTAATATGTTAGTGAAGTGGTAAAAAGTGGATAATTATGTTAATAACCTCGTATGCTCGTCGAGATTATGCATAATGTTCAAGCGCATAGTTTTCGTATCGTTAGTTTTACGGACTGAACGAAAACCGTCGCATATTTTTATTAAAATGTTTCTAGGCGAATTTTCACATTCCATCGATTCAAAAAGACGTCTCGCCATACCATCCAAATTCAGGTCGGAGCTTGGTACCAAGGCGGTCTTGACCATCGGTTTCGATACATGCTTGTTCTTGTATCCCGAAAAAGAATGGGAGAAGCTTGCTGAGAAACTGAGCGCGTTGCCACTCGGACAAACAAGCGTTAGAGATTTGAATCGCCTTGTATTGGCGGGAGCCGCCGAGGTCGAGTTTGATAAGCTGGGCAGGATTTTGGTCCCTGAATATTTGGCGAAGTATGCGGGTCTTTCGAAGAAAGCGGTAGTCGCCGGTCTGTATAACCGTGTTGAGATTTGGGATGAGTCGACATGGAAGGTCACAAAAGCCAAAGCCGAAAAAGAACTTGGCAATCTGGCTGAAAAGCTCGGCGAGTTAGGTGTTTGAGTTTTCGCCTCCGTTCGTTATTTGCAAAATTAATTTACAAATGATCAATTTCCAATTCGCTCATACTCATTGGATATTAAGGTGTTGAACATTCAATGAAAATTGAGAATTTGTAAATTGGGAATTTATCATGACTGTCCACGAACCTGTTTTATTAAAAGAAGTTATTGAGTATCTAAGACCTTGTCCCGGCAAGAACATGATTGATTGCACGCTTGGGGGAGGCGGTCATTCGTTTGCGATTCTTGATAAAACCCGTCCGAACGGAAAAGTTCTTGCGATAGACGAGGATTCGGACGCGATTGAACGCGTTAAAAAACATGTACGCGACAATCATCTTGCCGTTTCGGGACGATTTGTTTTGGTTAATGATAATTTTAGGAATATAAAAAAAATTTATGAATCGAGATTTCCTTTTTCTGTATCTGGCATCATTTGCGATCTTGGTTTATCGTCTGATCAACTCGAAATTTCGGGGCGCGGATTTAGCTTTCAAAAGAGTGAGCCGTTGGAGATGACTTTCTCAAATAATGGTGAAGGAGATCGCCTTACCGCCATGGAAGTTATTTCGAAATATTCAGTCGATGAATTGGAAAGAATATTTCGAACACTCGCGAACGAGCCTTACGCCGGAGAAATCGCAAACGCGATAGTCGAAGAAAGAAAGCGAAACCCGATAAAATCTACAGACAAGCTGGTTGATATTATCGTATCCGTCAAAGGTCATTCCGGCGACAATCCCAGGATTCATCCCGCGACAAAGGTGTTCCAGGCGATTCGAATGACGGTAAACGATGAACTTGGAAGCTTGAAACGACTTCTCCTAGATTCTATGGACATACTGGAGAGCGGAGGAAGATTGGCGATAATATCGTTTCATGAACTGGAAGACAGGATGGTAAAGCGTTTTTTTAAAGAACATGAATACAGCGGAGAAATATCAATAATAACCAAAAAGCCGGTTGTCGCGTCTGCGGAGGAAATAAAAAACAACCCGAGGTCCAGAAGCGCGAAATTACGAGTCGCGGAAAAAACATAAATTGAAAATTTGAATTTCCGGAGCAAAAACAATGATTGGAGATTCTCTTCTTTAAATAATTCAAGCCATGCCAAAAACATCAAAAAAAACGCAAGCGATTCGATACGGGAAAAAACAAACTCGTTCGAAAACAAGAAAATCTAGAACAAAAAACGGAAACAAGATTTTATTGGCCGTCAATATAACCCTTGTGTTAATGTTTTTTGTCGGAATGACCGCTTATTTGATTCAAGTCGGAAATCAAGCTACCGTAGGGTTTACGTTGAGCGCTTTGAATCGTGAGCGCGCGGAGGCTTTTGACGAATTTGAAAATTCTTCGCGTCGTGTCAGAGAAATGCAATCTTTGACATATGTGAAGGAAAGAGCGAAATCGCTGGGAATGGTCGAGACGCAAGAGCTTGTGCACCTTAAGCCTGATACCGGTGTCGCACTCGCCCCATAGTCACTCTTTGGTCGTTTGAAAATCACGATTTTGTAAAACATATAAATAATGCCTCGAAAAACCGGCAAAAGAAAACATCGTTCAATATTTCGTTTTGACCGTCTGCATGTTCTTGGAGCGTTCTTTTTTATAGTCGCGTCTTTGATAACCGCGCGACTTTTTCAATTGCAAGTCATAAAAGGTTCGAGCGCGCAGGAAGAAGCATACGGGCAGAGAGCTCGCTTCCAAGAGCTTCAACCGGTTCGCGGAGAGATATTCGCTCGTGTTGGCGCGGGTTTTAACGAAAACGGAGAGTTGAGAGCGATTGCCGTAAACGAACAGAGGGAAACTGTTTTTGCGATACCTTCACAGATATCGGACCCGGAAATGACCGCGGAGAAGCTGTTCAAATGGATTTATGTCCCGAGAGAAAACGAAGAAGACTCGGAACAAGACCTTGATGCGATTGAAAAAGACAAGGAAGAACAATTCGACAAATTGTTGAAATCGCTCAGTAAATCTGGAGACCCCTATGAGCCTTTGCTGAGCGAGGTTTCCGCTTCCGTAGCTCAAGAAATAATGGCATTGCAATTGCCCGGAATAGCCACAAAGCCGGTTACCGTCAGGTATTATCCGATGGGGCCCACGTTCGCGCATGTGACAGGTTTTTTGGGATATAAAGGCGAAATGAGAGTGGGTCAATATGGCATAGAAGGTCGTTTTGACAGTGTGCTCAGGGGTCAGGACGGTTATTTGTCATCTGAGCGCGATCCTTCGGGGCGTTTGATAGTGCTTGGCGATCGTTCTTATGTTCCAGCGACCGACGGCGCGGACGTTGTATTGACCATCGATCCAAACATACAACAAAAAGCTTGCGAATTACTTGATGCGGGGAGAGAAAAATATGAATCAACCGGAGGGGTTATCATAGTCATGGACCCTTCCACTGGAGCGATTAGGGCATTGTGCAACAGTCCGGGATTCGACCCTAACAATTACGGAGATGTGGACGACTACGACGTGTATTCAAACATGGCGTTGTCCGCGCCCTATGAACCCGGTTCCATTTTCAAGCCGATTACGATGGCGGCCGCTCTTGATTCCGGAAGCGTGTCGGCCGATACCGTTTACAATGATACGGGAGAGGTAAAATTTGGGAAATACACGATTCGAAACGCGGATTACAAGGTATACGGAGAACAGACTATGACTCAGGTGCTTGAAAATTCCATAAACACTGGCGTGGTGTTCGCCGCGATGGAAACCGGAAGAGAAACAATGCTCGAATACGCGGAAAAATTCGGTTTCGGGTCGCCCGTGAATATTCGTTTACCGTCCGAGTCTTCCGGTGACATATCGGCTTTAAGACGTTCCGGTGACATATATTTGGCGACAAGTTCTTTCGGTCAAGGAATTACGGTCACGCCGATGCAAATGGTTCAAGCGTATGGCGCGATTGCCAACGGAGGTGTTCTCGCTAAGCCGTATATAGTGTCCGAAATACGATTGCCGGACGGAAGGGTCGATGTCACGGAACCGAAAATGACACCTGGAATAATATCGTCCAAGACGGCCGCAGTATTGAGCGCGATGATGGTTAAAGTCGTCGAAGGAATACACGGAACAAGGGCTCGCGTGGACGGATATTACATAGCCGGAAAAACCGGAACCGCGCAGATTGCCGGCAAAGACGGTGGTTATGAGGACGATACCATACATTCTTTCGTTGGTTTCGGTCCCGTCGTGAATCCGAAATTTGTTGTATTGGTTCGGCTCGACAGACCGCAACGGGGAAGATTTTCGTCTTCCACCGTCGCCGGCGTTTTTGGTGAAATGGCGAAATTTTTGTTACAATACTATCAGGTTGCTCCAGAGAGATAGGTTTTAGGTAATAGGTGTTAGGTTATGGAAATAATTTCCTGTAAAGATTTTACTGTTTGGTAACGGTCAATCGAATTAGTAAGAGCGGTGTATCAACTTACGCATCAATTTCCCAGAGAGGAATTATGCGGATTAACATTCCAAATTAAGCGTGCCTCAGTCTCCATCCCTTCTAATATCGCAGAAGGAAAGATGCGAGGTGCACGGGTCGACTATAGGCGATTCTTAATTAACGCATTTGGATCGGACTAAGAACTGTAAACACAGGTGATAATTGTTAAACAATTACAATTTGGAAGACATCTCGATTATTCACAAGTCGATAATTTACCGGAGGAGGTAATGAAAATGTTGAATGCATTGATTAGGAAATTGTTCTAAAACCCAATCCCTAACCTCTAAAACCTAACCCACAACCTCTAAAACCTAGCCCCTAAAAACCTAGACTATGATTCAATTTCGAAAAGTTTCCAAAATCTACAAACCCAATACGAGAGCGCTCGATGACATTACTTTGCACATCAAGCCGGGTGAGTTTGTTTCGATTGTCGGTCAGTCCGGAACCGGCAAGACCACTTTGGTGCGCATGCTTACCGCCGAGGAACAGCCAACCAAGGGACGCGTTATAGTTGGCGGTTGGGACATCACGAATATTCGTTCTTCGGAAGTGCCGGTTTTGCGCAGGCAGATCGGCATGATTTTTCAAGATTTTAAACTTTTGCCGAAAAAGACCGTGGAAGAAAACGTGTCTTTCGCCTTGGAAGTTGCCGGCGCGTCAAATGCGCGCATAAGAAAAGTTGTTCCGCAAGTTCTGAAAATAGTCGGATTGAATGAAAAGTCCAATCGTTATCCGGCTCAACTTTCCGGCGGGGAGCAACAAAGAGTCGTTATTGCGCGATCTCTTTCTCATCAGCCCAAAATTCTAGTTGCGGATGAGCCGACGGGAAACCTTGATTCCATAAATACCCGTGAGATAGTCGATATACTGAAAAAAATAAACGAGCTTGGAACCACCGTTTTATTGGTGACGCATGACCGTGACGTCGTAAACGCTCTAAAGCGACGCGTAATAACCCTCGAAAACGGACAAATAGTTTCCGACAAAGAAAAAGGGCGGTATGTGTTGTAAATTTTGTCCGAGTGTGTTATAATAAGAACAGCTTAATCACAGGACGGATTGAATATGGTTTTTCAAACAAGTTTTTATAGTACTATATAACCGACGCGCGAATTTTTCGTCGCGTTTTATTTTTCTTTTTATGGCTACAGATATAATCCAACAGTTTGTTGATTCATTAATATCGGAAGCGGGTCTCGGAGGGGGAGACGAGGGACGGTTACAAGAGTATCGCGAACGTGTAATGTCATTGGTAAACCAGTTTCTTGGTATTGAAATGATGAAATGGCTTTCACCTCGGGACACCGAAGAACTTGTCGATAAAATCGGTCAAGATATTGAGCCGACATCGAAGGAATTCTACGAGTTTTTTTCGGAGCGCATTGACCATTTGGACGACAAAATAGTAACCGCCTTGATGAGTTTTAAGCAAGATTTTATCGAGAATCTTGAGAGTGTAGAAGACGTTGTTTAGTAATCATGGGGAATGACAGACAACAAACTCAGATTGATATAAGTGAAAGAATGGCTCGACTCCGTGAGATATGGGCGGATTTTGAGCGTGAATTAGCGGAATTGCAAAAAGAACACAAAGAGCAATTGGAAAAGCTTTTGAAGGATGCAGATCAAAAGAAAATAAAGGAAGTTCTAACCAAACTCAAAGAATTGCCTTTAAATAACGCATAATAATATGGAAAGTGAAACAAGCGAACAGAATGGTATTTCAGGTGCCGAAAATACCGAGTCCATTAATAATGAATTGTTTTCAGAAGTGATTAGCGCTCGGGCAGAAGCAAAGCGTATTTTTTCTGGTTACAAACCTATTTTGGATAAAGTTAAAAAAGCCGGGGATAAACGTGAAGTAGAGGATATCCTCAAAATGTATGATGATAAGATATCGGAGTTGGA
>WFTB01000035.1 GCA_015485695.1 Patescibacteria group bacterium | reverse complement strand
GTGGCATATATTTTGAGAGGGTGGGCGCGTTTTTGCTTGACGTATTCGCGGGAAACGAAAATCTGGCGAAAGTTGTCGCATTTGTTTTGATATTTTTACTTACGGCGAGGATTGTCGGGCTCGTATTCTGGGCGATTAACAAAGCGTTCAAGATTATATCCGTAATCCCGTTTCTCTCATCGTTTAATCGACTTGGAGGAGCTTTGTTCGGTTTTTTGGCGGGGGCGATATTTCTCGGTGTGGCATTGATGTTCGTTGACAAATACCCGTTTTCGGATTCTATAATTCCGGCGGTTCAAGCGTCGGAAGTGGCCCAGTGGCTTCTTGGATATGGAAAACTGTTTGCTCCTCTGTTGCCTGAAGCGGTGCGCGCGATTGAAAGCAAAGTCAATTTGCCATTTGATTTGCCGGATGTTCCGGATGTCAGTGCCGATGAAGCAGACTTTATCGGCAATGTAGAAGTTGCACCGATTGAAATTGAATAATTTTCAAGTCCCAATTTTCAATTAGCCAATGAATTTACAATAAATCAATTTTCGATAGTATCATTCGAATATTTATCCATTAACTATTCACTGAAAATTGAAATTTTTATTAGGATGTTCGATACTCACTGTCACATAAATTTTAATCATTACAAGAACGATGCGGATGAAGTCGTCGCGCGCGCGCGTGACGCCAACGTTCAGATGATTGTTGTCGGAGCGCAGTATTCAACATCAAAACGCGCGGTGGAAGTTGCGCATTTGTATGGCGAAGGAGTGTGGGCCGCCGTCGGACTTCATCCGACGCATCTTTTTGATATGCGCTATGAGGGAGACTCGGAGGACGAGGGGTATGATACTCGCAAAGAAGAGTTTGACTATTCCGCGTACAAATCGCTTGCGAAAGATGAAAAGACCGTCGCCATAGGAGAGATGGGCGTTGATTATTTTCACATGCCCGAAGGCGTTGATTCGGTTGATGTTAAACTCAAACAACGCGAGCTTTTTATTCGCGGAATTAATCTTGCTCAAGAGGTTGGGAAGCCATTGATTGTCCATACCCGCCCGTCAACGCGCGAAGCTCGTGACGCATACGACGACACTCTTTCCGTTCTATATGATACCGGATTTGCAAACTGCGTTATGCACAGTTTCTCGGGCTCAAAGGAGCTTGCGCGGGCGTTTCTCAATCACGGGTGCATGCTTTCGTTTACCGGAGTCGTGACATTCAAGAACGCGAAGGATTTGCAAGAGGTTGCAAAGTATGTTCCTCTCGATAGGATAATGCTCGAAACCGACGCCCCATACCTTACTCCGGACCCGTACAGAGGACAACGAAACGAGCCAGCGCATGTGCGATATGTGGCGAATAAAATCGCGGAGTTAAAAGGCATATCTACCGAAGAAGTAATCAAAATCACAGACAAAAACGCGAAAGCGTTCTTTAATTTACGATAATCAATTTTCAATTTCCAGTGAATGACCAAACCGACAATTTTCAAGGAAAGAAATACGACTTAGAAGAGCGCACAGCGCTTTTTGCCGAACAGATAATTGATTTGACAAAGGCTTTGACTTTGAGTCCGATAAATCGGAGAATTATAGATTAACTTGTAGGGTCAAGCGGTTCCGTTGGCGCGAACTATTGTGAAGCCAATGAAGCGGAAAGCAAAAAAGACTTTATTCACAAAGTAAGCATTAGTAAAAAAGAAGTAAAAGAAACAAGGCATTGGCTTAGGTTGTTGGCTCGGGTACATCCGGAACATGCCGATAGAATTCGAATATTATGGAAAGAGTCTTGCGAGTTATTACTTATATCCTCAAAAATAATACACACAAGCAAGAACAGAAAGCAGAAATTTTAAATGACAAACTCTCAATTTAGCAATGAATTTACGATTAACCAACTTACGACTCGGAAATAATGTCATTCTTTGAAAATTTATTGTATTGTACATTCATTGAAAATTTATAATTGAAGATTTGTAAATTAAGTTATGTCTCAATATAGTAACGCTCTCCAACAATTACATAATGCCATACAAGGCCTTGATATTTCTCGGTCGGTAATTGCTCTACTCGAACATCCGGAGCGCGTGTTGACCGTATCGGTGCCCGTTGAGATGGACGATGGAAGTACAAAGGTCTTTACGGGATTCCGATCTCAGCATTCAAACGTACGCGGTCCATACAAGGGGGGTATAAGGTTTCACGAAAATGTGTCAGAAGAAGAGGTAAAAGCATTATCCTTTTGGATGACGATTAAGAATGCGGTAATCAATGTGCCTTTTGGAGGTGGCAAGGGAGGGATTATTGTAAACCCAAAGGAACTCTCCGAAAGAGAACTTGAACGACTGACCAGGATGTTTGTTCGTCGTATCGCGTCGGTTATCGGACCCGAGACGGACATACCCGCTCCCGATGTGAATACCGACGGGAAGATTATGGGTTGGATTCGAGATGAGTATGAAAAGATAACCGGCACAGACGCTCCCGGAGTTGTTACAGGCAAGTCTGTAGAGGACGGAGGTTCTCTCGGACGCGCCGAGGCTACCGGTCGCGGAGGGTTTTTTGTCCTTGAGCGGTTGAGGGAAGAATATGATTTAGATTCGGAAAATACGACTGTTGCCATACAGGGATTTGGCAATGTGGGTTATCATTTCGCGCGATTAGCGCATGAAGCGGGGTATAAAGTGGTGGCTGTTTCAGATTCGAGAGGAGGTATTTCCTCTCCTGATGGCTCATTTCTTAATCTCGAGGATGTTTTAGTCGCAAAAAAGGTTCGTGGGTCGGTTGCAGATTATGAACAAGTCGGAATCAAGCGTGTTACCAATGAGGAACTGCTTGAACTCGATGTTGATGTGCTTGTGCCTGCCGCCCTTGAAAACTCGATAACGGCGGAAAACGCGAAAAACGTAAAAGCGCGATATGTCCTGGAGCTTGCCAACGGTCCGGTGTCTCCGGAAGCGTGTGTCATGCTCCACAATCAAGGAACCACCGTTATTCCGGACGTATTGGCGAATTCAGGAGGCGTTGCCGTATCATACTTTGAATGGAAGCAAAACATGGACAATGAGCGGTGGAAAGAAAAACTTGTAAACGATAAGCTCAAAGACCTAATGGACGATACGTTCGATAGCGTGTTAAGTATTGCTCGGAATCGCAAAGTAACTTGGCGCATCGCCGCGTATCAGCTCGCGATTGAGAGAATTTCCGAAGCGATGAAATAATTTCCCATTTACGATTCCCAATTTATCAATGAATTTACAAGTAATTAGTTTTCAATATTTTTTTTACGCCAATTGAACGTTGGTTTATTGAATTTTCACTGAAAATTGGTCATTGTAAATTGAAAATTTCGCATGTTTCAAATATTACACTCATATATTCCGGACCCTGTATTCTTCGAATTTGGATTTCTGGTTGTCTATTGGTACGGATTTTTGATGACCCTTGCGTTACTGGTAGGAGTTTTTGTCGTTGGTAAACTGTCGGATCTGTATCGGATTGGAGGAGAGCATGTTTATGATTTGGGTTTTTATATCATTGTCTTCGGACTGCTCGGAGCGCGATTGTATCATGTGTTGAACGAGCCATCATATTACCTTTCTAATCCGTCGCAAATTATCGCATTTTGGAACGGAGGATTGGCGTTGCATGGAGGTATTATCGGCGGAGCACTTGCGATTTATTGGTATGTGCGAAAACACTTTAAATCCGGGATTAAAATTTTCAATTTCCAATTTTCAATTTTCAATTCAATGCTATTGATAACCGATATAATCGTTCCGGCTCTCGCGCTCGGTCAAGCAATCGGTCGTTGGGGAAATTATTTTAATCAAGAGCTGTTTGGACTGCCTACGAATTTGCCGTGGGGGATACCGATTGAACTTTCCAATCGCGTTGCCGGATTCGAGTCATTCACATACTTCCATCCGACGTTTCTCTATGAGTCATTATTGAATGTTTTGATTTTCGTGATACTGATGTTTTTACATAAGTCCGTAATACGAAATTTGCGGCACGCAACCGCTCGTTCCGTTCACAAAGGACTGACCCTACGACCCGGTGTAATCACCGCCACCTATATTATCCTGTACTCTATTGTCCGAATAGCTATGGAATTTCTCAGAGTAGACGCAACGCCAGTCATATTGGGAATTCGTTTGCCGATTATAGTGAGCAGTCTGTTAATCATTGCCGGATTGTGGTTTTTGTATCGGTGTAATAAACCGTTTAAAAACCTACCCACGACCTGAAATCGATTCTTTTTCCCGCAGATAAGTTTCAAAACCATTCAACGATACCCTTAGTATCGCTTTATCGCTTTTCAACTATCTGCAGAAAAATCTCTAGATTTACAACTCGGACCGGGCTTTCAAACGGCTTCTTGGAAAACCATCGTAGTATAATTTGAATTTTGACCGTGTACGTTTAGTTTGGTATGATATGTGTGTGATTCAACCGTACATATATGCAAACGTAAGCGTTGCAAAAAGCTCGTAACATGGACTTGCAATCATGCGAGCACCTTGTCTTGGCATTGCGGATGATTGATGATAGAAACAAATCAACGCGTTTGCGCAAAGAGACAATGACTACGGAAGCATACAACCGCGCGCGTGAGTACGCGACATTCATGGAACGCGTACGTTCTGATATGGGTCTATAAAACAATTCAGCCACATAACCACATGACCATGAAACAAGAAAACAAAACAATCAAATTTTTCTCAGTACTCCTTACGTTGAGTATTGCATTTCTCGCGGTTCCGCAGTCAGCTT
>WFTB01000034.1 GCA_015485695.1 Patescibacteria group bacterium | reverse complement strand
CGTCCGGCGAATTCACCTTTGATGGGAAAGGTGGGGTGGTCAAAGAACCTAGGTTGATGGTAGTGAAGAATGGAAAGCTGGTACCGCTGGAATAATAGATTGATTTGATGATTTTTTTGCCTAACCCGAGACTTTTTGACGAAAAATAACAACCCCCGCTTTAATCGGCGGGGTCTTACTTTACCAAACCTATAAAATACGATAGGGTATGAGTATGTCAGAAGAAGAAACACAGCCAAAAAAATCGGGAATAATTACTCTCGTCGGACGGTCAAATGTGGGAAAGTCCACGCTTCTGAACGCTTTGATAGGGTTTAAGATGGCCCCTGTATCTCCTCGCGCGCAAACCACACGCTGGGCGCTTCGTGGCGTCCTTGACGACGAACGAGGTCAAGCGGTATTTGTCGACACTCCAGGGCTTTTCATCGATACACCGGACGCGCTTACTCGAGCTGTAAACAAACAAGTCGAACAGAACATAAACGGCATAGACCTTTTGCTGTATGTCGTTGACCCGACACGAGAAATAGGACAAGAAGAACGCCGTTTGCTGGGCATGGTAAGAAATATCAAAAAAAAGGTATTGGTAATAAATAAGATAGACACGGGGAAACCCAAGTACTTGTTCGATTATGAGCAATTGGGAGAAGACGAGGAGTTTTTGCATACTGTCAAAATCTCAGCAAAAACGGGAGCGCATCTAAAAAGCCTGCTCAACATTGTTTTCAACGAACTTCCGGAGGGTGATGCCATGTACCAATACGAAGAGCGCGACCCCGGAACCTTCGCATTCAAACAATGGGTGTCGGAAGTGATTCGCGAAAAAGTTTTTCATCATGTCCACCAGGAAATACCGTACAGCACACATGTCGTAATAGACGATGTGGGCAAACGTGATGATGGCATGCTTGAAATTTACGCGCGACTTCTTACCGATACCGAACGATACAGGCCCATGCTCATAGGAAAAAACGGCCATAAAATCAAAGAAATCGGCACAGCGTCACGCAAAGAACTTGAACTTATTTTGCAAAAAAAAGTATTCCTCAAACTCGACGTCGAAACCGACCCTCATTGGCTCGAGAGCATTTCGTAACCGGAATTATCGCAAACGCAAAAAGCGACATCCGGTTTTTGAGTTTTATTTTCAAAACACAATGTCCAAACACGATTCATTTTCACACCACCTCAATTACGACCGAATAACCGATTACATATTCATCGGAAGCAGTGTGTGTTGTCAAACACACTTCGAAGAAAAACTACTTAAAAAAGGAGTGTCCGCTAACATATCACTCGAAACAAAACCCGGCAACATCGCGATTGGAGTGGACGTGTTTCTTTGGTTGCCGACACTGAACAACTTACCACCGTCTTTTCATGCAATGAGCGCCGGTGTGTCGCTTCTCAAAGACTTGGAGCGACAACGACTTACAACTTACGTCAATTGTTCTCTGGGTCACGGTCGAGCACCGACGCTCGTTGCGGGATACTTGATTACGGAAAAAGGGATGCCCGCGGAAGAAGCGATGCGGTTCATAAAAGAAAAGCGACACGCCGTTCATTTTGAACAGGCGCAAATCGACGCTCTTGTTAAAATTGAGCTACAAAAATAACCGCTAAGCCATGCAAGAATACACATTAAAACCCAATACGAAAAAATCTTACAATCTGAAAATTGATTACGCAAAAGAGCTCAACGAAGAACAATACAACGTAGTCAGAAACGGAAACGGTCCATGCCTTGTGCTCGCGGGAGCGGGGTCCGGGAAAACAAGAACATTGGTATATAGGGTCGCGTGGCTTTTGGAGCATGGTATTCGCCCCGAAAACATCCTGCTCGTTACCTTTACCAACAAAGCCGCGAAAGAAATGCTCGAACGTGTAAAGACGCTTCTCAAAGAAGACATAAATGGGCTCTGGGGCGGTACGTACCACCACATAGGGAACCGAATGCTCAGAAAACACGCCGATGCGCTCGGTATGTCAAGTAACTTCGCCATACTTGACCAGGGAGATTCCGAGGAGCTCGTCGCGTCCGCCATTGCGGAAATTCCATATTCCAGAGACAAGAAACTCTTCCCAAAGTCACGAACGGTACGGTCGATACTTAGCTTTTCCGCCAATTCTCGCAGACCGATTTCCGAGATAGTTCCCAAATTCTGGTACAAATACGAACCATATATCATGCATCTTGAATACGCGCAAGAAGCGTATGAACAAAAAAAGAAAATGTCCAACGCTCTCGACTACGACGATCTTCTAACGCGCTGGCTCGACCTCTTGCATAAGCGCCCAAGCATTAAAGAGCATTATGCGAATCAATTCCGATATATTCTGGTTGACGAATACCAAGACACCAATACCATCCAGGCGTCAATCATGAACGAGCTTGCTTCAACACATAAAAACATATTGGTTGTCGGGGACGACTCTCAGAGCATTTATTCGTTCCGCGCCGCCAATGTTCAAAATATTCTGGAATTTCCGGAGCGGTTCTCAGGAGCAAAGACGTATAAACTCGAGACCAATTACCGGTCAACACCCGATATCTTAAAGCTTGCAAACATGTCGATTCGCAACAATATCAGCGGTTTTGAGAAGACGCTCAAAAATATTCGCGAATCATCAGACACCAAACCGGCGCTTGTTCCGGTTCCGGACAATATAACTCAAGCGCATTTCATCGTTCAACGCATCCAAGAACTTCACGACGAAGACAAATCACTCAGCGATATCGCCGTGCTGTTCCGAGCTTCTCACCAAACCCTCGAGCTTGAAGTGGAGCTTACAAAACGCAATATTCCTTACATCAAGCGCGGAGGTCTTAGGTATTTCGAACAAGCGCACATCAAAGACTTATTGGCTTTTTTGAAGGTGGTAATAAATCCGCTCGACGAAATATCATGGCGTCGAGTCGTTAAGTTGTACGAAGGCGTGGGCGACAAATCAGCAACGAGTATTTGGCAGACAATACGAGATGCGAAAGGAGATTTTGCGACCACTCTCGCCGAACCGGAGAAAATAAAAGGTTTGTCAACGAAATCTCGCGTCGGAATCAAGAAGCTTCACGGAATTCTCACGAGTATCGCAAACCTGCTCGAGGACACAACCAAAGAGAGACATGTTTCCGAACTCGCCAAAGCGTTTGAAATCATATTGTCAAACGGATATCGCGCTATGGTGAAAGAAAAGTTCGACGACCCGGACGATCGGCTTGATGACTTGGATCAACTTGGAGTGTTCGCTCTAAACTATGAATCAATCGAACAATTTCTTTCGGACGTGGCTCTTTCGGAAGGATTTCAAGGAGAAACAAAAAAACAAATAAGCAGTGGCGAAGATGATGATTTCCTAGTTCTTTCAACCATTCACCAAGCAAAGGGTCTCGAATGGCCTGTAGTATTTATAATAGGGCTCGTAGAAGGGCAGTTCCCGAATGCGAGAGCTCTCAAGAGCATTGAGGACGTGGAAGAAGAACGTAGGCTTTTCTATGTCGCTGTAACTCGAGCAAAAGACGAACTATATCTAACCCACCCTTTAACATCGTTTTTCGGCTCTCAGATGGGACATTCTTTCTCCGGTCCATCCAGATTTATCACCGAACTCCCCACTCACGCCTACGAACGCTGGCAAATAAACCGGCATGAGTTTAACGCTGAAGATATTATTGATTTGGAGGATTTGTAGAAAAAGCACGGTTAACAGGTGTTACCTCTCATAACTTTACCAAGTGTCACCTCTGGGCATTAGCGTGCAATAAGCAAAAAAAACAATGTCCATCGCCGTATGCATTATTTTCACACGAACCTTGATTCGACTATCCCTTTAATTTTAACTCATACAATATTTCCTCCAGTCTTTTCAAATTGCGCTCGGTGGCGTCATACTTGTTTCGCAGTTTACCGGAAAAGCTCGCTTGGCTGAATATTTCCACCACTTTTTCAGTGATTGTTTTGAGTTTCTCAATTTCTCTTATGTCCGCTTCATGCGCGAGAGAAATAGCGCGCCTGATAAGTTCGCCGGTAAAATCAGACCATCCGCCCAGCATGTCCCAAAAGGTAAGTTTGATATAGTTTGGAAATTCAATCTCCTTATCCGCGACAAATGACCAGTAAAGCTTCCCTTCGACATATTCTTCGATTGCCTCTCGGTAAAACCCTTGAGAAGCGATGTCAACGTCTTTTCCCGCCTTCGCAATCCCACGCTTGATAAGCTGTTCACACTCTTTAAGTTGCGCTGACGCGTCTTTTACGTTACCTCGTCGAGTAAGAGATATCGAGTGCTTGGCTCCACGTCGCACTTGACCAAAAATGTGCTGAAGATCAGGAATATGTTTTTGGTTCTTTTCAAATGCCCTGATGGCGCTTTTGAGAGAGTTGAGTTTCATAAGATGTATTAATTAACTTAATACAAAGCATAGCACGGATTAACACTTCAGCAAAAACCAAACCTCCCGTATTTCATCAAACCCCTTTAAACTCCCGACCAAACCAAATCCGATTACCAGCGCCATATCTTGTTTTTTAAGATTACATGCAATCACACTTATTGTCGGACCGGACTCAACCGAATAGTCGATAAGCGAACATTGTCGCATCTCGCGGACGAGTATTCGATAAAAACGTTTCTGGAGAGTTAATCTTGCGCTCTTTGAGAAACGAGGGTGTTTTTTGATGGTCACGAACATGACTCGCAAACGCTTTAGCAAGAACAACTTCAGGAAAATAGAAATTGGGGTGTCCTATAAACACTTTTTGAAATAGAATGTTATATGGTGCAGAGAGTCATTAAGTCAAAATCCTGATTTTATTTCCTCAAAAAAACAACCCGTACTTCATAGAGTACGGGTTGTTTTTGCTTATGCTTTTGCGCTACAGTATAGCGTCCTTGGCGGCTTTAGCAACGCGGAATTTAACCACGGTCTTTGCAGGAATTTGAATCTGTTCGCCTGTGGCCGGATTGCGTCCCATTCGAGCGGCGCGATCCTTCTTGACAAGTTTTCCTAGACCTGGGAGGTTAACCTCTCCATTGGTTCTTACCTCAGAGTAGACAAGGTTTACCAATTTGTCCATAAACTCTGTTGCTTCCTTTTTTGAGATGTTGTTTGCGTCCGCAACAGCTTGCATGAACTGAGATTTAGTCAATGCTTTTCCCATATAAATAGTTGATAATGAAGTTATACGTTATTCTAACCTTTACCTAAGGGTAGCCTATACGCATGACGGTGTCAACTTTTGACCCCGAAAAATAAGGGTAAAGAAGCAATACTGTCAAATAATATATCCACATGGGATTATCGAAAATCAAAAACAGCCTTCGCTGTAACTGCAAACGCTGTTTTGATTGAGCATCTTAAGTGGTTGTAATGTATACCCCGAAAACCTAAGTTTTTGAGGATTTATACTTGTTTCTCTACAAGCTAAGCTGTTTCTCTTGCTTATTCATATTGAAATTCCTATGGAATCTCTAGAATAAACATGCATTTCCCGAGATGCAATCAATTGATTTGCACCAAGGGTCAACCTGGATTGTCTCTTTTATCCGAAGATAAGAGAAAATATCCTTAGAAAGGAGGTGATCCATCCACAGCTTCCGCTACGGATGCCTTGTTACGACTTTATCCTTGTCACCAGCCCTACCTTAGGCCCACGAACGTGAGACTTCGGGCATTACCGGCTTCCCTGATATGACGGGCAGTGAGTACAAGACTCGAGAACGTATTCACCGTGGCGAGGCTGATCCACGGTTACTAGCGATTCCAACTTCATGTGGGCGAGTTGCAGCCCACAATCCGAACTGAGACCGGCTTTATAAGGATTAGCTCCATCTTACGATTTGGCGTCCCGTTGTACCGGCCATTGTAGCGCGTGTGTAGCCCAGAGCGTAAGGGACATGCTGATTTGGCGTCATCCCCGCCTTCCTCCGACTTAACGCCGGCAGTCTTCTGTGAAAAAACAACACAGAACGAGGGTTGCGCATGTTACCCGAGTTAACGGTGCACTTCACAGCACATGCTGACGACAACCATGCATCACCTGTCACAGCCACTAAGTCACTCCGGTTAAGGTGTGACATAGGCTGGATGTCAAGCCCTGGTAAGGTTCCTCGCGTAGAATCGAATTAAACCACACGCTCCACCGCTTGTTCGAGTCCCCGTCTATTCCTTTGAGTTTTAAGCTTGCGCTCGTACTTCCCAGGCGGGGCACTTAAGGGGTTACCTTGAGTAGAACAACACTGATAGGGTCGAGACTACCAATGTTTAGTGCCCATCGTTTACGGCGTGGACTACTGGGGTATCTAATCCCATTCGCTCCCCACGCTTTCGTCCCTGAGTGTCAGAACTGTTCAAGCAGACTGCCTTCGCTTTTGGTGTTCTAGTAGATATTAACGGATTTGACCCCTACACCTACCATTCCGTCTGCCTCTCCCAGCCTCTAGTCTGGCAGTTTCACCAGCGGTTTCCCGGTTGAGCCGGGATATTTAACTGTTGACTTACCAAACCACCTGCGGACCCTTTACGCCCAATAATTCCGGACAATGCTTGGGTCACTCGTATTACCGCCGCTGCTGGCACGAGTTTGGCGGACCCTTATTCATGAGCTAATGTCAACGCGAACGCTTCTTCACTCATAAAAGCAGTTTACGCCCCGAAGGGTGTCATCCTGCACGCGGCGTCGCTCCGTCAGGCTTTCGCCCATTGCGGAAGATTCTCGACTGCAGCCTCCCGTAGGAGTCAGGGCAGTGTCTCAGTCCCTGTGAGGCGGGTCGTGCTCTCACACCCGCTACTGATCGTCGCCTTGGTGAGCAGTTACCTCACCAACAAGCTAATCAGCCGCCAGCTCATCCCTATCCGATAAATCTTTACTCCCGAAGGAGACTATCAAGTATTAGCTCCGATTTCTCGGAGTTATCCTTGAGATAAGGGTAGATACTGACGTGTTACTCACCCGTTCGCCACTCCCCCCGAAGGGGTCGTTCGACTTGCATGCCTTAAACACGCCGCCAGCATTCATCCTGAGCCAGGATCAAACTCTCAGTAAAAAATTACAAAAGTTTGTAGACTCTATAATCAAAATACATTACAACCACTCAAAACGCTCATATTAAGATTGTTTCAAGCGGTCAGACTCGAAATATAATTAATGCTTAGTGGATATTACGTTGTAAATGAGCGTATATTTGGCCGAAACAAAAACAGCCACACCTATTCACATGATGAATAAATGTTGCTGTTCTTATGTTTAGTGGAAAAGTACGTGGTCACTTCTCGAACGAAAGTGTCACATAAACGGTTTCTGACAAACCAGACCTATTTATTTTAAATAAAATCGATAATACACGATTATTTTTTAACACAACAATAATACACCACTATTCTTTATGTGTCAAGAAATTGTATAAAAAGAACAGGAATATCGATTTGAGAGCGCAAAAAACCAAAAAGAATCAAAATCTTGCCTTAATTTCGTCGCTAAAAACTCGTTTTATTCAAATTCTACCACAATCGAAGCAAATCTAACGCAATATTCGACAAAACGGGATAACTGTTACACGATTTACAATTATTTTAAAGCAAATCCTTGCGATTTTTCGCGTATATAACCCCACACTATGACGACAACAGCGACGAAACCAAACAATAAAAGCACAGCGGGAATGTTTATCACGTCCGCCATCAAACTAATGATAAGAACCAAAGGAACACCGACCACGTTCATTATGGTTTGCAAGTTGGCAAACACTCGTCCGCGACGCTCGGTCTCGACGCAACGCTGAATAAAAGTCTGAGCCGATACTATAACCAAGACATCCGCAAGACCGGAGAAAAAAGCTATTCCTATAACGTGAATAAGAGTATATGACGCAAGGTCCATGTTAACACCCGCATATTGAATCGCTCTCCATATTTCTTCGTGAAAAGGCAATATCAGAAGTGCTATCGCGTCGACTATCAAACCCGCCCTTATTATGCGCATGTGTGTCCATTTTTTCTTTAACACATTAACAGTGGCTACTCCAACAACCGTGCCTACGGCAAGTGGAGTAATCATGAAAAAACTGATATCCGCGACCCCAAGCCCAAACAACCTCGTTGCCAGCTCCGGAACAAGGGAGATTACAGCTCTTTCAACTGAAAAAATAAAAGCAACTTGCAAAATCATCGTCATGAGTTGCGGGTGACGACGCACGTACTCGACTCCCTCTTTCAAATGAAGCCACACACCAGCAACACGGAGCCTTTCTCTTATGCTTTTTGTGTTTCCCTCAATGTGCTTCTTGAGAGGAGGCAGGGTCAGATCTATTATCGTCGCGACAAAAAAACACACAGCGACCGTCATTAACGTCACAATCTCCCCGCCATAATCAACGAGTGGACCCGCTCCGGCAAACCCTATAAGAAACGCCCCGTACATCGAAAACGCAAGAAAGGTGTTCGCCTGTACCAAGTGGTCTTTATCGACGATATCCGGAACGGACGATTGCTCGGCCGGCAAAAAAAACTGAGACGCGGACGTTATAAGAAAAGCCAAAACCAAAAGAGCGGGCGGAAATTCATACGCGATAAGAACCAAAAACGCTATAATCAGTCTTCCCAGGTTTATCGCAACCAGAAGACTTCGCCTGCTGAACATATCCGCGCACACGCCCGCTATCGGCGCCAAAAAAATCGCCGGTAAACTCATGACGGCAACGAGAACTCCAACCAAAAAATTGTTTCCGGTTTGTTGATACACCTGTATAATCAATGTAAAGTGCAATGTGTTTACACCTATGTTTCCGAGAAACTGCGCGCTCCACAATTTGAAAAAATTCTTATTCCTAAACAAAGGAAAAGAATTTCTTATGGAAAAAGCTCGCATTGATTGAATCATACCGTGTGTTCGTTACGCCATTTTTTTATCTTAGAATGATTACCGCTCAAAAGCACCTTTGGGACGGCGTATTTATCTCCGGAATCCGCAACGAAAATTTCCGGACGAGTGTATACCGGGTATTCGGACTCGACGTCACTGATTTTGTCTTTTGTCGATTTCATTATTGATTCGAAGTTCCCCATATATCCGGGCAAAAGACGCGATACCGATTCTATTACGGACATTGAAGGTATTTCGCCCCCGGATAATATATACGGTCCAATCGACAACAATCCATCCACGAACTCTTCAACCCGCGCATCCACCCCTTCATAACGACCGGCTATCAAAACAACTCTATCCAACAAAGACATCCTCCTCGCAACATCTTGCGTATATTGTTCACCCCTCGGAGACAACAGATAAACATGTTCCGTGTCCGTGTTGCGCTGATTCGGTAACGCTTCAATGTCTTTTAGAGCTTTATAAATCGGCTCCACCTTCAACACCATTCCGGGACCGCCACCAAACGGTCTGTCGTCCACCTGCGCGTGCGCGTCAGAGCAATATGACCGGATATCATGAATGCGAATATCAATGATACCCTTCTCTATGGCCTTTGACATCAAAGACTCTCCCAGAAAAGAATCAAAAACACCGGGGAATATTGTGAGCACATCAAAACGCATACATATACATCGTAAACCAAAAAGCCGTATCACACAACGGCAACACGGCTTTTGAAAAAATAACTAGATTTTCAAATCAACGGCATCGGTATCGTCAACGTGGTCGTTCGTTTCGTTTTCTTCCTTGTCCGACACGCCATCGTCGTTTGAAGACTCTCTTCTGAATCCGGAACCTTCGGGTTCAAATATCTTCAGATTTATTCTGGCGTTAGTTTTCATGCCCAATGTTCGCAATATGGTACGAATAGCCTTGGCGGTGTTGCCGTGGCGACCTATTACATACCCCATATCGGATGGGTCCACTTTGAGCGTCAGTAAAACGCCCCTTTCGTCGACGGTACGTTCTACCTCGACTGCTTCGGGTTTGTCGACTATTCTTTTGACGACGTACTCAACAAACTCTTGTTCTTCGAATTTTTCCGACATACTTCCTTTTCTTAAATTTAGATAGGATACTCATACGAGTATCGCCCATTTAACTTATAATAAACGTCAACCCTCGACCGGATTGAACAGTTGTTAACAATTTACTTCTCCTCTTTTTCTTCTTCCGACTTTTCTTCCGCTTCCGAACCGTCATCGTCAGTTTCCGAGTCTTTCGAAGAATCATCTTCTCCATCAGCCGGATTGTCGGCGGTAGACTCGTTATCCGAATCGGACGTCACGTCCTTTTGTTCACCTTCTTCGGAGTTGTCTTCCTTCGGCACATATCTTTTCGAAACACTTCGTTTCTTGGCGTCAATCACATCATGGTCGACAAACAAATTATGCACCACGTCGGTCGGTTGAGCTCCTTGCGACAACCAATACTTTGCCCTTTCCACGTTTATCGAAATCTCTTTGGGCTGAACGGACGGGTTGTAATTACCCAAACTCTCTATATATGTTCCGTGCGTGTCCTTCCTGACATCCGAAACAACAATTCTGTAAGTTGGCTGTTTTTTCTTTCCAAATCTTGCGAGTCTGATTTTTACCATAAAATATTTCGTTTCTTAAAACTTCAGTATATAGTTTTGACCTGCACCGCGAGCGCCAGACACCCGTCCGTTTCTCGGAGCGTGAAGTCTAACCAATACTACCTTAAAACATAATATCTGTCAACGCCGAATACCATTACAATGAGGGCAACGATTATGTAAACGTCCGACAAATTAATAACCGACGAGTGACCTATTCTCAAAAAATCGATAACTCCACCATACGCAACCCTATCGTAAAAATTGGACAACGCTCCAATTATCAAAACCGCCATGGCAATCGACATTTGCTTGTTTCGAATAAAAAAAATCGCACTTGCCACTATGAGCGAGAGAATTATGATTCCAGATATGATTATCATCCACCCGTTTGAAACGGGAACAGAAAACACTCCGTATGTGTTCACAAAAAGCGAATACAGTTTGTTGTCGTACGAATACTCCAGAGCAACGTATTTCGTGACTCGATCAATCAATAATGCAAACGTTACCACGACAAACAGTTGCGATAACGATATTGTGCGCATGGCCTAAAAAAATAAACTTTTTATAATTCTCCTTTCAAATGTTTTTTGCAAGCGACACAAGAAGAAGAAAAAGGACGCGCCTTAAGCCTTGCTTGCGCTATGTCTTTTCCACAGTGGGCGCATATTCCGTAATTTCCTTTTTCGAGCAAAGCAAGCGCTTTGTCGATATCTTTTAGTGTTTTTTCAAGGGCGGTGTTAAGAGATAATCTGTCCGTAAAAGACGCGACTTCTTGAGCGTGGTCGTCCGTCGAGTGACCAAAGCTCGGAAACCTGGATTTCCAATCTGACGGCAAGTCCTCACCTCCTTCGGATTCGAATATTGATAATTCCTTTAATATTCGCTCTTTTTTATCTTCCAAGACCGATCGCATCTCTTCTATGAATTTTTTGTCGTGTGCCATACCAAAATACCTAACTTGATACAAAAACTTGCCATAAACCGCTTAAAATAAAAATCGGCTCATACCAAGAGCAGTTATAATGGTATCACCAACTAAAAAAAAAGTAAATAAAACAAAATAGGACCCCAGAGGGCCTCATAATAATTAATTTACAGGCAACCGTCTTAGGGTCCTTGAAACTTGTTCACCTAAGCGCCTGTGCGGATATGCCGTCAACGAACGATAAGTTAACGCCACGTCTGCACAGACAACCTAGAACATTGAACAAATTCCAGATTTATGTCCTTTACTCCGACCTCGCGTAAAAGACTAAGTTCACCGTTCAGTAGCGTACCTCTGAGCAATCAAGTTGCGCAAGGATACACCTTTTTGTTTTTGATTTCTCCGTTTTTGTTTTCTTTATTTTTCGATTTGTTTTTATTTTCGGGCTGTCGGACGCCCTTTAATGAACAGTACAACTTACACCCCAATACTATCATGTTTTTTGTCTTTTGTCAAAGTATGGTCTAATAATGAAATAAAAACACCGTAAACATTGGGTTATTTTTGCTAATCCACATACCTAAACGTATGTTGATAACTCGGTAAACTTATCCACATACCACAAAAATCAAAAGTTGTGATTGCCCCTATTGCAACGCATGTGCTCTTGAATTATAAAATCCAAAATTTAATCTGCCAAAACAACCGCGTAACAAACCAAACGACAAACGGCAAGATTCCGGCAGAGAAAAACGGCGTTTTTGAATTGTCAAAGCAAGTATTGTGATTGAACGAATGACACTCAAAATTCTTTGCGCGTGAATCGCTTTTGACAAGCGATTCAGTTTCGCAAAGATTGTTTTAAACATAAAGATTTTACAATTTGCTTTTTGGAAAAACTTCCAACACCTCGCGTGCGCTTTTTAATTTCAATCAAAAGCATCCGAGATAATTTAAGGCGCCGTTTAATCGGGAATTTATCTCGCAAATCTAGTTTCTTAAAACACAAACGTTTAAATGAAAATTTAAAAAAATGCTTTACAAATCCTTATACAAAAGTTTGCTTTTTTGAATTGATTACAATAAGCTAAGCATACGTAAGTATTTATAAAAAACGTTTATGATTAGTGAAAACGAATCAATGAGTGGTGGAGGTGAAATAATATTTCATAAAAATTTGGGCTATAGCGTGTGTGGCAAAACTATTGGTGGTGCATGGATGAGTGCTGTAGAATGTGTTTTGAAAAATGGATTATATGAACCTGATGAAAGTCGCAATAGAATTGCATTGCAAGGATTTAGATTGAAATCTCAAACACAGACACTTCCTGATGAAATTATAAAAAGATATGCTAAGACAGAAAATGTGGACGCTATGATTGATTTGGTTTTTCAAAAAGATGAAATGAAGGATTTTGATGTAACGAGAAACTTCAGGACAGGAGCAAAAAGTTACAAAGTTCGGTTGGAAGAAGGGAAAATGATAGATTTTGTTGTTGATAGGTTGAGTAAAATACCGGAATCAAAAAAAAGCGGTAATGGTTTTTCCGACATATGAAGATTATGAACAAGTAAAAAACAGTCCTTATAATGATTATCTGCCTTGCATCGTCAGTATTCAATTTAGGTTACGCCCGGAGAAAAATGGAGTACAAAAACTCAATACTATTTTCAATATGCGTTCTTGGAACATAGACCAAAAAGGTGCCGGTGATTTGGTTATTTTTTCTATGCTCAATCACAAAGTATGTGAACTGCTCAGCAAACGATTGAATAAAAATATCCAACCCGGTTCAATTGATGGACTTGTAACAGATGTTCATATATATCAAAACACCATTGAAATAGCTGATGAGATGGTTAGTGGATATAACACTAAATTACTATATCTGGCTAAAACTGCGGACAAATTAAATATTTTGAAAAAATCAGCGGCGATTGTACTGAAAGACAAAAAGGTTCTGTATCTCAAAAAGCGAGGCTTTCCATATTTTATACTTCCCGGTGGGCGTATGGAAGTGGGAGAATCAAAAACAGAAACCCTTAATCGTGAAATGCTTGAAGAGATTTCTTCCAAGGTCAATATTTTGGAAAAGTTGGATGTGATAAGTGGTAAAGGAGTTGATCCGGACAATAATGAATTGTTTGATATGGAGCTAACACTGTACAGAGTTGATAATTTATCACCAATCAAATTATCATCGGAAATATGTGACATGAAATATCTTTCTTTCGCTGATTTGAGCAAGTATCCGATGACGCCAATAGGAGTGAAAACTATTGAATACTTGCACGCTAAAGGGTTTATTGATTGATGTATTAATGAAAAAATATGCGATATATAAAAGTTATTGCAAGCAATCAAAAGATGTTTGATGGGTTTGCGCAAATTGCCAAAGAGGTGAATTCTGATTTTGTCATTGAAAAAGTGAGTGATTTGGTTGATAAAAGGTGTGATAGTAATATTAAAGATTTATTAAAATATAAAATTGATTCTGTAAAAAAATCAATATTTGAACCGATTTTTGTTGCAAAGTCTTTTCTTGTGGTTGATAAAGATGGTATTCGCAGTAAATTATTGGTGGATGATTTGAATGCATATAAAGAGGTTGTTGCCGATGGTTTTTGGAATAAATATAAAACGGATATTGTTGTTTTTAGCGCTTTTCACTATGCAAATGAGGTATCTTTTTTTCAGAAAGAGGTTAAATTAAAAGATTTTCAGATAAATAAACTGGATGAATTTGAAAAACTTATTCAAACCTTGCAAGATGATTTGTGGAAACAGTTTTTGAATTATATCATGCAAGTCAACTCAAGAGAGATTGTTGAAATTGATGAAGTTTCCAAAAGGTGGGGACAACGAGCTGAAAGTTGGGATCAGGAAACTGCAAAAGATAATTTCTATACTAATCATGAAGACGGTTATGAGCGATTCAATGAATTATTGGAAAAGTATCTACCGATTGCGGGTAGAAATATACTGGAATTTGGTTGCGGTACGGGACAAGTTTCAAAGATAATTTCCAAATATGATAGTGTGAATTTGCTGGCGATTGATGTCAGTGCCGATATGATAAGCGTGGCTAAAAGAAACAAATGTCAAAATACTGTTTTCCAAGCAGGTGATGTTTCGTCGTTGCTTGCTGATAACAAAAAGTTTAATCTTATTGTTTCTCGCGGAGTAGTTGCTTCTCATATTCCAAAGACACAGGTGCATGATCTATTTGCCGATATTACAAAGTTATCACAAAATGGTGCGTATCTTATCTTTGATTTCATTCAAAATATCAATAACGGTGATTATGAAAATAAAGGCAATAAAAATGTATTTTCATTGAAACAAATTCGTGGACTTTTGAGTCAATTCGGTTGGATATTGGTGGCAAAAAACGGGACTGATAAAAACAGAGTTTTAAATGTTGTTTTTCATAAGAGTGCTGACGATGTCGCTTATTTTGTTACCGGTAATCCAAATAAAGTCAGTGAATTAAATACTTTATTGAATAAAGAAAACTCAAAATCATTAGTAGCTTGTGATTTGGATATTGATGAAATAAAGAGTGATTCTCTTGAAAAAATTCTAAAAAGAAAGTTGCTGGATGCTTACGCAATAATCAAAAAACCGGTTATTTGTACTGATGGTGGCATATTTATTGATGCATTAAATGGCTTTCCTGGTCCAAATTCAAAACAAGCAGCTGTAAAGTTGGGACCGGATAAAATACTTAAACTTTTGGACAATGAAGACAAAAGAACAGCTAAAAGAATAAACCTTATCGGGTATTATGATGGAAGTGATATGAAAATGAAAAAGGCACAAGTTCCATGCAGAATAAGCAAAGCTCCTATTGGAAAATACCCGTCTTATCCTATGGATAAAATTTTGATTCCAATATCCAAAAACAACAAAGAAGGTAAAACATACGCGCAAATACCTGTTGAGGATAGGGTGCAATTTACTGAATTGCCGGAATTTATAGATTTTTTGAATTCTATTTGATATGAAGAATGTAATAATGCTGGTCGGTATAAATGGCGTTGGCAAATCAGTAATATCAAAAAAATTACAAGAAGATAGAGGTGATGCTGTTGTTATAAGCGCTTCAAACATATTAAAAAATACTTTTGGTGGAATGACTTATGCTGAATTGGAAAAAGTTTCGCCAGAAGAAAAGTTTAAGAAATTGGAACTTATCACAATACGCTTGTTTACCAAAAACAGCGCTAACACAATTATTTTAGATACTCATTTGGTGGCTTGCAATAGACTAAATGAAAATGTTACTTTTGAAAACATGTGGTCTGATAAATACATCCCATTTATCCGTAATTTATTTTTGATTAGGGTAAATCCGGAAGAAATACTCAGAAGGCGAAAAATTGATGAAATGCGAACCGGAAGAATTCGTGATACGAATTTGGATAATATCATTGCTGATCAACAAAGAAACCAAGAAGAATATGAAATACTTGCCAGTCGTAACGTTGTTGATTGTGCGGTGATTGACAATTCAAGAGAATTGAGTGAGGCAGTAAATGAAATAAAAGAAAAAATTGAAACAAACAATGAAATAAATGAAAATAAAATATGGCGACCTCCTTTGCGGTAGTTAAGAACAGATATGCAACTGGATTGGTGTCATCTAAAAAAACAAAAACCTAACTTAAAACCTGTCTCAAATATTTATTACCAAAATCTTCGCAATACAAATCTTCGCAATACTAGTTAGAGAAACGGTTTCTACCCTAGCAACCTGGGTTATTAGGTGGGACGAATAAATTTAGTCAAAAACTCATCATGTGCCGTTGTAGAGTGTTTGCCCTTAGGAAGGCCATTGAACTATTCAAAGGTGATTCTTTTTATTGTGATCGTTAATAATGCATACTTTATACATCGATTTGTTTGCGGTAATTTGATTTTAGTCTAATTGAGCGGTTGCCTTAGGCGCAAATCACATTTAACTTGATAGATTGGGATGGGAGTTTTGTTTTTATTTTTAAAAGTTGTATAATATACAGCGTAACGCAACACGTTACATCGTTTGTACAAACGATATCAATCGATGTTAAAAACATCGAGCAATGAAAGGGGGTGTTAAACATGGCATTAAAAAAACGAAAACCCGTCAAGCGTAAAGTGGCGAAAAGAAAGCCAGCTAAGCGCAAGGTTGCGAAGCGCAAAGTAGCCAAACGCAAAGTGGCGAAAAGAAAACCCGCTAAGCGCAAGGTTGCGAAAAGAAAAGTCGCAAAGAAAAAGCCGGCAAAGAGAAAAGTCGCGAAAAGAAAAGTAGCGAAAAAGAAACCCGCTAAGCGCAAAGTAGCCAAACGCAAAGTGGCGAAAAGAAAACCCGCTAAGCGCAAGGTTGCGAAGCGACGCAAGAAATAACTAACAAAACCCCTTACCTAACGTGCACATCTATCCATGCTTAGATGAAACTTCATTTAATAGATGCGTAGGTTACGGTAAGGGGTTTTGTTGTTCGGTTTTAAAATCACAAAACCGGCTCACCAAAGCCGGTCTTTAAATTTAACAAAAAGACATTCGCGAACGACACGCATCAACAAACCAATCACGCACAAAAAAGAAACGAAAATCTGTCATTGGTGATAATTGTAGAGACTTGCGGTTACAACATCTTTTCGACGCGATCGCGTCTTGCCATCAAGCACACGTTAGCTTTTTAAGCAAAAACTACATCTTTTTCAGTATTTCGTCTTTTTTGTGCGGAGCGAATATGTTTAATACCGTTTTAGCGCCTTCCATTCCCGCATTTCTTATCCTGTCAACACTCTTTTCAAAACGACCTATATGGTGCTTGTGCGGAGCCAGTATCCCTATGTTTATATTGTGTGTGGACGGAAGATTCTCGAAAAAGGACAAATTTTTTTGAAACTCACCGTGTCGATACACAAACGAATCTCTTAGCTTTGGGTGTAAAACCTTGCCCATTATGTTTCCTATTGTTTTATCAAGAAGACCAGGGCCTTCCGAAGCGTGACTTCCGATAGGGCTGTTTAGAACCAAAACAACGTCTGTCGGGTTAAACCTTTCGATTATCTTCTTAATCGGCAAAATAAAACCATCAACATACTCTCGCGTATCAACAAGCTTAAAACCGGAAACAATCGGCGTCGTTATCGCCAATTCCAGCAAATGAAGGGCTTTTTCGTTTTTCAAATCAAATATTTCTTTCTCTCCGGTTTTGACATGAGTAAGGACAGTATATGCCTTTGAACGAGCGGACAGCAATCGTTGCAAGTTCAAACTCCTCTCTCCCGTCCTGAATATATTTACCAGGTAATCTATATCAACCATTCTCCATGCCCTTTTCAAGTTTACGAATTTGTTTCCGGACAATTTGTCCGGATAAATCGTATACCCCAAAAAAGATTGACGGCTCAATCCGTATAAGATTGGGGGAGTTCCCGCCGAACACCCTACGAGAGCGTCAGCCGTATCAAAAAGGCTCACCGGAGATCCGTCATCTGCGTGTATGGTCGATTCCAACATCCCGACACCAACCCCTCCCGCGAACACCCCGGACATGACACCGCCGTCAAACATGTAAAGAAGGCGTATGTTCTTATGAGAATCATCTCCTTTTGCGAGGAGTTGCTGTTTTAACCTGATTCGGTCTATTAACTCGTTGTTATCTTGAAGGCGCATTT
>WFTB01000033.1 GCA_015485695.1 Patescibacteria group bacterium | reverse complement strand
TCTTCTGGTAAAAATAAACGCGAAAAACAGATGCTCCTTGCGCATATTGCGCTTCGTCCGCTTTCCAGACAGAGAACATTCCGTTTCAAATACATTGTTCATCTCCAATACATCTCGGTGTTTTTGAACGGTATCAATGCGAGGATAACAGCTTCCGCATAATAGTTTGTCCTGTCGATAATGTTTCCGGTCAAGATTCCGACGGCTCCGTTTTTCTGCTTTGAGTTTGTTCGGTCGAATACAATGTCATTGGCCTCGCCCAACTCTTTTCCCGAATCAATCAGGTCAACGACTTTTTTGGGTAGGAAAAAAGTTCCAGTTTTCGCTTTTCCGGTCAAATCTCCGGACATAACTACAATCCATGCGAAAGCTTCCATTTCACCTTTTACCTTTTCAACACCTCCCTCAATTCCAACCCAAAAATCAGAGTCTTCAAACGCTTCCTTCGCATTGTTGGCTCTGTTGATTGCTCCGGTTAGAGTTTCTCGGTTGTCTTTCGGCTGTTCGCTGACATCGGAAGGAACGGATACGCTCTCAAGCTCAAACGCCTCAAGAGGAAACATTTTTTCAAAAGCGATTTTAACAGCGCTAATTTTGACCGGATTCCGCGAAGCGACAATTACCTTTTTTATCATATGTTTTTTAAACTAACGTGGAGTTGATTTGACGATTTTTCGTTGCAGTGCAACTCAATCTCAGCGTCTCCGGAACAATGCATGAATCAACAATCTTTTGCGGTGAGTATGAATGTGTTGAATTCGCCGGGTGAGCGCATTTCATCTGTCGCTTTAAATATTCCTTTGGTATCAAATCGGTATGTATATGATGTTCCAATCGGCGCTGAATTGTCGAGCGGAGAGTACGTGTTTGTAATCGGGTCTTTGTAATAAAGAGCAATTTGGAAATTTTGTTTCAACTTGCTCGGATTGTACCAAGTCACGCTTTCGCCCGTACAAATCGTCATGTCGAGAGGGTCAAAAAAAGTCGTCGGATCCTGCACGACTCCAAGCTGAGGTCTCACCTTTACCATGTTGATTTTTCCGATACTTACGGTTTTCATCTCTTGCTCCCCCGCACCATTGTCATTGTCATCTCCGTTGTCTGTGTCTTTTTGATTTGAATTTATCACACCTATGTTTACCGCACCTCCTCCGGATGGCCCGTTACCCTCGTCTTCGTCATTGTTTTCGTCTTCATTATCGGGCGTGATGTCGTTGTTTTCTTCTTCTTGTTGTGGTTGAGAAGGCGGAGTTGTTTCGGTTGCGTTTTCGTTACGTACCACGCTTTCGTCATTCGCCGGCGCCATTGCTTGTTTTTGCCCATAAACAAAAGCCAGCATCCCGACAAGGACAATGATTATAATGACAAGAATTGTTACAAGTTTACGGTTTTGCATGGTATTTACAGTTATTGATGTGTCTTAATGTTATTATGCTTCCGTCAAGCTGTCAATTTTTGGCTTTTGTCTCGCCGTGATTGCGCAACAGTTTTGAACTGCTTTTGATTCTGAACAAAAAGCAAAATCAAATTCAAAACAATCCCGTTCGATTCGGGATTTTTTTGAATTTGTAGGAGGAGGGATGATTCCCCTTCGGGCCAAGACTTGCGCTCTCCTGCCACATGGCAGGAATACTCGCCATTCAAATCCATATTCAAAAATGGCGGTACCTTTTGGACGAAATCCGAACTTATTTTCAAGCGGAGTGAGAGTCGTAAAAGATAATGAATGAAATGAAATTATCTTTTTATGACCGAACGAGCGAAGAAAATATTTGCTAATATTTTGAAGAAAATCCAGAATAGGAAGCGGAACGCTTCGCGTGCTTTTTATCTCGTGCGTCCTAACGGAACGCACGAACCACTTCCACCGCGCCTCGGGTGCGCTCCTTCCGGTCGCGCACGCAAAACCAAAAATTTCCTTACCTTTCAAAAAAACGGCGGGGGGTGCAGGGGGGAGCCGCAAAAAATTGAAAGGAAATTTCTTGGTTTTGCTTTCGGCGCTTCACTACTCCAGAAAGGGCTTATAAATAATATTGCACAAGTGCAACATACCGCCCTTTCTTCCGTAGCTTGAACCGACCCGAGGCGCTACGCTCGTGGTAAATTGTCCATCCGCTCGCTCACGAGATGCGCCTCGCACTGGCTTGGCTCGTAAACTCGCCAAATGCCTGCTCGGCGTTCTCGTGGCTCGCTTATTGACTCCGATTAAAGTTTTGTGGTATTTGTGCGGAAAGAAAAAAGGTTTGTGCTATCACTGGTGGATAGCACAAGCAAATCATATTGCGCTTGCCCCAACCCACCCGTGCGCGCGCAAGCGTTGCTCCCTTTTATTTATTTCCAGACCCTGGCTTGTTCTAGATGAAGCATTTTAATACTTGAGGGGTCTATTTTTTGAATGAATCCTTGAGTAGCAGGGTCTTGCATCATCACTTGAGCCGCTTTTTGTGCTTCTTCCATTGAGTTCCAATGAAGAATATCAACCCATTGACCGTCTTGATTTTTTAGGAGTTCACGATCAACATATCCTTTTTGTTTCTCAAGAAAGTTTTTTTGCACAGCTTCCGCTTCTTGCAAAAAATCTTCTTCATGAACGCCTTCGGTAAGTTTGAATTGCGCAATTTCAACTATCATATGGCAAATAAATTTAGAATTAATAAGTTACGACCTCTTGGTCATTATTATTTTATTATGACACAACTGTTTTGACAAGTATTTACAAAAAGGTATAATACTTACTATAATGAAAGTATGAGCGTATATAAAATAAATAAAAAAGAATATGTTTGCCCGCTCCAATTGTCGCTTAATGTGCTTATGGGCAAGTGGAAAGGCATTATTGTTTGGATTCTCCTGTATGAATATAGAGTTGCTCGCTATGGAGAAATCAAAAAAGAGATAAATAAAATTACAAAAGTAACGGATAAAATGCTCATCCAATCTCTTAAAGAGCTTGAGGCAGACGGATTGATTGAAAGAAAAGTCTATCCTGTTGTTCCACCAAAAGTCGAGTACAAACTTACCAAACAAGGACTACGATTAAAACCTATTATTGATGCATTGGAAAAGTTTGGCATGCTATACCAAGTAAAAAAATAATTGTATAAAAACTATCTCGCCTGTGCCAAAAGTGATTTCATTTTTGTTTTTTCACTTTGCTTAAAGTATTTAATAGCATTCTCCAAACTTTCCTTTGAAAAATATTTTGTTTGCCTTGTGATAAAGTCCGTTACCAATTTTGTATCTACTTTTGATAATTCTCTCAAAATCCAACCGACTGCCGTTTTGGCAAATCGTTCCTTTCTCCTGATGAGCCTTTCGCATGATTTTAACAAAAGCGGCGTATAGATATTTTCTTTTGCCAAATTGGCAAAAGCCACAGCAGAACACCTTGCCTGCCAGACATTTTTTGCCGTATTCCACCGTGTTATTGCTAGGGCGCACGGTTTGCCATTCTTTTTAATCATAGACCCAAGAACTCTCACGCAAAACCAATCGCATACGTTCCAGTCATTGATATATTCTTTCTGAAATAAACGCTCAAATTTTGAAAGAAGAATTTTATAATCAAATTTATCGTAAAGATATATTTGTAAAAACAAAATACCTGCAATTTTATCTTCCGCATATTTTTCGGCAAACAGTGATAGTGCGAGATCCAATTGTTGTTCAAGCGGTAATTCGTACACATGTTCTTTTTTATACCACTCTTTCAGCTCTTCCCTGATTTTAGGTATGCCTACACCACGAAACTTGGTATTATGCTTTACATAATTTTCCCACCACTTCTTTGTTTTTTTATCCGCGTGCTTTGCCACGCGGGATTTTAGAGAATTGATCAGTTTTTTATTTTCTAACATATTATTTCTCAATCAAGTCATCAACACCAACGCCGAGAGCTTTGGCGATTTTGGAAAGTGTGTCAATTGTCGGATTTTGGTTTGTGCCGTCTTCTATTTTTACAACTGTACTAAGAGACAAAACCGCCCACTTTTCCGTGCCGTCGCCCAGCCATTTCGTCGCTACGCGACACCGTTTTCTGCCCCTTTGCGCGCCTTCGGCGCGTCGTTCTTCCACGCTTTCAGCGCGAGAAGTCTCAATTTGCGGAGGGGGAGGGATTCGAACCCTCGGTACCCGGTAAAGGGCACAACGGTTTTCGAGACCGTCCTGTTCAACCACTCCAGCACCCCTCCGCGTCACGCCATAACCTTAATAAAAGATGCGCGATTCCAACGAGCGGATATTTCCCGCCCGCCCGTACAATATAAGCCAAACATTGAATTTAATCAATCGCCTCGTCAATCTTCCGTCTTCGTCGCGTATCAATGCTCCACCTGTACGCGAACAACATAAAAACATTTCGAATAAATCGTCAAATCAACGCTCAATATGGACAATGCCATATTACATGGTATGATAACACCCGCTAAACTAAATTCCATATGAGTTATTTCGTGTCGCATTCGCATTTGCCGTTATTTTCTTCTCCCAGATTGCCTAAGGTGTTTTTCGGCGACTTGGAAAACAAGGTTTGTACTGATTGGGCGGACGAGAATTCCGACCTTGAAAAAGTGCTGTTGCCAGGGGAGATTATTCAGATAAAAAATTCAAGCAAAACACGCAAAGACGAGAATCGGTGGGTTGCGATAACGAAATCTCCTTATCCCTTGTATGGCGAAAAAGAGTTATTCACACTGCGCGCGCTTATAAAGCCAACATCTAATAAAGCAAGAACAAACGCGACGACAACACTGCCATCGCGACGCAAATTCGTATCACGTCTGAGCGAGTTTGAACACACTCCGTATTTGTATGGCGGAGGCTCGCCCGAAGGGATATCCGAATTCCATGAAACAATCAAGCGTTATGAAAACGCGACTATAATCTCAAAACAAAGCGTTATACGCGACATCCAAAAACTTCGAGGAGTTGATTGCTCTAGCCTGTTCGCTCTTGCAACCGATGGGTACGCGTATCCTGACAGCAAAGACATGCAACAACTCACGTTAAAACACAAAGGACGTTTGCTTGATATATACCGCAAAGACATATCCGAGATATTGGACATGATTCAACCCGGTGACATATTGTACATGCATCGACATGTAATGTTTTTTATGGACAAAAACACAATCATACAGGCCGTGGGCAGAACAGGAGAGAACGCGCAAGCGTTTACCCAAGTAACCGGAAAAACATACGGAAAAGTCGTCATTGACTATGCGAAACTGATATTGGAAGCATTGATAAGCATTAGAAAAATACTACCCGCAAACAGTTATACCAACGAACGTCAATTCTGTATCGGTCGCCTTTTCACGACTTGATTGTTCCCGTTCCGTTTGGTTTTCACAAACAGACTTTTTGTCATTTTTACCCAATATTTTAAACTCGCGTCAGAATATTCAAAATTCAACTTCAACAAACAACAACTTTGTGAATGAAGATTCGATTATAACGCCAAATAGTTATCAAGCTCTTCCTTAGTAAACCCGACAAGCTCCGGTTCCACGCCCAATTCTATTCCGGTATTTTCGTAAAAAATAACTCTTAATTTTTTTATGAGCGACATTATATCGACGGATGTTGCCTTCTTCTCAGGATTGATAATTGCCAGGACTTGTGTTGGTGATACTTGCGCGCCTCCAATCGACATGCCTTTTAGGTTAAAAACCTTGTCCATAAGAAATCCGGTTACCACCGTAACGGTATCACCTTTGGAAAATTTATTCTTCAAATCATCCAATGTATCAACTTTTTCTTGACCATATTTATCCAATATACGCTCGCGCAATTTCATGTATTCATCTTGAGAAACATACAAATTCTTAAAAAACGACCCGGCGGTCCCTATGTGTTTCGGGTCGGCAAACTTCCTCTTGCGTATGTCGATTATCGCGTTACGAATCTGTTGAATAGTCGGGTCGGTAATTTCATGTTCTTTAAAATAATTTTTTACATCCACATAATCGGCATTCACATGGGGAGTTTTTGACAATTTCAATATTGTCTCAAGAATAACATATCTTCCCCTATCGGTAGAATTAAACATACTTCTGCGATAGGCAAAACCGCACTCATCGTTGGTTAGAGTTTTTGTTTCTTCGTCTGAAAAGTCATATACGACAACACTATCAACCACCTCACTCGCTTCAACTCCGTATGCTCCGACATTTTGCACGGCAAACCCGCCCATTTTACCCGGAATATATGATAGATTTTCAATGCCCCACCATTCGCGCTCAACCGCACATTTCACGACATTGTCCCATATTTCTCCGGATGCGACTTTAACAAAAACCGAGTCATCCGTCTCTTCAACAATTTTTATTCCTTTGTTGTTAATGCTAACAACCAATCCGTCAAACCCATTATCACTTACAACCATATTACTGCCACCGCCAAGCACAAAGATGTCCAAATTATTCTTACGAGCAAACGCGAGAGCCTCTACCATATCTTCGTTTTTCTCTATTTCGACAAAATACTTAGCCGGACCCCCAACCCCGAGCGTGGTAAGTGGCGCAAGTGGTATGTTTTTTTGTATGTTCATAATACCCCTAATAATTTGGTTAACATTATACGTTAAGTGAAAGCCATATTTTCGTGCCATCGAGCATGGTTTCTTGATGTTGTTTATAAAATTTCTGAATATCCTCGATGGAATTCGGAATCGATATTAAAACATTATTTTCCTCGTCTTTGTTTTGTAGAAACCGTCTTTCTAACTCACTGGCTGATAAATATAATCTAACAACGAATATAAACATGAAAAAAGACGTATGGTATCTGAATAATGAATCAAGATATATGTCTGAAACATCACGACGTGCCACTCCCGTTTCTTCTTCGAGTTCAAGAAATACTTGCGCAAAAATATTTTCTTCAGAAGCAATCTTGCACTCATCCTCATTGTACGTACCCGCGATTAGAGACACCACTTCTGGGCTTTGCTCTTTAATCGTCTTCACGGCTTCCGCAAAGACTATGTGGTTATCATCAGTAATAATATGGGCGGCAATTCCCATGTGGTTTGGCGGGTTTATATTGCTATTTTCGATAATATATCGGGCATCAGGATTTGCACTTATTCCCAAATTAACCCGATAATCACTACGTCCGACTCGCAAGTGAAGCTGATTGTTTTTTAGTTGCACATCACGCAATGTATACATGTCGCCATTCCACACTCGGGTACCACGCCGATGCGCTCGTTCTGTATGTACACGCCAACGTTCTTCAATTAATGATTCTAGTTCTTTGGGTATTTGCCACAGTTCACCAGTATCTTCAACATATACCATACCTGGAGTAATGTGTTGATGGCTAAATACGATCGTATGGCCAGGAATATTCTCTAACATAATGAGATGATTCTTATTTTACCACAAGTGCATAAGCTGATAATGAGCGACTCTTGTTTTAATATATCATACATGATATAGTCGTCAACAGACGACTTAATACTATTTGTATCCATATGAAAAAGATACCACAAAAAACTATCAATGAACAGCAGGTTGAAATCGGTAAATTCATTACCGAGTTGCGCAAGCGCCAGCATATCACGCAAAAGGAGTTTGCAAAAATGCTCAACACCAGCCAGTCCGCCGTCGCGCGCATGGAAAAGGGTGAACAAAATTTCAGCACCGAGATGCTCCTCAAAATCAGTACCGCGC
>WFTB01000032.1 GCA_015485695.1 Patescibacteria group bacterium | reverse complement strand
CTCCGTGAAAATCCAAAAGTACTCCGTGAGATTATAGATAAGACACTCAAAGCGGCAAGAGACAAGGAAAAGCAAGAAGCATGAAGCTGACCCGGAGACAACTCAATACCTTGAAACAGCTGGGTTTGTCGGATGTGCAAACCAGGTTGTATGTTGCGTCTTTGGAGTACGGCATGCTTACCGTCCTTGAGCTTTCAAAGATTACAAAACTAAGCAGGCAGAAGATATATGACGAAGCGGAGAAACTCGTTGACCTTGGACTTTATGATATCACTCGCAAACAAGGACGCAAATACATCCCCGCGCACCCGTCAAAGCTCCTTACCATCGGACAGACACAAATCACAAAACTCCAATCAACGCTCGGGGACATATCAAAACTCATCCCCCTTCTTGAATCAGGAGAAGTGTCGAAAAAGAATAAAGTTAAAGTAAAGTACTACGAAGGTAGAGACAGAATTACTAAAGCGTTTGAAGACGAGCTTAACGCGTGTCGCAATACGGAGGTTGTGTTCATGGCAGGATCGATTGATGATATCTTGAAATTTTACTCTGAAAAATACTGGGATACGTGGAATAAGCAATTTGTAAAACAAAAATCACATAGCAAGATGTTGGCGCATGATTCCGTTGTCGCGAGAACACTTGCGCGTTTTGATAAAGCACACGGTAGAAAAACTCGTTTTTTGAAGAAATTTCCTCTCAAGGCAAGTATTGATGTGTTCAACAATACCGTGCTTGTGGTTTCGTATTACGATGAACTTGCCGTATGGATTGACAGTAAGATACTCGCCAATTCCTATCGAATCATGTTTCAGACACTTTGGGAGATAGCGGAAGAATAAATGTTGTCGGAAATTAGTTGACAAATTTTTCAAAAGATTTATTTAATATTAGCAAAAAAATTATGCGCCACGGGGTGCTTTTTTTGTTTTTGTAACTCACTTTTTCATTTTATAGTATGGTTTAGCCATTACTAATAATATCTTTAGCTATGAAGACACGTCGAAATATTATTTTTACTCTAACGGTTGTGGTCGTTGCCGTGGTATCCGTTTGGGTTTTAAATACGAGTTTCAAATCGACCATTGATGAATCTGTGAAACCGATTAAAATTGGCGCGATGCTTATATTATCTGGAGATTCTGCTTCGTGGGGTCAGGCCTCACAGCGAGGTATTGAGATGGTCGTACAAGAAGTAAATTCTAAAGGGGGAATTGACGGGCGTCCAATAGAAATGATTTATGAAGATACTCAAGGGCGCGCCTTTCGGGCCGTATCGAGCTATAATAAACTTACAAAAATCAACAGCGTTCGCGCCATTGTGGGACCGAATTTTCAAGCAGAAGTGAGTGCTGTGGCTTCTCTGGCGCATGACGACGGTATGCCGATAGTAGTCCCTTCTTATGCGCCAATCACGGAACGACCAGATCCTCGTAATCCACTTATGGTATGGCTTGACCCAACTATTGAGACCGGGCGTTTAGCTCGGTATGTGTATCAGTCGGGTATCGAGTCTGTTTCTGTGATAGGAACATTTGATAGTTGGGAACAGGAAGTCTCTGAGGGTTTCGTCAGCAAATTTAGCGCGCTGGGAGGCAGGGTGTTATTTGAAGAGTTATTACAGACTAATCAAGTGGACGTTAAGACGAGCGTCACAAAGGCATTGAACGGCAATCCCGAGGCTGTTTTTGTGGGAACGTATTATCAATTTATTCCGATAACCAAGACACTTAATGAGTTGGGTTATGAAGGAAAGGTATATTCAATAGAAGTTGATGACTATTTAGCCAATGAAACGCGTGAATTTACAGATGGTTTACAATTCATCAGCTCTGATTCGTATAAAGAGAACTTCAACAAAAAATACGAAGAACTCTATGGAGAAAAACCGAATATCCCCTCGGGACAGAGCTATGATGCTATGAATATTCTTATTTCTTTTCTCCAAAAAGATTCCACGCGAGAAGGGGTCTTGAAACAAATGAAAGAGTTTAAATCATACGACGGAGTATCCGGTAAGATTACCGTTACCGATGACCATAAAACAATATTACCTACGGCTATCTATGAATTGCGAAATGGTGAGATCGTAAAGTTAGGGGCATACCCGGAATAAGGTATCCGTTAAACGGCAAAAAACCATGCCTCAAATATCGTCGATCGTGCTATGTTGAGGCATGGTTTTTTTGTTTGGTTTTTAGGTAATTCTTTTGAGTAGGTGTTTGCCGGCATTGGATTGGTGGATTCTGTGTATAACGTCAAGTACATGGTCTATGGTGTCGCCATTAAGTTCTCTTGTGTCATAGTCGAGCCTGTATATCGTGGTATAAT
>WFTB01000031.1 GCA_015485695.1 Patescibacteria group bacterium | reverse complement strand
GCCGTGCGGCGGAGCCGCGGGGTTGGATATGTCGCGAGCGAAGCGGGCGGCAACCTTCCTTTGTTCAGCAATTTTGATAAAATAAGTTCGAGCTTGGTTGTATAGATACACAAACCAAAAACCTCTCGATAAAAATATCGAGAGGTTTTTGCAACCACAAAAATCACTACCAAAACAAGTGGCGTTGTTTTTGGTTTTATTCGGCTTCGGTGTTTTGTGGCTTTTTCAAAGAATCCTTCAATGTTTTTCCTGCCTTGAATTTAGGAACAACGACTGTCGGAATGCGTATGCGTTCTGACGGGTTCCTAGGATTCACGCCCATGCGAGCTTTCCTTACTCGCGCGGAAAACGTACCAAATCCGGTAAGTGTTACTTCTTCGTTACTTTGAAGGGAAGCAATTACCGTATGGACAAAACTTTCGAGAACGCGCTCGGCAACGGACTTGTCTACACCGGCGTTTAATGCAACTTTTTCTATAAGTTCCGGTTTGTTCATATGATTCCGCTTCGCAATTAAAGAATCGCGAGACTAATTAAAACAATTCGACCTATTGTCGACACCTTTTATTGAGATTGCGCTTTATATAATCTCAACTTCGCGATATATACGTTGAATATCGAGAGTTTTTCCGGTGCCCTCATCTATTTCCAAGTATACACCATTTACTTGAGCTGTTCCAGATTCCGGAACTTCAAACACATGGGGCATCTGTGTTCGCATCATCTCCAATGGTCCGCTTACTTCAACCCCAAGCATGGAATCTTTGGCTCCAACCATACCAACATCACTGATGAATCCGGTGCCATTCGGCAAAACGCGCTCATCGGCCGTCGGAACGTGCGTATGAGTTCCAAGTACGGCGCTAACTCGCCCATCGGCGTGCCACCCCATTCCGATCTTTTCCGAAGTTGCCTCAGCGTGCCAGTCTACTATTATCAGTTTTGTTTTTACAACCCTTAAAACATTATCAAGCGCTACAAACGGATCATCCGGAGTCTCTCTGAAAAAAGCCCTTCCGATCAAATTTATAACGCATAACTTAACGCCTTTTACATCGTATTCCAAAAAGCCGCGCCCGCTTGTTCCCGCGGGATAATTTTCGGGTCTTAATATGTTTATATTGTAATCGTTCAAAATTTCTTCGTATCCATTTTTACGAAACACATGGTTTCCCGATGTTAGAATATCTATACCGCCATGCAAGATCTCTTCTATTGTGTTTTTTGTTATCCCTTTTCCGTGCGCTATGTTTTCAACATTCGCAACAATAACATCGGGACAAAAATCACGCTTGAGTCCCGGAAGAGTCTGTTCTATCGCTCGCCGACCGATACGACCGACAATGTCTCCGAAAAACAATAATTTCATAAATAACAGTTTACCTCGCGAATCAAAGTTTATCCCAACCGTCTTGTTTGCAAACCGGTATTCGCGACAAAATCAAAAATCGGATAGTTGAAAACATTATCTGGCGTATTCCGTAATGCGCTGTTCTCTAATTACCGTAATTTTTATTTCTCCGGGATACTGCAACTCGCGCTCAACTTTTTCCGCAATGTGTTTGGCGAGTTTTTGCGCCGCCCAGTCGTCCATCTTTTCCGGGGATACAAATACTCGCACTTCGCGACCGGCGTAAATAGCATAGACTTTCTCCACTCCCTCAAAGCTGGTTGCCACAGCTTCAAGCTCATCAAGGCGTTGCACGTATTGTTCGTAAGTGTCTTTTCTGGCGCCTGGCCTGGCGCCGGACAAAGCGTCGGCGGTTTTCACTATTATCGCCTCCAGAGTTTTCGGTTTGTCCTCATGATGCCCGATTGATATATATGCAACCTCTTCCGGCATGCCGAATTTTTTCATGATGTCGTATCCTATTTCCGGATGCCCACCCTGAATCTCATGATCTAGGGCCTTTCCTATGTCGTGTAGCAATCCTCCCTTTCTAGCAAGAGACACGTTAGCCCCAAGTTCTTCTGCTATAAGCCCGGAAAGATACGCAACTTCTATTGAGTGTTGAAGCACATTATGCCCATAACTGGTCCTGTACTTTAATCTTCCCAAAATTTGAATCAACTTCGGATCAAGTCCGGCTATTCCAAGTTCGTACGCAGCCTCTTCTCCCGCTTGGCGAATATCTTTTGACAGGTCTTTTTTTGCCTGCTCCACGGCTTCTTCTATTCGACCCGGGTGAACCCTGCCATCGGCGACAAGTCTTTCTATCGCCAGCCTGGCAACATGTCTTCGAATCGGACTGTATCCTGACGCGAATATGGTGTTCGGAGTTTCGTCGACTATAATTTCAACTCCGGTGGCGTGCTCTATAGCCTTTATGTTGCGACCCTCTTTTCCTATGATGCGACCCTTCATGTCATCGCTTGGAAGAGTGACCGCCGTCGTGGTGGTTTCCACAGCAAGCGAATGAGCGCATCTTTCCATTGCGCTGGCTAGAAGGTGTTTTGCTTTTTCTTCGAGTTCTTCGTGCGAAGCTTTTTCCAACCTGCGCACCCTTGCCAACAAATCTTCTTTTATGTCGTCTTCAACATTTTTCATTAGAGCTTTAGCGGCGTCTTCTTTGGAGAGTTCGGATATTTTTTGCAATTTATCAAGACCTCGATCTCGCATACCCCTCAGCTCTTCTTTTATAGAATCTATTTCTTTTTCTTTCTCAGCGATTTTTTGTTGCTTGTCTTCAAGCTCCAAAATCTTCTTGTCGAACATCGACTCTCTCTGCTCCAAGCGTTGCTGAAGTTTGTTTAATTCTTTGCGTCTTTCTTTTTCTTCCTTTTTGGCTTCGTCTATTATTTTTATGGATTGCTCTTTGGCCTCCAACAGAGCTTCCTTTTGTTTGTTCTTGGCGTCAAGCACCAATTGTTGCGCTCGGCGTTCGGCGGATTCCGTTTGTTGCTTGGCCGCCATTATGCGCAACCAATACCCCATCAGAACACCTATACCAATCGCCCCGATTAAAAAAATAGGTAAAAGATTCATACGTCTTCAATACCTACTTTTAACGAAGTTTTGATTATTGCGGAAAAACAAAATCACTCACACTCAACAGAAAGTCTCCGAGCCATTATATCGTCCGTTCCGGACAAGCTATGCGACCGTGAGATGATTTTTCGAGTGCGATGCGTAAAATCATGTAACATTATATTATCGAGCGCAAGCGTACCAATTCCGTTAAACGCGCCCTGAACAATGGCGATTATTTTGTTAGACCAAGCAACCAACATATAACTGTCGTTAAAAGCAAGTGTTATTGGTAACAAGTTTACACTACCACAAACAACGCCATGTGGCAACCTGAATCCAATTCGCCCAAAACGTCAAAAACAAAGCCGCGATTTTAGAAATCGCGGTCTTGTTTTCGGTTTCGACATCGAATGTCCTTAACGCTATTTCGCTTTTTTGATAATCTTGTCCACAAGACCGTATTTTACCGCCTCCTCAGCGCTCATGAAATTGTCACGATCACTGTCTTGTTCGATTTTTTTACGAGTCTGATTGGTGTGTACGCTTAAAATTTTGTTCAATCTGTCACGGGTTTTCAATATATGTTCGGCGCGAATTTTGATATCGGTCGCTTGACCTTCGGCTCCTCCCATTACCTGATGAAGCATTATTTCTGCATTGGGAAGCGCGAACCGCTTTCCCTTCGCGCCCGCCGCCAAAAGAACCGCCCCCATGGAATACGCCGTTCCCACACATATTGTGGAAACGTCGGGTTTCACATATTGCATCGTATCATAAATCGCCAATCCCGCGGTCACGGACCCCCCTACGGTGTTTATGTATATTTTTATATCCTTGCCGGAGTCTTGAGACTCGAGAAAAAGAAGCTGAGCCACGACAATGTTTGCCAACATGTCGGTAACGACGTCGCCTATGAATATTATTCTTTCTTTGAGCAACCTGGAATATATGTCATAGGCTCTTTCGTAATTTCCAGATTTTTCTATAACGGTTGGTATAAGCGGCATATGTATTTGGTTAATCTGTTTATAACTATCGATATAATCTAACTATACTATTTTCCACTTATTGTTTTCAAGTACCAGGGACCCTTTAAGCAAGAATCCCGCCGCCATCTTGTGACCTCCGCCACCGAGAGCGCGAGCCAATCGAAAAGAGTCCGTATTTGAATCCAAAGATCTGATACTTCCTTTTATGGTTCCGTCCGAACGATCCTCCAAGACGATTGCAATCTTTCCGCCATTCACGCGTTTTAACAAATTCGAAAACCCGGACATTCGCCCAAGGCCGTCATTGAAATTTTTGTCTTTATTGAAAAACATGGTAACGATTGCGCCGAACCGTTCATTGTACGATATGTTTTTAAGTCCGTCTCCCATCATCTTAAGATGCTCAAACGTTCGCGAGTGATGAACCGCGACTCGTATGGAAGACAGGTTCGCCCCACGTTTCATGATTTCTCTGGCGCTCTCAAGGGTTCGTGCCGATGTGGCGTGGTTGGTGAATCCTTCCGTATCGGAAATTATTCCGGTCATCAGTGATGTCGCGATTTCCGGTGAATATTCGTATCCTATTCCGGAAAAAAACCTATGCAGAATTTCACAGGTAGATGATGAGCCTGGATCATGCAAAGTCACATTCGAACCGGAGGGGCAAGTGACGTGATGGTCTATCACAACTCTGAAAGTTGTCTCTCCTTTACTGTTTTTCAACAAAGACCCAGCCTTTGCCCTGTCCGGTTCGGACACGTCCAGCATAACCATTAAATCGTAACGAACGGATGCAACTTCTTCCAAATTGCTTTTTATTTTTTCACACAAAGCAAGATAAGAAAATTCCGGAGGTGCGGGGTCCGCGCAAAACATTGTGAACGGCACGCCCATATCATCAAGCCATAAAGCAAATGAAACCATGGAACCTATGGCATCACCATCCGGCTTTGCGTGCGTAACCACTAGAACATGTCGAGCTGAACGCACTGAAGAGTTGATTTCCGAATAGATGCGAGCAAAAGCATCATTCATACCTGTAATCTGAAATTCTAAAAATCTGTCTAACCGCCCTTTCAAGACAAACTGTGGGGACTGTTTCTCAAAAAGTTGAATATCCAGGAAATTGCATGGTGGTACCGGAAACTAAATTTGAAGACTTTATCCGAGTAAAAAAGGGTTGTCCTGTCCATGGGTTTTTGAGTGATGTTTAATTGGAAACATCACGAGTCTTTTTTGTTTCTGAAAAAATAATCAATTCATCACCCTCTTCAACTTCTTCGAACCCGGAAACGTGCAACCCCGCCTCTTGTCCTTCGGCCACAATCGTTACTTTTTCTTTTCCAGATTGAAGCTCGACTATTTCCCCCCTGCCGAGAACTCTTTTATCGCGACTTAATTCAAGTTGAGCGGTTTCCGGAAGTTCACCGCTCATTACTTTGCCACCCAAAATAATACCATCCTTATCCTGTCTGAAAACCTTAATAACCTTAAACCTTCCAATATCCGTTCGAACAACCTCAGGAGAAAGTCGCTCCGACACTTTCTCGCTCACATAGTCCAAAAAGTCGTAAATTATTTCGAATGTCTTAATGTCTATATCGTGTGTTCTTGCCAGAACCTCCGCTTCATGTGTAGCTTGAGCGTTGAACCCCAAGATAACCGCGCCGGTATCGACTGCTCTCAAAACGTCAACCTCGGTTATGTATCCAAGACCCTGACTTACGATTGAAATTCGAGACCCGTTAAGATCAAGCTTGTCCATTGATTCTTGCAAGGCCTCCAAGCTCCCGAGAACATCGGCTTTTATAATCAAACTCAGGACTACTTCCGAATCATCATCTTTTGCGCCTCCTCTTGAAAGCAATTTGTTAATACCGGATTTTTTTCTCGATTTTCTGGCGACTTTTTTGGCAATCCTCCCTTGCAAGCCGACTCTCAGAATCTCACCGACACTCGGAGCTCCTTTCAACCCCAAAATCGCAACCGGCATTGACGGAGTCGCCTCCGAAACCGAGTTTCCGTCCCAATCCTTCATCGATCTAATCTTGCCTATTATATTCCCAACGGATACCGAGTCTCCGATTCTCATCGTACCGTTTTGAACGAGTACTGTGGCAACCGCTCCCGCGCCTTTGTTGACATGCGACTCTATTATGGTGCCGACAACGGGCCCGTCGGGGTCGGCTTTTATTTCGTCTTTGTGCAACTCGTACACTAACAAAAGTGACTCCAACAACAAATCTATGTTTTTTCTTTTGAGAGCGGATATCTCAACCATCACCGTATCTCCTCCCCATTCCTCGGGATTAAGTCCGAGTTCAGCAAGCTCGGAACGAATCTTATCCGGGTTTGCCTCGGGTTTGTCGACTTTGTTTATCGCCACCACAAAAGGAAGTTCCGCTTTTTTGATGTGCGATATGGCTTCTATGGTTTGGGGTTGAACACCGTCGTCGGCGGCAACCACAAGAATCGCGAGGTCTGCGATACGCGCCCCTCGCGACCTCATAAGAGAGAAGGCTTCGTGCCCGGGGGTATCGATAAAAGTGAGCTTGTTGGTTGGAACGTTTTTGAGAGTCTCGGTTTTGCTTACTTCAACCTGATACGCTCCTATGTGTTGCGTTATTCCGCCTTTTTCTCCGGCCGTGACATCGGTAACGCGAATCGTGTCAAGAAGTTTCGTCTTACCGTGGTCTACGTGACCCATAACGACAATTACCGGCGGTCTTGGAGTTGATGATTCGCTGACTGCGTCTTGCAAAACTTTTTCGGCGACGGACACCTCTTCTGTGTCGTCTTCTTCCTTGACTTCCGGAAGGACGGAAAACCCGAAATCCTGAGCGACAATCGACGCAGTCTCAAAATCAATCGTATCGTTAAGGGAGCCCATTACCCCTTGCCTCATAAGCTCTACCACGAGTTTGGTTACGTCGATTCCCATTTTTTTCGCAAGGTCTTTCACGACGATTCTAGGCGGTATTTTAATCTCTCCTTCTTTCGTTTCCGCTTCTCCGGATTTTTTTTGTTCTGTTTCGTTTTCTTCCTTGCTTCCAAAAACCTCTCTTAAAACTTTGTCTCTTTTCGATTTCGAGTTGAGTTTTTGTATTACCGCGTTTGCTATACGGGCATCCACCTTAATCGCTCTACCTCCAATATCAAAACCGAGATAAGGCATCACTTCTCTCAGTTGCTTCGTCGAAAGATGTACTTGTCTCGCGAGTTCGGTGATATTCATAAAAGAAAAAACTTACGCACCGCCGAAGAACGTAAGCTCAAGCCACAACAAGTATGATAGCTGTAAACGAGTTACACGTTCATAAGAACAACGGCAATGATGTGCCAATAAGCACTGTTATACTGATTTCAATGGTACTTGACTTTGACAGATGCGTCAACCCTGAGGGTCGTTTTATTTGGTTTGATTTGCTCTGTAAAAAGAAATCACAACTTCGTTAAACGTGTTTTTGCACCTAACAGAAAAACAATATGAACAAAAAAACATCATTAAATCTCGGCATATCACACGTTCTTGACAGCTCTTCAATCGATATATATAGTGAATAGAATTTTTACCCCGAAACATCGAGCCCTCAAATACACCATGGCGTTAAACACGATTCAACAAATCGAGCATCTCTTGTCGGAAACAAACAATACACTGATTTGTTTGCCCTGCGAACCCGAAATCGATGATGTGCTTGCGGGCATATCATTGGCTCGCTCAATAGAGTACAACGGAAAACCGTCTGTTATCGTAAGCGAAGATTTTACCATGCCGTCATGTCTTGGTTTTTTAAATCTTGATAGTGACACGGTGAGAAATTCGTTGCCTTCGATTCGTCGGATGACAATATCCCTTGACGTATCAAGGGCGCCTCTCGGAACACTGAAATACAAAGTTTTGAAAAACAAAAAACTGGAAATTTTACTGACGCCGTCTTCCGGTTCGTATTCCAAAAACGAGGTGTCAATAGACGATACAAAATCATCCTTTGGCCTGGTGATTACGATTGGAGCTCCGGACATGATGTCTCTTGGAAGGTGCTACTTGAGAGAGCGTGACTTTTTTGATTCCACGCCGATTATTAACATTGACCACAAGCCGGAAAACGAACGGTTCGGATCCGTGAACGTGATAGACACGACCGCGAAATCAAACTGTGAAATCGCATACGACGTAATCGAGAAAATGAAAACACCAATAACAGATATCCGGCAAACACCGCAATTGTTGCTTGCGGGAATACTTAGCAAGACGTCCGGGATAACAAAAACACACACCTCTCAACGTCTCATTGACACGGTAAAATCATTGATGGAAAAGGGGGCGGACATAGCTGAAATAAACTCCCATCTTTTTAACACACACACTCTGTCGCAATTCAAATTGTGGGGTCGTGTTTTGGCTAGATTGCAAGAAGACCGAGAATTGGGAATGGTGTGGTCGGCCATACCTTATGAAGATTTTTCTAGCACGAATACTTCCGACGCGGACCTCCCTCAAATAATAAGAGATATTATATCCGGCTACAGAAACGCGAAAGTAATTTTACTTATTTGGCAAAACAAAGACTATAGCATATCCGGTATAATTTCAACGAACAACTCATTGAGCGCGATGGAACTCGTATCCGGGTTAAAACCGAGAGGTCGACGCGACTTTGCAAGGTTCGACCTGAGTCACCGGCATCTTCGTGAAGCTGTAGATAATGTAATCGAAACCGTTAGAACAAGGATTGCCAAAATGTAGACTTATTCCGGTTTTTACCTGTTCGTATAATTTCTTGCGTCTTCAAGTTTCAAAGAAAGAATTTTGGAAATCCCGTCATCGCCCATGGTTACCCCGTAAAGAATTTGTGCCTGTTCCATCGTGGCTCTGTTATGAGTTATTACGACAAACTGAGTCTTCCCTGAAAGTTCGTCTATGATTTTTGAAAAACGAACGGAGTTAGCTTCATCGAGGGCGGCGTCCACTTCATCGAGAACGACAAACGGAGCGGGGTTGTTCGCTATAATCGCGGCGATCAAAGCTATCGAAGTAAGCGCCCTTTCTCCTCCGGACAAGGCGGTTATCGTGCTCAGTTTTTTACCTGGAGGAACCGCGATTATGTCAACTCCGACTACTTCTTTTTTACCTGATCGGTCGCCACCATCACCGACATCGATGGTTTCCGCGTCATCATCGACAACAGATTCGTGAGTGAGCGTCAATTCGGCGCGACCGCCCTTGAACAATATTTTGAAAAACTTTTGAAAGTGCTCGTTGATTTGTTTAAACGATTCGTTGAATTTTTTTGCAATCGCCTCATCAAGCTCTCGAACCACTTTTAGCAAGTGGTTTGTCGAATTGACCAAATCGTTCAGTTGACCATCCAGAAAATCATACCTATCTTTTGTCTCTTCGTATTCCGAGCGAACATTTGGGTCGATTCCACCCACTATTTCCATCTGGTGTTTCAACGCGTGAACCTCTCTGCGAACCCTCTCGGGATCATGAGTTATATCGGTGTCTCCTGGTATCCATTTGTGCACTTTTTTCAGAAATTCAACCCCAAGCTCCTCCGTAACATCCGCTTCAAGGTCTGATGTTCTTGTTTCGATTCTGGCCAATTCGACCCTTATGGAGCCAATCTCGTTGTTTATCTTGTTTAGCTCGGACTGAGTTTTTTGAAGCGCGTTTTGTGTGTTCCATATTCTACTTTTTTCTTCTTTTTCCAAATCGGTTAATTTTTTTAATTTGTCTTGAACGTCGCCCAACTTATCATCCAGAACGCGAATATCCACGCTTATTTTGTCGAGCTCTCGCTCTTCTTTCGGATTTTCTTTTGCATCGCTCTCTATCAAGTTTTTTATCGGCGCAAAAAGCCTGTCCACTCTTTCTATTTTTCCCAGGTGAGAGTCGTGCCAGTTTTTCAAAACAGTCGGGTCGGTTATGCCGACAACCTCGCTTAAATGTTTTTTAATCTCGTTTATATTATCTCGGAATTGACGATAAAAATCTTTCACGACACTTGATGGTATGTGTGTGTTCGCTTGTTTCTTCGAAGACTGTATAATCAGGCTCCTTATTTCGAGTTCTCGTTCTTTGAGTTTCGTTTTTTCATTCAGTATGTTCTGATATTCTTTTTGAAGAAATGAAAATCTGTCCGAGTGAGGACTTTCTCTTGTCAAATCCCACATGTCTTTTTGTTGGTTTTTTATTTGTTCGTCCAGTTGATTCACCTTGGTCATCAATATGCGCTCTTTCTCACGCAATTCTTCTCTCGAACGAACCAAAGAATAGAAGGTTTCCCCGAAATAATGGTATTGCAAATCGCGAAGTTTTTTTTCAATTTCATCTCTCTCATCGAGTCTTTTCACCTGTCTTGTCAGCGACTTTAGTCTTGGTGTTATTTCCGATAATTGTATTTCTATCGTTTTCGTGTTTTCTTTCGCGCTTGCCAGTTTTCTGAGCGCTTCGTTCTTTTTGATTTGCAACGGCTTGACCCCGGAAGCTTCTTCGAAAAAATCTTTCCGCTCTCCCGGGCTTATCGTCAAAATCATATCAACCATTCCCTGACTTATCACCGAATACGTTTTACTGCTTAAATTTATTTGGGCAAGCAAAAGCAATATATCTTGAAGCCTGGAGTGTTTTCCGTTTATAAAATACTCTCCTCTTCCGTCTCTGTGTATTCGACGAGTTATCACAACTTCCGAAAAATCAAGCGGTGCAACGCCGTCGCTGTTATCAAAAAAAAGGGACACCTCAGCCATGCCAAGGCGAGACGCCTTATCGGACCCGGAGAATATAACATCTGTGCTTTTTTTGCTTCTTAAAGACTTTGTGCTTTGTTCTCCCATTACCCACCGTATCGACTCCGCAACATTGCTCTTTCCAGATCCGTTCGGACCGACCACAGCTGTCGTGCCTCTGTCAAATTCAAATGTTGTTTTTTTGGCAAATGATTTGAATCCGTTGATTTCCAGTTTGTGTAAATACATAAATAAATGTAATCTAATTGGTGACAACCTAATATTAAGCGATTTTAAAACCGAAACACGCGCCCGAAACGGAAGTGACCGATAAACGGTCGAGCGCCCGAACGCAACAAACACGGTTCGATCTCACCAAACACATTGTACCACTTACGCTCATAATCTGGAACCTTTTGTGTCATCATGTTTAATATGAATGAATACCCGTTCTCACAACAAAACAAAGACAATCAAGTCAGGTTGGACTCTTTCGTGTCTGAGTCTTTGGGCGTTTCTCGGTCCAAAGCTCAAAAATTAATACTGGACAAGCTGGTGTCGGTTAACGGTGAACTCAAAAAGAAAAATCATATATTAAAAAACGGAGATAAAATAATCGTAAACCACCGAGGCGACGAAGAAGGTGTTGCCGGCAAGGTTGTGGCTACATGCGAGTATGAACTTGACATAATCAAAGAAACTCCGGATTACATAGCGGTCAACAAACCGTCCGGCTTGGTCGTTCACCCGGACAATTCACACCCTACGGGCTCGACTCTGATCGATCTTGCCGTAAGTCGTTTTCCGGAAATTTCAAAGGTGGGAGACGACCCGACAAGGCCGGGGGTTGTGCATCGCCTGGACAAGCTCGTTTCCGGAGTGATTATAATCGCGCGAACGCAAAACATGTTTGAACACCTAAAGAATCAATTCAAAAACCACACCGTACAAAAAAAATACATAGCTCTCGTGCACGGCGCGGTAATTCCCGAATTTGACTCGATAGAGTATACAATAAGCCGAAAAAAAACTGGTTTTATGTCCGCGCACACAGATAAATCAATAGGGAAAGACGCAATTACCGAAATAGAGGTAGCGCAAAGATTCCCAAACTCAACGCTTTTGCATGTTTTTCCAAGGACTGGTCGCACCCACCAAATAAGGGTTCACTTGTTCGCGTACGGACACCCGATAATAGGAGACAACATCTACAGCAACTCGAAAACCAAACGCCTGTCAATTGACAAAAAAATAAACAGGCCGTTTTTACACGCTCACTCAATCGGATTCAAAGACTCAAGCGACACTCAACGTTTTCACGTCGCGGATATGGATTTGGTTTTACAAAGTTTTTTGGACGAATTAAACAAAAAATACGGCAAACAAGTGGTTTTTTAACAAAATTTCGTTTATTTCAACAAAAAACAACACAAACCCTTCTTCGCATCCAATGAAATTGGAATTCACACAAGACAAAAAAACACATTATAGCAAATATTTTGACTTTAACATGATAAAGAACGGCTAATTGACATAAAAGAACAATACTGTTATTATTCGCTCGTTATTCAACAAGATATCAATATGACCAAAGAGTTAACAAAAGACCACAACCCCAAAGACGTTGTTCCCGGAATGACCGTAAAGGTTCACCAGAAAATCAAGGAAACAAACGCCAAAGGCGAAACAAAAGAAAGAATCCAAGTATTCGAAGGTTTGGTTTTATCCAAAAAGCATGGGAACGAAAATGGAGGCACTTTTACTGTAAGAAAAGTTTCCGGAGGTATTGGCGTAGAAAGAATTTTTCCAATACACTCTCCAAACATAGAAAAAGTTGAGATAATAAAGCAAGCCAAGGTTCGCAGAGCAAAGCTTTGGTATTTGAGGACTTTTAAGAAAAAACTAAAAGAGGTTCGTTTTGCTTCAAACTGAGGAATTCATGCCCTTGGTATTATTCTGAACGTTGAGTGTTTCGGTTTTGTGTTTATAAATAACCGCGCGGACGTGGTGGAATTGGTAGACACGCTAGCTTGAGGGGCTAGTGGCCGTAAGGCTGTGGAGGTTCAAGTCCTCTCGTCCGCACAACCAATAAATTTATTTCACAGAGTTGCCCCATACAAACAAGATTCAAAGTTTGTTAATGAACTCTGAAAAACCCTCTTCTATTGAAGGCGACACCTGTACATTCAGGTACAAGGGCGGTTAGCTCAGCTGGTTAGAGCGCCACGTTGACATCGTGGAGGTCACAAGTTCGAATCTTGTATCGCCCACCAAAAAACACCTTACGAAAAGGTGTTTTTTGGTGCCTGTTTTCCGAGTTTTTTCCAGAGTAGTTTAGAAGTAGGGTGTAGAATATCTTGGAACTCGTTCTCCGGCAAACAAGTTGTGCCCCCACCGCGAGTCGAACACGGAGCTAGAACTTAGGAGGTTCTCGTTTTATCCATTAAACTATGGGGGCTTGAATTGTTCCGTTACTTTAGCAAATCAAAAAACATTGTTCAACCTTTGCGTTCTCGTTTAATATATCCGTAAACTAATATTTACAACGAGAACTTTTATAACTCATCTTCCAAAACACGTAATATCGTCCTAAAAGTACGGGCAAGCAATGGGTGAGTTATTACGGTACCGAAAACAGGGTCATCAAGAATGTTAATCGCAACACAATCACTCCAAACAAGGATGTCGGTGGGAATGTCTTCGTAGGCGACCGGAAGGGTTTTGGTTGAGTGCAACCCTTTCAACACACCGCCAAATTCCTCGAGAACATAATCGTGTGTTTTCTTTGAAACTATGTCATGAAATACCACACCTCTTGCTTTCAGTTTCTTTGCGTACGCTTTAAAGAACCTGTCATCTATCTCGATAAGCTTGTTTACAGACCCCAAAGCATACACCTCATTTGCGCCCAAAACACGAACGTAAATTTGTTTTACCTGTTCCCAACCATCATAAAACTGAATACGTGGCTTGTGTTTTTGCGTTGTATATATGTCCCGAAGGTTGGGAACAATCCTCTTCAAATGCTCCCCTTTTGTTAAGTGCTCTCTAAGCAAGGCTTCCGGATCGTTTGGGACGTATGTTTTTTTCTTTCCGCTTTTTATTTCCCTTACCAATCCCCTTGTTTTCAAACGCTCAAGTATATGATAACAGTTGGTGCGCGCAATTCCCGTACGATGCGACACTCGCAACACCGTCGACCTGCCTTCTTCAAGTAAAAACAAATACACTCTCGCTTCCGCGTCGTGCAACCCAAAGTCTTTTAATTCTTCAACATAATTCATGCAAAAAAGCTATCTTCACACTAGCCACACACTCAGAGTACAATTGCTAGAACAATTTGTCAATATGAAAAATAATAAATAATCGCTAATATTTAACAAAAAAAGTTTTTTTCAATAATTATTGTAAAAAATTATTGACGCTTTTAGAAATTACAGGCACAATAGGCTAAACAATTGTTTTTATTATGTTAGTTTAATTAGTTTCATGTATGGAGAGAAAAAACAGCAATATCATTAACGCGCTTCTATCAATTGCGATTATTGCTTTGTTTGTGTTTTTGATAATTTCAAACACAATCAGACAAAAAAATCCCGCTCAAAACACCGTGTCTATCGGGGTCATACTGCCGTTGAGTGGTGAGCTTGGTTTTGTGGGATCTCAAATGCAAAAGGGTATTCAACTTGCCGTTTCCGAATATGAAGAAAACGAAATAAGCGTGGTATTCGAAGACGACCAATCTTTCGATAGCGTCGTGGTCATAAAAGCACTAAACAAATTAATCAACATTGACAAGGTAAGCGTTATATTCAACGCCTCCGTCAATACCGTTAAATCTCTCGATTCGGTTTTGAAAGAAAGTGGCGTACCCGGGATGGTGCTTTGGGACAGTAATGACACCATCAACGACTTGAAAAGTACAATATATGGGTTTGGTTATTCGACCGAAAAAACGGGAGAAAAGATGGCGAAATACGCTTACGAAGAACTTGGGGTTCGCAATGTGACTGTCGTGACAGCTCAAGACGAGTGGTCTGAGATCATATCGCAAGCGTTTGTTGATAAATTTCAAGAGATTGGAGGTGTCGTTGCGATTCAAAAACGAGTGTCCGCCGATGAAAACGACTTTCGTACAATATTATTGATGGCAAAAGAAAAAAGAAGCGATGCCGTTTATTACCCTCTTTTCCCCGAACCGACCGTGAAGCTCACCAAACAAGCTCGGGAGCTGGGTTTTGAAACTCTTCTCACCGGTGACGGGCTTGTTGATATAAGCACAGACACAGAAGGTGTATATTCAACTCAAACATGGACTGATAACACTGAATTTGAGAAAAAATATAAGAATTTTTTTGACGAAACAACAGACCCTGTCGGGTTGTCGTTCTCCGGCCTGGGTTATGATGCTGTGCATTTTGTAATGAGCGCGGTCAAACAAGTTCGCGACAAAGGAAAACCTTTGACGCCGGAAAATATCAAATCCAACCTAAACAACACACGAACAAATGGCATAACCGGACTAAACTCGTTTGATAAAAACAACACCTCGAACAAGGTTCAGTCCATAACAATAGTGCGAAACGGGCGCCTGGAATTGATAGAGAGATAGCAAAAACAAAAAAAACAGGGTATTTGCAGTGTGTTGCTCTCCCTGTTTTTTGAGTTAAAACAACGGTTTTCTGATTTTTGTTTACACACCGACACAAAAACCACTGTATGCTCCGACAAAATACAAACAAATTTGAAATACGCGCACTCAGAAAACATAACCCGCAATGTTCCGCTTTTTACAACACCAGACAACAAAGATTTCCGACATTGAACGGTCCAAAACCGTCAACAAGTTTTTTTGCTCTTTATTGGGGTTTTTCCGCAATAACTTTGGTGAGAGGATTCGTAAAATCGCCTTAAACCGAGAAATTACCTTCACTTTTTTTCGTATTCAGTTCATGTCTTATATGATTTGCGTCATAACTCTCGCATGTCTCGCTCTTATTGACAAACACCATTTCAAGACATAGGATAAGCTGTTATAATGCTTTTATGGCAGTTAAGTATATTTTATGTTTAAAGGACAATCGAACGAACCGTTAATAGAGATAAAAGACCCGGAAACCATAATAGGCCCGTCAATGTCTGTTAGCGGAGACTTCAAAGGAAACGGCGATGTTATCGTAGACGGGAAAGTAAAAGGCACCTTAAAAACAAAAAAGGACATCCACGTGGGAGAAGAAGCCGTCATCTCGGCTGATATAGTCGCGGAAAACGCCCTTATCGCCGGGTCCGTTACCGGAAAAATAGTCGTAAAATCAAAGTTGGAGATAACATCAAGCGCCAATATAAACGGAGATGTAACGGCTCAATCGATAGACATGGAAGCCGGAGCAACGATAAACGGAACAATCACCATGGAAAACCCGTCGAAAACCAAGAACGAATCGGGTGACTCCGCCACAGAAAAGAAAAAAGACGACTGAACATGTACTATTACATATACCACCAGGACGTTCGACAACAAAAATTTCAAAAACGCTTAACGGCATTGGAAAGAAAAGTGAATTCCCTTGGTCTGCAAGGTAAGAACATATATTCCAACTCTTATTCAAGTGTCGACGAATCCCTCAAAAAAAATTTGTCCGAGACAACGGAAAGTACGTTGGTCGTGGTCGGGGACGATGAATTGTTTTCAAAAACCCTGTCCGTTTTGGCAAGTCTTTCGATTAAGACGACTGTTGGATATATTCCGTTTTTCAAAAACACTCAAATATCCGAGTCTCTTGGAATAAACTGCGGAGAAGATGCCATAATGACCCTTGCTCGCAGGCGCATAGAAAAAATATATATTCCGCAAATCAATGATAATATCTTCTTCGTTAGTCATTTGGAAGCACATTGCGCGAACCTTATTGCTACCGTGAACAAAAAATACTCCGTAAAATGCGAGTCCGATTCAGCAAAAATTCGAGTTGCCAATATGCCTCTGAGTGTTTTAGATAAAAACACAAACTCAAATATAAATCCTCGCGACATGTTCTTGGAGTTGGTCGTAACCGAAACAAGTAAAAAAGGAGCCCTTAAGCTAGATGTTGACACCAAGATTTCCGGTTTTTTTTCTTGCGAAAATATAAATATTCAAGCAACCGAGCAAAAAACAGTGATTGTGGACGGATTCAAAGAAGTTCAAACCCCCGTTAACATATCATCAAGCCACCGCCAAATTCGACTAATAGTTGGCAAAAGCCGAATGTTCTAAACGGTAGATACGAAAAGCAACACAACAAATTCTAAAACACATTCGAATGTTTCGGGTCAACGAAACAACAAAACACGAGATTTCTTCTCGTGTTTTGTTCGTTTCCGTAAAAACCCGTGAGTCGCAAGGTTTCTAAAATTAAAAAACCGATACTATTGCTCGCTTTTTTGTGAACCCGAAACAACTTCCCCTTTGAACTGAACGTATTGCTGGACAACCGTCAACAGAGTGAATAAAAACCAATACAGAGTAAGGCCACCCGGCAAACTGGCTCCTATTATTACGGTTACAACAGGCATAACATACATCATGTTTTTGTTCATCGCGGCCGCCATTGACTCATCCTGAGACCCGTCTGTTTTAGGTTGCTTGTTGTGTGTCAGCATTCTTGTCTGCAAAAACTGAGCAATACCCGCCAAAACCGCCAAAGCCAATATTGGCTCCGACAAGTCAACAAACCCCATAGAAACAGGATTTAGAGCATCCGGACGATCTATGAAAGAATAGACCATGTCAAGTTTGCTTGTATCAAACCCGTCTCTAAAGACTCGAAACACCGCGAACAAAAAAGGCAATTGAATCAACAAAGGAAGACAAGAAGAAAAAGGATTAACCTTTTCTTTTCTATACAACTCCATTGTCGCTTGGGCCAGTTTTTCCTTGTTGTCTTTGTATCTAACTTGCAACTCTTGCATTTTCGGTTGCAAATCCTGAAGAGCCTTCTGCGCCTTTAAGGTTTTTAGAGAAAACGGCAATAATATTATTTTGATGGTTATTGTTACAAGCACTATGGCAAGCCCAACGTCATTCCAAGGAACAACATCATAAAAAAACACCAACAAATTGAAAAGGGGTCGATAGAAAATTGCGTCGAATATTCCCATAAAAATCAATTAACAAACACTCAAGTCACAGTATAAACCATAACGTCAAAAAAGTAACACATTTAAGCGTGTTTTTTTCGAACAACGGGGTCATAACCTCCGTCAGACCACGGATGACACCTTGCAATACGCTTTAAACCTCCCCAAACCCCGGCAATCAATCCGTATTTTTCTATACACTCGTATGTATATTTCGAACAAGACGGATAAAACTTGCATCCGACAAACGACCTAGTGACGGAAAACACTCCATGGTCGGGTGAAACTGTTTTTTGATAGAAAAGTATTAACGATAGTAGAATTTTTTTCATGCAATTCCGGATTTTTTAATAAGAGAAATAATTTCTCGTTTGAGCTCGTTTTTTTTTAAAAAAACAGACTTTGGTTTTATAAACAACACCACATCCGCGTTTTTTTTAGGGTTTTTAAGAGAAAGTATAACAGACTGCGCTATTCGCCTTATTAAATTCCTCTTAACAGCTCTCTTGTCAACCTTTGTGGATACGACCACTACCCACCTTGATTCATTATGAGCACCACCTCTCTCTTTCCAAACAATTTTAACATACGGAGAAACAACAAACGCACCCCTTTTCAAGACGGTACGTATATCACTGTCGCTGGAAAGTCTTTGCTTGCGCGACAACATAGTAAACAACGCTAATACTAAACAGAAACAGCAATTCTTTTTCTGCCTTTAAGACGTCTTCGAGCCAAAATTTTCTTTCCGGAAGAACTGCTCATTCTAGACCTAAATCCGTGAGTTCGCGCTCTTTTTCTTTTTTTCGGTTGATATGTTCTTTTAGGCATAAACATACAAACGCGCGAAACAGCGCGTGTTTTTGTAAATCTAACCCTGAAATCGTACCACCAAAACATCCCTATGTCAACCTAAATAAGACAAAGGCTCAAAACACCAAACAGCTCATATAAACAATACGAGCGTTTCTTTTTTAAAAAATGAAAAACACAAACCGATGCAACTAATTTTGTCACCCGGTCGTCGAGTTATCAACATATATACATGTTATCCACCGAATACTAACAGCTGAGTGTTTTTTGGGCTTAATTCTTTTGTTTTTATGTGATAAAATTGTCATGAACAAAGCAAAAGTTTGCCAATAATGCCGTTTTGTGGCATAAATAGGCACCCTCCCATTACTTTTAATCCACAATTACCGGATTCATTATGAACAAAGAGCAACTTTGGCAATCTATCCTCGGAGAATTAGAGTTAATACTCAGTAAAGCTAATTTTAGCACATGGTTTAAAGACACTTTCATAAGCGCATGGGAAGACGAAAAAATAGTTGTTGGCGTGCCGAATACGTTTACTCAAAGCTGGTTGCAAAACAAATACCACTCGGCAATACAAACGGCTTACAAAAACATCAACGGAAATCCCGCAAAAGAAATATCATATCGAGTTGAATCTATAAAGAAATCAACTCAAAACACACCACCTCAGTACTCAATTCAACAATCTCCGGATCCACAAACACAACAAAACCATGTTCAAACCCAAACAAAACCGTCTCCGGTTGGCTCTTTCGGGTTAAACCATAAATACAGATTTGAAAACTTCATAGTTGGAAAAAACAACGAACTGGCTCATGCGGCGGCCAAGGCGATAGCCCAATCTCCGGGTCAAACATACAACCCATTTTTCATATATGGGGGTGTCGGTCTAGGTAAAACCCACTTATTGCAGGCAATCGGACACGAAATCCTGCAACACCACCCACAACTCAAGGTTTTATATACGTCTTGTGAAAAATTCACAAACGACTTTGTCCAATCCATTAAAAACGGTACAACGTCAAAATTTCAAAGCTACTACAGAGATATAGACCTGCTTATTGTTGACGATATTCAATTCATGGCCGGAAAAGATCAGACTCAAGAACAATTTTTTCACACATTTAACGATTTACACCAAAATAACAAACAAATAATAATTTCATCCGACAGACCGCCCAGCGCGATACCGACAATAGAAGAAAGACTGAAATCAAGATTCAGCTGGGGAATGATAGCCGACATAGGGTCACCCGACCTTGAAACACGGATAGCAATACTTGATACAAAGGTGTCCGAAAAAAATCTTCACCTTGACCGAGAAATAATAAATTACATAGCAAGCGTAGTTCAAACAAACATAAGAGAACTTGAGGGGGCTCTCAACAGAATCGTGGCGCACCTTGAACTTACGAAAACCGAACCAAGTCTAGATAACGTAAAAACAATACTATCGAACATAACCCCACAAAATAAAAAGGGTGTAATAACACCAAGGCAAGTTATAAAGGAAGTTACGGATTTTTACGACGTCACGATAGACAGCATACTTGGGAGTTCCAGAAAAAAAGAACTTGTAACTCCGAGGCAAATCATAATGTTTTTGATAAGAAAAGAAACCAATGCGTCTTTCCCCAACATTGGAGCGGAGTTGGGAGGTCGCGACCACACCACGGTAATGCATGCCTGCAAAAAAATATCAAAAGAACTCGAAACAAACGAAAAACTCGACGCGGAAATAAACGCAATCAAACAACGGCTGTACAACCAGCATTCATCATAGTGCTTGCTTGTGTAAACCCTATGCACAACGCATTGATTTTCTGTTAAAAACCGCACACAGACAATCGCGCGCCTGTGTACCGATTCAGTCGATTTTACACCCATTGAATCATTTCCACTTTTACATAACATTTTCCCAACACCCCGAAACACAATCAATCAACACCCCTGCAATTCGATATTTCTCTTTTTTATTGAAGGTTTGCGTTGAAAATAAACTTTTCAACCGTTTCAACACCTATAATATGAATATTAATATACTTATATATAAACTAATCTTAATAGTATGAAGTTTGTTTGCACACAGGAAAACTTAAGATACGGGGTTTCTCTTGTTTCAAAGCTACCAAGCAGGTCTGTCGGATTGCCAATACTGAACAACGTTATGCTGGAAGTCGTGGGCGGGGTTCTTAAGGTGTCTTCGACTAACCTGGAGATAGGAGTTATTACCGAGATTAGAGGTAAATCCGAGTCGGACGGGTCTTTTACGGTTGATGCCAAGGTGTTCTCCGATTATGTCTCAATGCTTCCCGGTGGTAATGTCACCTTGGAGTTAGTCAAAGGACAGCTAAAGGTAGAGTGCGGTAATTTCAGCACAAAAATAAGGGGGCAATCTTCCGATGAATTTCCGATAATACCGCGTGTTGCGACACAAAAAACCGCAAGTGTCGACTCTTCCGCACTAAAGGAGTGTTTGTCCAAGACAATGTTTTCCGTTTCACTCGACAGTATGCGCCCCGAGATAACCGGCGTCCTAATGTCCGGTAGCGGTAAGAAGGTTGTGATGGTCGCAACTGACAGTTACAGGCTCTCAGAGTGCGCTCTGATGCTGTCTGAGGGGGAGTATTCGGGTAAGTGCATAATTCCACTCAGGGCTTTGAGTGAGCTTGACAGGGCGCTTTCTGGAGATGATGTTGCGGATATGTATGTTGATGAGAATCAGATTATGTTTGTCGTGGGTCAGACAATTATAATTTCAAAATTAATAGAAGGTGAATACCCGGACCACACCCAAATAATACCGAAAAGTTTTTCTACCGTAGCGGAGGTTGGTAAAAACGATTTGATGCAGGCGACCAGAGCCGCTTCATTGTTTGCTCGTTCCGGAATTTATGACATATCGTTGAAATTCGGAGAGAAAAAAGGCGTTGTTGAGGTTGGTACGTCGAACGTACAAGTTGGAGAACAAGAGACAAGGTTGGATGCGGATATTTCGGGTAGCCCGTTAACCGTTGTTTTTAACTACAAGTATTTACTTGACGGTCTTCAGTCTTTCGTCGGTGACATTGTTGTTTTTAAGATGGATTCAAGCACGACTCCGGTGGTTATGAAGTCGGACAAAGATAAAGAGTACTTGTATATGATTATGCCTATAAAGCAGTAGCTTTATTTTCTTATTGTTATGTTTATTCCCGAGTCCAGGTTTAACCTACCTTCAGAGTTCGTGGTTATTGCATAAACCCTGTAGTTTCCTTTTTCCGGCGATGTGTTTATGGGTATTGTCATTTCCGGGTATATTTCCGTGTAAGATGCGATTAATTCCGTGCCGTTGGTCAACAAATCCTGAACATAGAAGCTTATTTTCTTCAATGATTCGGGTTTTTTAATTGATACTTTGATGTTTATCGGAAACTCTCGTTTGCTGAACGATGTTTCGTTTTCCGGTGATGTGAATTTAACAATGTCTTCCGTTACCGGGTTGTTAGGTATGTTTACAAGTATTTTTTTGGAGGTTTCGGCATCGTTTCTTATGTCGTCATAAACAACAACTCTGAGTAAGTGTTCCCCGTTACTGAAAGTGTTTGGGAGTTTTAGTTTGGTGGTTTTTTTTGATATTTTTTTCTCTCCTTTTAGTGATTCTGATTTTACTAGAGTGTTGTTTAAATAATAATCTATGGTTCGTATCCCTCTCGGCGATCTGGCGGAAACAACAACTTCGGTTTCGAGCCTTGTTACGGTTTTTGGATTTTCTATTGAGACAAACGGCTCGTCTTGTTTTGTGTGCAAGTCGTCAAGTTCCATTGGTGGGGTTCCCAGAATGATGTTTTTTTCTTTCGCCCACCTTTGTACGGATTCTTCCCATGACGCGTAGTTTGGGTCTTCTTCAGGGTTGCTCGGAATCGGCCCCAAAAGGTTTCCTCTTTTCGCGTAATGAAGTATATTGTGCGCTTCTATAAATTTTTTCTCTATTATGTCCGCTTTTGGCGAATAATCCGTTGCCAATTTTCCGGTTTGTTTGTCTATTTTAACTATTCTCTCCAAGAATTCCTTTCCATTAAAGAGAGGTTTTGCTGGTAATTTTGTTTTTTGGGGTTCGTTGAAAGTTTCAATCGGTGTATCCCCCAAAACCCTTCTCATAAACATATTCCAAATCGGAGCGGCAAGCGTTCCTCCGGCCGCTTTCCCTTTCATCTCGGAATTGTCGTTGTTTCCAACCCACACTCCGACAACAAGAGAAGGTGTGTATCCGAGTGTCCAAGCGTCACGGTAGTCGTTTGTTGTTCCTGTTTTTGCGGCAACCGGCCTGTCTCCAAGTGTCAGGTAGTTGTTTTCGTTGAATGTTAAAAGTCTGGCATTGTTGTCCGACAGTATTGAATTTATTTTTCTTACGGTTTCAGGGTTTATAACAGGTTCTTTTGACAGTTTGCTCTTGTCAAATTTTTCCAGAACCCTACCGTTCTTGTCTTCTATTTTAAGAATCGCTACGGGAGGGTTGTAGATTCCTTCTCTAGCGAATGTCGCATATGCCGTGACATGTTCGAGCAGAGTGACTTCCGCCCCTCCCAGAACCAGGGACAAACCAAACCTTGATCTGTCTTTTAATGTTGTGTATCCGAGTTTTTCCGCAAAATCAATAACCTTGCCGACGCCGGTTAGGTATATCGCTTTTACAGCGGGTATATTAAGAGAGCTTCCGAGAGCGGTGCGTATGTTTACCGGTCCGTTTTCCTTTAGGTTGTAATTTTTTGGTTCATAGTCCTCGCCGGTTTCGGTCTTGAAAACCGTGTTGAGGTCGAAAAAAACCGTTTCTGGGGAAAGACCTTGTTCGAAACCGGCCGCGTACACTATCGGTTTAAATGACGAACCGGGTTGTCTTGGTCTGGTTGCGACGTTAACCTCTCCGTCTATGTCTTGGTCGAAAAAATCTCTCGACCCTATCATTGTCAGTATTTCGCCCGTTTTCGGGTCAAGAGCGACAAGAGACGCGTTGGACGCGTTAAACTCTTTTGCGTTTATCTCCCCCCTTTCATCTATTATTTCTTGCGCTATTTTTTGCTTGAAAAGGTCAAGTGTGGTTGTTATCTTCAACCCTCCCTGTTCCACGGTTCTTTCTCCATATTTTTCGGCAAGCAGTCTCTGTACGTAAAACACGAAGTGCGGAGCTATTATAGAGCTGTTTAGGGGTTTGAATTCGAGTTCTTCGTTTTTGGCTTTCGTTGCGTCGGACTCGCTTATGTAACCCTCACTGACCATTGAGTCTATTATGAATTTTTGTCTCGCAATCAATTCATCTTTACCGGTTCCGTAAGGAGACAGTCTGCTGGGGGCTTTCGGCAGGGCTGCAAGAACTGCGGATTGCGCTATAGTTAGGTCTTTGCTGGAAACCCCAAAATACATTTGAGCGGCGGATTCTATACCATAAGCGGTTGACCCGTACGGTATTTCGTTAAAATAAAGTTCAAGTATTTGGTCTTTTGTAAACCTGTCTTCGAGCTTGTATGCCAGAAGGGCTTCTTTTATTTTTCTTGTATACGTTTTTTCAGTTGTGAGAAAAGCGTTTTTTATCAGTTGTTGTGTTATTGTGGATGCTCCTTGCACCTTTCCTCCTTTGATGGTGTTTACGACAATGGATCTGAGTATGCTGGTTATTTTAACGCCTGAATGTGAATAAAAATTTCTATCTTCCGCGACTATGGTCGCCCATATGGCGTGCTTTGGTAAATCGCTCAATTTTATCGGAGAGCGTTTTTCACCGGAATAAAATTCATACAAAAGAGTTTCGCCCGTGCGATCGTATATCTTCGTAGACAGGGGTATGTCTCTTTCTATTATACCGCCCGGTTCGGGCAGGTCTTTTGAAATCCACGCTACCGCAACTGACGCAAAAATAAAGAACACCAACAAAGCAATCGCGCAAATTAAAACGAGCCGTCTTTTTATAGGAACCCCTTTTTTGCGTGATGGAGATTTTTTGTTTTGACCGATTGGTTTGCGCGAACCGATTTTTGCGCGTTTTTTGGGCCTGGATCTCCATTCTTGGGGCGATCTTATGTTTTGGTTTCTCGCTGGAGACATAAGTTAGTAAGGGTATGATTTGTCGCAAAGCGAACCTATTGATTTCATTATCATTTCAGTTGTTTCGGTTATGGTTTTGTAGTCGAGTTCGTTTTTTGGTATTTTATCAAACGATATCGGTTTCCCTATGTTTATGCTTATTCTGTTTTTTTCAAAAAATAGAGAAAACAAGGCGTCCGGAAAATAAGAAAACTCATTCCCTAAATCGTCTATTCGGTGCGGTTCCGGACTCGCTTTTATGCTTATCGGTACTACGGGAACCCCGGTTCGATGAGCTATTCGCGCCACGCCAGTTTTGCCTTTGAGTAAGTTTTGAGAATTTTTCCTCGAGTTTCTCGCTCCTTCCGGAAATATGCCGACTATATTGCCTTTGTTTAATATTTTTACGGCATCTTCTATTACTCCGGATTTGTTTTTGTTGTCTACCACAATGCACCCGGCCCACGCAACGGCAATTCGCGTTAACGGATTGTCGGTTCGCGTTTGACGCATTATATAATAAACCTTTTTTTTGTGAATTGAAAAGACATGAGCTATTATCGGCAATGCATCAATTTGGGTTATGTGGTTTGACGCGATAATAAAAGGTGGTTTTGGTAAATTGTTTATACCGCACACATTATCCGAGATTTTTTTGAGCAACGGAATAACGATAAATTGAGATATTCTATACGGCATGTTGTTTTTGCGTCAAAAACAAAGAGTTATTTTGTTTCGGGGTTGTCTTGTTTTTCTTCCGTTTCTTCCGGAGACTCTTTAGCTTCACCGCTTGGTTGGGTGTTTTGCAAGTCTTCTCGAATTGAGTCTTCCTCCGCGGGTTCGTTTATTTCGGCATCAATCATGTCAACATCATCTTCCGAGCTCATTTTGATTTCACCGCTTGTATCCTCGACGATATCGATGCGCCACCCGGTGAGTCGTGCCGCAAGCCTTACATTTTGCCCACCTTTTCCTATTGCTAGAGACAACTGATCCTCTTTAACAAATGCCTTTGCGGATTTGGATTCTTCGTCTGTTTCAACTTTTATTACTTTTGCCGGAGAAAGAGCGTTTACTATAAATTCAGAAGGGTCTTCGGAATATTCTATGATGTCAACTTTTTCACCGCCAAGTTCGGTGATTATGGTCTGAACTCTGGCTCCGCGTTGGCCTACACACGCGCCAATCGGGTCTATGTTTTCTTCTTTCGATGTTACGGCGATTTTAGACCTTGCTCCGGCTTCTCTTGATATGGCTTTTATTGTTACGGTGTTATTTGAAATTTCAGGAACTTCTATGGAAAACAGTTTTCGTATTATTTCCGGATGGTTTCTCGATACTATTATCTCAGGTCCCTTCGGAGTTTGATTTACTTCTTTTATATAAAATTTCATTCGGTTTCCAACCCTGTACTGTTCATGTGCTATTTGCTCCGATTTCGGCATTATCGCCGTTGTTTTGTCTATGTCAACCAGAACAACCCTTTGTTCGACTCTTTGAATCATTCCGTTGACCAGTTCGCGCTCTCTGTCTTTGAACAATTCGAAAATGTGTTCTCTTTCAGCCTCTCTGATTTTTTGTATGATTACCTGTTTCGCTGTTTGAGCCGCCATTCTTCCAAAATCTGTCGGAGCTTCGAGTTCGGTGCGCAATTCCTCGTCCAAAGATATTTCAGGGTTGATTTTTTTCGCTTCCGATATCCCTATCATTGTCTTTGGGTTGAATTTTATCTCTTGTTCTTCGTCCGCATAATCCTGGTTTTCGGCCGGTTTTTGTTCTTCTTTTTTAGTTTCTTTTTCGTTTGATTCGTTTTTTTCTTGGTTCTCAGAGTTTTGAGTCCTAATCTCCTGTTCTTTAAGGTAATCCTCAACCAAAGCGTCGTCTACGACGGTTTTGCTGTCATATACCTTCATCGAACCGTCTTCAAGATTAAAATCGACCTTAATGTTCTGAAGCTTGTTTCCGTAATCTTTTCTGTACGCGGCGGCGAGAGCCAATTCTATTGTTTCTTTTATCGACTCTATTGATATGTTTTTTTCATCCGCTATTTGTTGAATCGCGGACATCAGTTGGTTGTTCATATTGTTTTCCAAGTTGATCTTATTAGCTAAAAAGGCGCGGACAAAGCCACACCTGGATACTCTAACAGTATATCATAACATTTTTAAAAAAACAACCCCCGATTCAACGGGGGCTGTTTTTTACTTTTGTGAAGGTGCCGGCGGGGGTGGCGGAGGTTGTGTAATTTCTTGTTCGGGTTCGCCCTTGTCTTGTTCTTCTGTTTCGGAATCAACAGGCTCTATTTCCCACTTCGTGTTATCCTCATTGGTTTTTTCATAATCATTGATTTCGCTTAGATTTGTTTCTTCGTTTTTTTTAGAATTGTCGCTTGCGTTATCGTCCGGCTCTTCTTGCGAGTCGCTTGTAAACCAACTTATAAGACCTATCGCTATTATGGCTATTAAAACCAAAGCAACTATAAGACCGGTGTTTTTTGTTTTTTTTGTGTTGGTCACCGGAGTGGTTGTGTTAAGCGCTGTTGTTTGTTCGCCTAAAATTATTATTTCCGGCTCGGTTTTTTCCCTTTGATTGTCAACATTTATGGAGGGTTCCGTGCTCGTCGTTTCTTTTACCATTATTTCGTCAATTTCTTTTTCTTTTCTCGGTTCCGGTTTTGTGGTTTTGTTTTTGGTATCGTTTTCAACGTTTTCGACATCGTCGTTGTTCGAGCCATCTTCAGCGCCCGCTTTTTGTTCGGTTCCATCGTTTTTTTTCAGTATTGGTTTTGTCGTTATTTTATCGCCAGGTTTGTTTTGACTTACTCTTGGAACGGTTGCTTGTTTGGCGACTGTTTGTCGCGCGTATCCGGGGCTCACTATGAGGCGAATCGTGTTTGAGAATCCGCTTTTTACGCCGTTACCGTCAATGGACCTGCTTGTTATTTCGTAGTAACCGGGACTGAGATTCAGAAACGGTTTATAAGCAAAGTTTGTGACTCCGCTCGGATGTTTTTCGGGTGAAATTGTTCCGTTCAGTTTTTCATTTATAAATATTTCAACTGACAAGTTGTTGTGAACCAGCCCCGATATGTTCGGTGACGTTGATTTTTCAACGCTGTCGGTTTCCGGGCTTATGAGAGTCGGTGCCGGAACCTTGGTTTTCACAACGGGTCTTGACGTTTGTTCCTTGGTTTTTGCCACCTTATTCGTTTCTCGGTTTTTCTTATTGCGAATTTCAACTATAAGTTCTTTTGTAAAATCGCTTAGAAATCCGTTTGAGTCTTTTGTCCTAGCTTTTATCGAATACCACCCGTCTTCCAAATTGTAAGAAGGTTTGTAAGCGAAATTCGCCGTCCCGGATGGGTGTTGTCTTGGCGAGATTTCCCCGTCTTTTTTGCCGTTTATAAACACTTCAACCATCAGGTTGTTTGTGGACAGACCGGTTATAAACGGTTTGTCGTATGTTGTGGAGTTGTTTACGACAGCTGATATCAGTACCGGTGTCGGTGGTGACTTTACTGTTTCTATCGTGTGAACGGGTGTTTTCTCGCTCTTTTTTGTTCCGTCGGCGTTTCTTGCCAACACTGATACCGTATGTATTCCCGGTGTAAGTTTATCGGTTGGCATATAGCTCCAGCTTGCTGTTCCGTTCGGTGAGTTTTTTACCTTTGCGCTCCCACTGAAAGCGCCGTCTATGTAAACGTCGACATATGTGTTGTTTTGCGTAACGCCCGCTATGAGAGGGGTTTGCTCGGTTGACGGTCCCTGGTTTGGCAACAGAATTGTGGGAGCATTTATTGTTGTTTCGATATGTTTTGCACTCTGTGTTTTTGCGTTTGCCGTGTTTGCGAAAGCGATAATCGACAATACGCAAAAAAGAGACACGCCAAACCTTGTTATTTTTTCAAAAAAATTATTGCGTGTGTTCATATTGTATCCTCCGTTATATTTAAAATTATGACCTTTGCACCCAAAATCAGACACATACGAGCATCGGGTTGCGAGCCCGATTTGTTTTCGGACCGCGCAACACGCGATGGACGAATCTTGCATCTCTTAAAACCCATGGATGCGAGAGAGTGTCTTTGTTTTTGTGTTGCAAATTATAATTTATTTTTTGAAGGATCTTTTTGTTTTAAAAAATTCCAAATAATGGATTTTTCAAAATTTCAGTGTATCTTAACACAACGTTTTCGAATTAAAAAGCCACCTTTCGGTGGATAACATTGTTGGTAAACGGTGTAAAAACGCTTAATTCAATAAGATATGGCTATGTTCTCGAAATGAGATATTTCAACCTTTTTTGACGTTTTTCGCAATATTATGCTTATAACATCCATTCGCCATTTTTGATTGTCGGGATAATCGTGTTTTAGCATGTAAAATTGCGCCGTTTTGTGCATTTTTTCCCGTTTTTTGCGCGTTACTTTTTCTTCCGGCCACCCAAACTTGGTGGAGGTTCTTGTTTTCACTTCCACAAAAACAATCTCGGACGTGCTCTTGTCCATAGCTATTATGTCTATTTCTCCGACTCGTTTTTGCCATCGTTCTCCCAGCAGAACATATCCCTTTTTGACAAGAAACTTTTTTGCAAGGTTTTCTCCTTTTTTCCCCACAGAAACATTGGACATGTGTGTATTATACATATATTTTATGTAAACAAACACAGCGTACGGAAACCGAGCACGAATTTAACGGCAGGAATTTTCTCAAAGTAAGCGATTCCGTTTTTAATGAAATTGACGAAAATCAGTGATTTATAACTTTTTTGGGCTTTTATTTTTCGCGGAAATGGGTGGGTGATATCGAAGTTGGGTAGGTTTGTTTCGTTATGAAGGAAGATATTTCTTTTTATCCGCTTCGTTTTTGAGCTCCTCTTCTCGCTTGGGTCGGTCCGTAAAGTAGTATTTTAGAATATTTCCCGCCCACAAAAGAGAGGCCACCAACCATATCGGTAGAAGTATTGGAGTTGACAACAAATAAACCCCTTGCTCTCGAAAGAAAACGTATAAAAGACCCAGAACCCCCATTGTGAACAAAAATCGATGAAGTTTGTAAAAGAATTTCTTTACCGGAGGGAATGAGTTTTGGTCTTCTATTTTTTTTGCCACAAACCCAAGTATTACCAATGTACCGAAAAAAATCGCCATAAACTTGAAAGCGAACGGCAAGAACGGTCCTGGGTCGGTATTAAACAGATATGTTGTCGAAAAAATGTTGGATATGTTCATGTTTATGTGATGGTTATGGTCGCTTAAATATTATGCCGTAGTGGTATTGTCCCGCGCTGAACGACGATACTTCAACAAGACCTATGGATTGAGCTATTTTTCGTATTCGCTCTGGGCCTATCTTGTCCGCCGGGTCCGGTCCTATCGCGGATCTGCCGGGTATCCATTCTACCACAAGCAGTTTTCCGTCAGTTTTAAGCAGTCTTGTGGCTTCGCGCAGTATTGATTCGTGGTCTTTGTTTTGAAAGAGTGTGTTAATAAGCATTGCGACATCAAGGGTTTGGTCGTTTATTTTCAATGCTCCGAATCTTTCCAGGTTTGTCCAGTGAGTTTTTATATTGTGCAGGTTTTCCATTTTGGCGCGACTTTCGATGTTCGCCAATACGGATTTTAGTATATCTACGGCATGTACCTGGCCGGTGTCCGTTACAAGTTTTGCCGCTTCTATGGAAAACATTCCCACACCGCCACTGCCAAGGTCCGCAACCTTCTGACCAGGTTCAAGACCCAGTTGGTTTTTCAGTATTTCCTCGGCATTTAAGAGTTCGTTTCCGCCTTTGGACGTCATATTTTTTTCTTTAATTTGATAACGGTTTAAATGACATTCTGTGCGCGCTTACTGGACCAAGGGTTTTGATTGATTTCACGTGACTTATCGTTCCGTATCCCTTGTGCGCGGAAAATCCGTATTCGGGAAAATCCATGTGCATGCGATTCATTATGTGGTCTCTGGTTACTTTTGCCACTATTGACGCGGCTGCGATGCAAGCGACAGAGCTATCTCCCCCGGTAACATATTCATACGGAACAGGTAGGTGGGTTATCTTTTTTCCGTCGATTAAGACATAATCGGGCGTCATTCCGAGTTTACGCAATGCTAACCTGAAAACCAGAGCATTCGCTTCTTGTATTCCTATTTTATCAATTTTCTTTGAAGACACAACTGAAACCGACCATTTTTCCGCATTCCTTATTATTTTCAGATAAAGCGATTCCCTCGCTTTTTCGCTGAGTAGTTTTGAATCTCTCAACCCTTTTATTTTAAGGTGTTCGGGTAAAACAACGCAAGCCCCCACTATGGGACCGGCAAGCGCGCCCCGCCCCGCTTCGTCCATTCCCGCTATTTTACGGAAGCCTTTCCTGTTTAGTTTGTTTTCTGTGCGACGAGATGGGATTTTCATAATGCGTTTATATACAGTGTAAACCGTTGTTTTTCGTTTGACAAAGCAAAACAAAGTCTAAGCGAGAATTGATTATTTGCAGGTTCTATTCGGGGCGTTAATTCAACAGTGAATTTATTTTGTCCTTTAATAAGTCTTTTTGTTGAACACCTATCATTGTTTCCATCGGTTTTCCGTCTTTGAACATGATTATTGTCGGAATGCTCATTATATTGTATTCTTGAGCGGTTTTCTTGGCGTCATCTATGTTTAACTTTCTTATTTTTACGGATTCATTGCCCGAAAAATCATCGGCAAGTTCTTCTATTATAGGACCTTGTATTCTGCATGGACCGCACCATTCAGCCCAAAAGTCCACCAAGGCGACACCTTTAAAGTTTTTTATTTCTTCATTAAACATACTTTCCGTAATGGTTGTTTCAGGCATAAGTGTTTTGTTATGGTTGATTTATAACAATTATACTATAATACACTTGTTGGATGAGGTAAATGCTTTTCGGGGTTTGTTTTATGGTGATAAGTGTTCGTGTTGTGACCAATAGCAAGAGCAGGAGGCTGGAAAAGACCGGAAACGCTGAGTATAAGGCGTATGTGTGTTCTGTTCCGGAGAACAACAAGGCTAATGCGGAGCTTATGAATCTGTTGTCCGTTGAGCTTAATGTCCGAAAACGTCAAATAAAAATATTAAAAGGATTGACAAAACGTGATAAAGTGATTAAAATCGATATTGATTCTTCATAATAGGTTTTGCGTTGTTGCCGATTCGTTTGTTGAATTGAAAATTTGATTTGCGGGTATCGTATAATGGTTATTATGCCACCTTGCCAAGGTAGCGATGGGGGTTCGATTCCCCCTACCCGCTCAGTACAATAATGGAATCGAACGGGCGAGGACGGTTGCCGGTGGCAAGCGACCGCAAGCCCAGGTGATTTCTTCTTTCCGCTCAGTACTAATGAGGGAATCGAACGGGCGAGGAGACAGTTGGGAGCTGTCGGACAAAAACAACAAAACAACAACTCTGTTGAGTTGTTGTTTTGTTGTGTTCAGGGTTGGAACTCTTTAGGATAAACTTAAAACGTTTGTCACAATCTTTTTTATATTGTGTCTTTTGTTTTGCTCCCTTCCCAGAGCATATAGAACATTTCTTTCATTGTTTTACTGATAACTTCAGACTCAATTACCGTCATGTTGATGTTCCCTTTAGTGTAATTTATGAAGTGAACAATATCTCCATATATGGTTATTTCTCCTGTGAGAGATGTGTTTTCTAGAATTCTTGTCTCATAATTTGGTTGCCTTGACAGCCATTGCGCAAACTCGCCGTCAGTAGCCAGAATTTTTGTAGTTATAGACTTTTTAAATTTTAATCGCGGGAGAACTTCTGCGGTTTTCCCACCAACACCATACCACTGTTCCATTGCTCCCAGAGTCAGTTGTGGAGTGTTTCTGTTCATTTTTTTTATAACAAACCCCTTCCAGTAAGCCCTGATTGACATTTTTCCAGTATAAATAGACACGGAACCCTTTTTTTGGTTAGAGTTGTATATCTCAAGTAATTTGGGCAACATACTTTGTGTCTCATTTACTCTTTGCATTGCTATTTCAACTAGCACTTCTGGGGAAGACGCTTGATAACTATATCGGTGCTTGCTTATGGGTATTCGTACGACCAACCCCTTGCCCTCAAGCTCGGCCATTGCTTCGTAGATTAACTGTCTCGCTTCACCAAGTTCTTGGACTATGTCACGTATTCTTACCTGGTCAGTTTTTAACATGACAACATAGACTCTCGCAGCTCTTTGGCTGATATTAAATTTTGTTAATAATTCTTGAATTGTCATAAATTTTGCTTACATAATTATACCATTTATTTTACAAACTACAAGTTTATTGATACATAATATCTTGTTGTTTATAGTGTTTGTCATGTTATCTTATAACATAATTGATATTTTTTAAGTCAGTATGAAGGTTTTTTTAAAATCAAAAATTCATCATGCGAAAGTGACCCACAAAAACCAAAACTATGTTGGAAGTATTTTTATCGATCAGTGGTTGTTGGAAAAATCGAACTTGGCAGAGCACGAAAGGGTGGATGTTTTTAATGTGACAAACGGCAATCGATGGACGACTTATGTGGGTGCAGAGCCCAAACATTCAGGCTTTGTTAGGGTAAACGGGGCCGGTGCCCGACTGTGCGAGCCGGGTGATACCTTGATTATAGTTGCGTACGAACTGTTAGATGATTTAAAGCAAAAACCAAAAATGATTTTAGTTAATGATAACAATGAGTTTGTAAAATATTTATAAATTTATGACTAAGAAGTTAGGACAATTTACCGAAACAGACACGGAAGATTACTATGATGAGCACAACGAAGTATATAAAACTTTTTGGGACGAAAAAGGTAGTTTGCATTGGGGGTACTTTGAGTCGGGTAATCATAGCGATTTTCAAAAGGCTTCAAGCAGGTTGACCGAGATGATGATAGATAAATCCGGTATTGATGCGTTGTCCAAGGTTCTTGATATTGGGTGTGGTAATGGGACGGTGACCATTGAGATTGCTAAGAGGTGTTTGTGTGCCATATATGGTATTGATTTAAGTGGCGTGCGCATTCAAAGCGCGCAAGACAAGTTAAATAAATTATCTAAAGAAATAAAGGATTTAGTGTCCTTTCAAAAGGGTACCGCCACAAAAATACAATACCAAAATGAAAACTTCACCCATGTGTGGAGTCAAGCTACCATTTATCATGTTCACGATAAAGAAAAAGCTTTTAAAGAGATTTGTCGCGTTTTAAAGCAAGGTGGTGTTTTTATCTTTGATGATTTGTTTAAGTCAAAATCAAATATAAGCGACGAAGCTAAAAAACATGTGTATAGAAGGTTGTTGTTTGACACCCCGCTTTCTTTTGTTTCATATCAGGTTTTTTTGAGGTGGATTGGCTTTGAAGTATGTGAGGCTCATGACTTGTCCACACATTTAAAAAGGAGTTATGAGGTCTTGGTCGATGTGTTGCTTAATAAAATTGAAGGTGGTAAGAGTGTCAATAAATATGAAAATGAGTATAAAAAATTTATAAAAGCCTACAAGAAAACAATTAATGCAATCGACAACGGCGAGGTTGGTTGGGGGTTATTTGTTTGCAGAAAGCCGGCTTAATTTTAAATTAACTTTAATTGGTAACCATAAAACAACTACGCGCCCCGGCTTATCAGGACATTTGGAAAAACATTTCTCAACGGACGTTGTTGGCACAAGACAGTTTTTTCAAAGTTGTTTTGTTTTAACAACAACCCTCTAAAGGAGAGCGTCTTATTTTAAGATATCGCGACAGCGGACGAAGTGTGTTGTGTGAGATAAATTCGCATTTGTGTTTTGCTAAAATGAATTGTATTATTAAAAGCGAAGATAATATTCGCTATGCTTGAAATGAGTTGGATAATCATGGGGGTTTTGTTTTTCTCGGGACTCATTGCCGGAACTTTCGGGTCTGTTGTCGGCGGTGGCGCCATTTTGATGATAGCCATGTATTCTTTGGCAGGACTTCCTATAATCCAAGCCATCGGGACGACCCATGTAAACGGGTTGTTGCTGGAGGGTGTTAGCACGACACTGTTTGCGAGAAAGAAACTGATGGTATGGAAACACACCATGGCGTTTGCGGTGATGGCGTCCATAGGAGCCGTTTTCGGTTCGAATTTGGTGGTTAACTTTGACCCGAAGTACTTGTCATATATTGTCGCGGGCATCATGGTGGTTCTTTTGTTCTTGATACCCCGCTTGAAAGGAGATTCGTCAATTTTGCCGGGAACGATAAAAAACAATAAGGTTGTGTTTCTCACATCGGGGCTGGTGTTGGGTTTGTACGGAGGGTTTTACGGTGCGGCGCTGAGCACTTTCGCAATATTTTTGATAACATATCTTACGGGTTGGAACACTCTTACCAGCGCGGCAAACTCACACTTGGTGAGTTTTTTTGTAACGCTGATATCATCGTATATTTTTATAACCAACGGAGTTGTTAATTGGGTTTATTTGGTCCCGATGGCGTTCGGTGTTGTCTTGGGTGCGTTCATAGGCGTTAATTGGGCGACTAGATTTGGTTCTCGTTGGGTTAAAATTTTGCTTGCGGTGGTCATAATCGCGTCAACGATAAACCTGATTTTAAACCCGGGATAAAACTTTGGCGTCCAACGGCATTTTATGCCGGATTCGCCATGTTGACCACTCGGACAATAATTCTTATACTTTCAAAGTCGCGATTTGCGTTGTTAACCACGAACAGATCCGTTTTGGACGCCTTTCGGTTTTAGGCTAATTCGGGCGTTATGCGCGCATTTTGCGCCATTATTAATTGCACAGATGTATAATATTGAGCTTTTGGAACACAAAAAAGGGGCGGAAGGAACAACGTTGAGCGTGTTCAAGCGACCGGACGGTTTTGATTACCTTCCCGGTCAGCATGTTGTTCTTAGGTTTATGAATATAAAAACCGGTGACGCCGAGACCGGCATGCGAACATTTACAATAGCCTCCTCTCCGACCGAAGAAAACATAATCATAGCTTACCGTAACGGTATAAGCGAATTCAAAAAGGCGCTTCAGGGAATGAAGAAGGGAGACACCGTGAAAATGTTCAGTCCGGTTGGGCGGTTTGTGCTTCCCGAAGATAAATCATCGATAGTTATGATTGCAGGAGGTATAGGCATAGTGCCGTTTCGCGTTTTTATGAAATATTCCATAGATAATGATTTGGGACACGATTTCGTTTTGTTTTATTCAAACCCAACGGCGAACCGGATAACCTACAAGGAGGAATTTGACGAATTTTTGAAAAATTCAAGAACCGAGAAAACCAATAACAACATACAAATAGTCAATACGTTGACCAAGAGCGCGCCCGATGGTTGGAGAGAAGAAAAAGGAAGAATCAATTCGCGCATGATTAAAGATAGGATAAACGATGTTTCTGGTCGACTTTTTTATGTGTGTGGTCCGGTTGACATGGTAAAGGACATGGAGGTGTTGCTTATTGATGAGATGGGTGTCGATGAGAAAAACATAAAAACGGAAAAATTCACGGGATATTGATTTTTTAAGGTTTCCATGACACGCTAAAAGAGAGGTTTATAAAAAAGCGCACACGTTAATTAATAACACGCCGGGGTGGTGGAATTGGTAGACACGACGGACTTAAAATCCGTTGGGGGTAAAACTTCGTGCGGGTTCAAGTCCCGCCCCCGGCACCAGAAT
>WFTB01000030.1 GCA_015485695.1 Patescibacteria group bacterium | reverse complement strand
TCGGGAGGCAAATACATAAACACGCCGGAAACGCCACTCTATCACAAAGCGTTTACACTGTACGGACTCAGCCACGCGAAGGAGCATATCAGAAAGACCGACATGGCTATTTTCGTCGAAGGGCAAATGGACGTTATAGCGTCGCATATGGCGAATGTAAAATCCGCGGTCGCTTCTTCCGGAACCGCCATCGTGTCCGACCAGTTCAGGATAATCAAACGCTTTTCCCGCAATATCCTATTCGCGCTTGACCAAGATGATGCCGGAATGGTCGCGCTGAAGCGCTCCGCCCTTATAGCGTGGAGGTCCGGATGCGACGCATATGTCGTTCCGATGCACGAAGGTTGCAAAGACCCAGCGGACATGGTCAAGCAAAACCCGAAATTATGGGAACAAGCGGTAAAAAACCACGTTCCGTTCATGGAATACATGATAGAGCGCGTGTGCTCCGAGAAAAATTTGTCAATAGCGAAAGACAAAAAACAAGCAACCGACGAACTTGTTCAAATACTCAAACACATGCCGGATCCGGTGGAGAGAGGACATTATATAAGCGTGATAAGTTCTCGTATGAGGATATACGAACAAGATATTCGCGAAAAATTGCGCACAACAAAGACTTACAAACAAACAACCGACAACGCGAAAGGCGTGTCAAACGCGAAAACAGACAGTATCGTCGACGCTCCAAAAATCCCGCCAATCGACCTTTTGCTGGCGCTCGTATTGAGAAACGAGTCCATGATTGGTGAAATGTTGAAACAGATTGAGATAGATACCACAAACGAATCCGAATATCATGAATTTTACAAATTTTTAAATACTTGGTATAGTGGCGACAAACAATCTTACATATCTAAAACAATAACCGCGTCAGACGATGACACGTTAAAGAGGCATTACAATGTCTTGGAATTGCTCGGAGAAAAAGAATATGGCAATCTAGCCGGCCCCGAAGTGCAACGCGAATTCAAACGCCTTGTATCTCTTCACAACAAGAGGCACATCTCCAAGGAATTATCTTCAATAGAACAACAACTGAAAATACAAGAGTCGCAATCATCTCGAGATGAGGAGTTGATTGCGCGACTTTCCAATCGTTTCAGAGAACTTACAAAGAAACTTAAGAACATTTCTTAAGATTAGTATAATTCGAAGACTCAAACCAGATTATGCCAACAAAGAAGAAAACCCCAAAGAAAACCTCAACCAAGAAGACTGTCGCGAAAAAGACCGTGAAAAAGCCATCGGCGAAGAAAGTCAAAAAAACGCCGACAAAGAAAGCTCCGGTTAAGAAAAAAACCTCAACCAAGAAGACTGTCGCGAAAAAGACCGTGAAAAAGCCATCGGCGAAGAAGTTTGTTCTAACAAAAGAAATCGAAGCCGATTTGAGAGACAAAATATCATTGTTGGTGAAAAAAGGACGATCCAGAAACTTCATAACCGAAAACGAAGTTCTTTTTGCGTTGCCCGAAGTGGAAGAGTATCTGCACTTGTATTCGGAGTTATTGGACAAACTGGAACTGAACAATATAACTCTTGTCGAAGAAGAAGTCAGCATTCTGGGAGGAAAATCCCAGCGCGCCACATCCGACGCTTTGTCTGAAAAAATCCCCGGAATACTGGAACGCTATGACTTGGCGGAAATATCCGGAGACTCCATACAAATGTATTTAAGGGATATAGGAAAAGTCCCTCTTCTAAAGCCCGATGAAGAGCTCCAACTGGCAAAACAGAACGAAAGAGGAGAACCGGAAGCGTTTCAAAAACTCATAGAAGCGAATCTGCGACTCGTTGTTTCAATAGCGAAGAAATTCGCCGGACGCGGAGGTTTGACCTTGCTTGATTTGATACAAGAAGGAAACATAGGACTGTTCAGGGCGGTTGAAAAATTCGATTACCGAAAAGGGTATAAATTTTCAACTTACGCAACATGGTGGATTCGCCAAGCCATAACGCGAGCTCTTGCCGACCAATCTCGAACCATTCGCATTCCGGTTCACATGGTAGAAACCATAAACAAATTCGCCCAAATAAACAGGCGACTCATACAAGATTTGGGACGCGAACCGCTTCCGGAAGAAATAGCCGCTGAAATGGGAGAACCGATAGAAAAGATTCATCACATAATCAAAATATCTCAAGAAACCGTTTCCCTTGAGGCGTCCGTGGGCGACGAATCGGACGACGAGTCTCGCCTTGTCGACTTCATCAAAGACGAAGAATCACTGGCTCCCGACAAAGTCGCCGCTCTTCAACTTCTAAAAGACCACGTACGACAAGTTATACGCGAACTTACGCCGAGGGAGCAAAAAATTCTCGAAATGAGGTTCGGGTTAAAAGACGGAATAACACACACACTCGAAGAGGTCGGACAAGAATTTGGCGTGACAAGGGAACGAATACGGCAAATCGAAGCAAAAGCTCTTGAGAGAATAGAAGAACACAAAGACATGACAAAATTGAGAGACTACTGATTAAAATAAATCGTTTTAATTGTTCGTGAGATTGCTCGTCGATTTTGCGGGCCCATGCAGGATATGAAAAACATAATACAAAAACTGAGCATGTTCGAAGAAGCTCGAGTGTTTCATTTGAAGTTTTGGCAAACACCGAGTTTTTTGTTTCTAATCATGGGTATCGCGACAATCGTCAGCACATACGCCACATACCTGATTTCGAGCCGAAACGACGATCCGGAGATAATAATACTTGGTATAGCGACAATAGCGGGTATAGTGTTTTCTCTCGGTGTTTTGCTCGTTAAAATCATAAGCCGAATAATAATAATCAGCAATGCCAGAAACGAATTTCTTTCACTCGTTTCACATCAAATGAGATCACCGCTTACGGGAACCAAATACATATTCGAAATCATGTTATCGGGAAAATCAGATCCCGTAACACCGGCGCAAGAAGAGCTTTTAACGCAAGGATATCAAGCGAACGAGCGAATGCTTTTACTTGTTAACGACCTTTTGAGTCTTACCAGAATGGCGGAGGGCGATACTCCATTTGATTACGCGGATTGCGACATTACAAAGCTCATAAACGACGTAAAACAAGAATCTCGACCAAACGCCGACAAAAAGAAAATCAGGATAATAATGAACATGCCGACTCAACCGTTGCCCAACGTACAATGCGATGAAAAAAAGATTCGATTCGTTATATCGAATTTGGTGCACAATGCCATAAAATACACCCAACCCGCCGGTACAATAACGATTTCGGCAAGAACGGAAGAAGGAAAACGAATACTGATAAGCGTTTCGGACACGGGAATAGGAATACCGTCAGATGAAATCGACAAGCTGTTCACAAAATTCTATCGAGCGACAAACGCCGACACGGCAAGCAAGATAGGGACGGGACTAGGTCTTTACATAGCAAAAAACATAGTGGACCGGCACTACGGAAGAATATGGGTCGAAAGCGAAGAGAGAAAGGGAAGCACTTTTTTCGTGTCGCTTCCTCTAAAGCAAAGGAGAATGTCGTCTTAATGTCGAAACAAAAAAACATCCGCCATGTCGTGGCGGATGTTTTGGTAAAGACGACACGAAAAGCAAGCACATCACATGCCAATCGCTCTCCGCAAGTGTGATAAGCGCTGAGAAAACTCAACCCACATCAACTTAAGGCTACTTACTCCGATTAGGAGGGGTATCTTCGTGTTCGCCACTTGACGGAAAGCGATCGGCATGCCATTTCAAGAACATATTACACCAACACGTCGAAAAATGTCAACAGAAAACTCAACAAAATTATCCGATACGGAAATCTCTTATTGGGTGGCTTTCAACAGAATTTCAAATGTCGGACCCGCAAGGTTCGCGCTATTGAGAAACCACTTTCCGGACATGCGCTCGGCATGGAATGCGTCAATATCCGAACTCGAAGAAGCGAAAATACCTTCCGGCATCGCGGAGAAAATAATATTCGAGCGCGCGACGATTAATCCGGAAGAAGAATTGTACAAAGTAATTGCAAACAACCTGAAAATAATAACATTGTCCGATGACTCATATCCAGCTCTCCTTCGCGAAATACACAATCCGCCTCCGATTTTGTATTGCAAAGGAACCGTCCAAGACCCGAAAGACACTCAAGGTATAGCGATAGTTGGCACACGGAAAAACACGACATATGGAGCCAGAGTCACAGAATCTATAACTCGAGAATTAACAGAAAACGAATGCACGATAGTTTCCGGACTTGCATTGGGTATCGATTCCATCGCCCACCGAGCGTGTCTGCGCGCAAAAGGAAGGACGATAGCGGTTCTTGCTTGCGGTCTTGAAACCGTTTATCCTTCATCGCACGAGCGACTCGCTCGAGAGATAATCGAAAATAACGGACTTTTGTGCTCGGAATTTCCGATAGGAACGAAAAGTTTTAAGTCCAATTTCCCGCAGAGAAATCGAATAATATCAGGAATGACGAGAGGGACTCTGATTGTCGAAGCGACAAAAAAATCCGGGTCTTTGATTACCGCGAATTGCGCCCTGGAACAAAACCGAGAAGTTTTCGCCGTCCCTGGTTCTGTGTTTTCGTCCGTATCTCAAGGACCGAATTCACTTATCTCTCAAGGGGCAACGCTGGTTACCGGCGCGAAAGACATCATGGTAACGTTCAACATGGAACGAATAACGACCGATTCTCAAATATCAAAACCCGAACCGGATAACCCGATTCACAAAAAAATTTATGATTTGCTTGGCAATGAATCGTGCCACATAGACGATATTGTTGTTCGAGGCGAACTTGACGCTCGAAATATACATAGTATACTCGTGACTATGGAATTGAATGGGTATCTGAAAGAGGACGGAGGAGGATACTATACCAGGTTGTAGTTAATGGGTTTTAGGTTTTCGTTTCTAATACCTAATACCTGCAACCTAACACCCATAACCTAACACCCATAACCTATTTGTATGCCAAAAAAACTTCTAATCGTGGAGTCGCCGACAAAAGCGAAAACAATATCCAAATTCCTACCCGCAAAAGAGTTTGCGGTAGCGTCTTCGTTCGGGCACATACGAGATTTGCCAAAAAGCAAAATGGGAATTGACATTGAAAACGGCTTCGAACCGGAATACGTAATACCGAAAGACAAAGAAAAAGTGATAAACTCTCTAAAAACAAAACTGCGAACCGCGGACATGGTGTTGCTGGCAACGGACCACGACCGCGAAGGTGAAGCCATAGCATGGCACTTGTTGCGCGCTTTGGATCTTGAAGGTAAAAAAGCAAAAAAAGAAGTGAAAAGAATAGTCTTCCACGAAGTCACCAAAGACGCGATAAAAAAAGCCGTCGAAAACCCGCTTGAGCTGGATGATAATTTGGTGCACGCTCAACAAGCGCGTCGCGTTCTTGACCGACTCGTGGGGTATGAACTTTCTCCGTTCTTGTGGAAAGCGGTTGCGAGAGGCTTATCGGCTGGTCGTGTGCAATCCGCGGCGGTCAGACTGATAGTCGAACGCGAAAAAGAGATAAGGGCGTTTAAGCAAGAGGAGTACTGGTCGGTTGAGGCTGTTTTTGATACGGACATCGAATCCGGCTCGAAACCAGTCGTAAAACTCATAAAGAGCACAAAAGGAAAATCCGAAAAATCGGAAGAAGAAAACATCGAAAAAGCCGAAAAACAAGAGCCGGTCGGAGAAACGCAGTTTGTCGGACGGCTGTATTCTCACAAAGAAAAAACCCTGGACAAATTTGCGATAGATTCCGAAAAAGACGCGAAAAAAATAAGCGAAATTCTCTCTGAAGGAAAATACAAAGTGGAATCCATCACGAGAAAAGAAACTAAAAGATCGCCAAAAGCTCCGTTTACGACCTCAACCCTCCAACAAGCGGCGAATCAAAGATTCGGATATTCCGCCAAGCAAACCATGTTCATAGCGCAAAAACTATACGAAGGAATAGACATTGGAGAGCACGGAACTCAAGGGCTTATAACATACATGCGTACGGACTCCGTGACTTTGTCCGATAAATTCATACAAGAAGCGCGAACGCTAATACAAGACACTCACGGAAAAGACTATCTGCCAAACAAAGAAGTCAGATACAAGACAAAAAGCAAAAACGCTCAAGAAGCCCACGAAGCCATACGACCGACGCATGTCGCCTTGACTCCGGATACAATTAAAAAACACCTTAACGACAAACAATTCAAAATATATTCTCTGATTTGGCAACGAGCGGTTGCGAGCCAAATGCGACCCGCGCGCATAAACTCGCTCACCGTCGATATCAAGGGCGACAATGATTATGTGTTTCGCGCCACAGGTCAAACGATTTCTTTTGACGGATTCATGAAAGTTTATCCTTCGGACACAAAAGAAACCATCCTTCCGGATATAGACAACGGACAAAAAATCGCCATGCGCGCTCTGCAACCTCAACAACATTTCACACAACCTCCGGCAAGATACTCTGAAGCGACGCTGGTGAAACAACTGGAAGAAAGAGGAATAGGCAGACCGTCCACGTACGCTCCTATAATATCGACCATACAAGACAGAAATTACGTGGAAAAAACGGGGCGCAACCTAAAACCGACAGAAGTCGGAGAAGTCGTGAATTCCGTTCTTGAAAAATATTTTCCAAAAATTCTGGATTATGAATTTACCGCAAACATGGAAGACGAGCTTGACGATGTTGCATCCGGCAAGCGTAAATGGGAAGAAGTTATGAAAAATTTCTATGAGCCTTTCAAATCGCACCTGGATGAAACCAAGTCAAAAGTGTCAAAAAAAGATTTGGAAGAAAAAACGGACGAAAAATGCGATAAATGCGGGGAAGACATGATTATTAAAATGGGAAGATTCGGCAAATTCATGGCGTGTTCCGGATATCCTGATTGCAAAAACACAAAACCCGTAGACAATGGCGATGACGACGGCGCGGAAGACGGCTCAAATAATAGCGATAAGAGCGCGGAAGATTTGGGAAACTGCCCGGAATGCAAAAAGCCGTTGATGCGACGCGTCGGAAGGTTCGGACCGTTTGTCAGCTGTTCAGGGTACCCCGATTGCAAATACATAAAAAAAGACGAGCCAAAATCTACTGGAGTTAAATGCCCGAAGTGCAAGAAAGGAGAGATTATGGAAAAGCGAACTCGAAAAGGAAAAATGTTTTACGGATGCTCGGAATACCCCAAATGCGAACAAGCGTACTGGAATAAACCAACCGGAGAAAATTGTCCGAAGTGCGAAGGACTTTTGACTGCAACTCCAAAGGGTCAAGTCAAATGCCCGGACAAAGAATGCGGGTACAAAGAATAATCGCCTGTTAAGCCACTCTCATGAGTGGCTTTCTTGTTATAAAATCATATTTGCGTTACGATAACCGTAGGAGCTTAAACCCAAACAATGAGATTCGATTTGACGGATTTTGACGGTGCCGAGAAAAAGCCATACTCACATATTCATAATAAAACCTGCGATTTATGACTTTTGAAGAGCTAAAAAGCAAAATACAAAAACACTCCCCTGACATAAATGTTGATTTGCTCAAAAAAGCGTATGAATACGCTCGAAGCGCGCATGAAGGTCAAAATCGAATGACCGGCGAACCGTACATAAATCACCCTATGGAGACCGCCGTTAAACTCGCAGAATTCAAACTGGACCAAACCACCATTATAGCCGGGATACTTCACGACGTTCCGGAAGACACCGATCGTACCGTGGAAGACATAAGAAAAGAATTCGGAAGCGAGGTGTCTTTTCTGGTAGAAGGAATAACCAAACTTGGAACCATAAAATACAGAGGCGTTGATCGTTTTACCGAAAATTTGCGTAAAATGTTTGTCGCAATGGCGGAAGACGTTCGTGTCATATTTATAAAATTCGCGGACAGAATGCACAATCTTGAAACACTAAACGCTCTCCCGAAAGTAAAACAACAACGAATCGCGCGCGAAACGATTGAAATATACGCTCCGATAGCCGGCAGGCTCGGCATGCACAGCATAAAAGGGCAACTCGAAGACAGGGCATTTCCTTTCGCGTACCCCGAAGAGTATCAATGGCTGATGGAAACCGCGACACACAGACGAGAAGAACAAAAAAAGCTGGTAAAGCAGATGATAAAGCAAGTTAACAAAACTTTGAAAATTGCCGGAATAGAAAAATTCACCCTTGACGGTCGCGCTAAAAACAATTTTTCTTTGTATAAAAAGCTGATTCGAAAAAAATACAACAAAGACATAAATCGAATATATGATTTGGTGGCATTGCGAGTCATAGTTCCCACGATAAAAGACTGCTATCAAGTCTTGGGCATAATACACCAAAATTGGAAGCCGATACCGGAGAGGTTCAAAGACTACATAGCTCAACCCAAACCGAACGGGTACCAGTCGCTACACACGGACGTGTTTACCGACGATAATCATCAAGTCGAATTCCAGATTCGAACAAAAGAAATGAACGAAATAGCCGAATACGGAATTGCCGCGCATTTCCATTACAAAGAATCCGGACAAAAAAACGCCCCTCCACTTTCAAAAGACGGAGAAGCATGGCTTGCGCAATTAAAAAAAATTCAAGAAGAGATAACCGAAAACGCGCAATTGCTCGAAACCTTGAAACTTGATATTTTCTCCGACAGGATATTCGTTCTTACTCCCGAAGGAGACGTGATTGATTTGCCGGAAGGCGCTAATGCTATAGACTTCGCGTATCACATACATTCCGTTGTCGGAGACTGTTGCGGAGGCGTTAAGATAAACGGCAAAATGTCATCTCTTACGGAACCGCTGAAAAACGGAGACATGGTTGAGATTATATTGGACAAAAAAAGGGCCGGTCCGTCCAAAGACTGGCTAAAAACCGTCAAGACACATACGGCGCAAAGCAAAATAAAAGCCGCGTTGCGCAAACAGCGACTGAGTATAATAGATCAACTGTTGAACAAATAAACCAAAATCAACAAAGCCAGTTAAAGCACGTCAACCTTTGGTTATTTTTTGGATTACCGATTCCAACTCTTCTTCCGAATACGCTTCTATTTCGATGAGCCATCCGGACTTGCCCCTCTTGCCAACCTTGACCCTGGTGCCAAGAGCCGCTTGCAATTTGTCTTCATAGCCTCGCAATACGGGGTCGCTTTTTCCTCTTTCTTTTGACTTTCGATATCCGGACTGGCGTATTATTCTTCTCGCTTCTTGTTTCGTCAAGTGCTGATCGACTATTTGTTGAGCGAATTTTTTTTGTTGCTCGGGGTCCGATATCTCAAGCACGGCAATCGCGAGAGTTTCGGACAATTTGCCTGTGCTTATCAGGCTTTTCACGTCATCCGGCAGTTCCAAAAGGCGCAAATTATTGCTTATGGCAGACCTTGATTTGCCCATGCGCTTTGCCGCTTGTTCATGAGTCAAAGAAAATTCGTCAATTAACTTCCTGTAAGCACGAGCCCTCTCTATCGGATTCAAATCTTGGCGCTGTATGTTTTCTATAATCGCTATTTCAAGCTTTTCAAGCTCGCCGGAGCTTCGCACTATTGCCGGAACGGACCTTAAATGCAATTTTTGAGCCGCTCGCAATCTGCGTTCTCCGGCGACAAGCTCGTATTTATCGTGCTTGTCGCGCGTTACGATTAAAGGTTGTATAATGCCATGCTCTTTAATCGACTCCATGAGGTCAAACAGAGCTTCTTCCTGGAAGTTTTGCCTTGGTTGATGCGGATTGGGAGATATATCATCCGGAGAAATCTCCAAAACTTTCTGCTTGTAAGTCGCGCCCTCAAGCCAAGACACGTCCTCGATATTGCCTTCACCGACGGTCAAATCGTCCGATTTGCGATTTCCGGTCGGTATCAAAGATGAAAGTCCCTTACCAAGTGTTTTTGACATAAATATCTATAATATGTAACAAGAAACGAACAATTAGCAAGTATAAATGAACTTGTCATTCAACAATCACTCGTTATTCTCTTCTTGCGATATAATCAATCTCTGTTTAGAGTTAATATTTCTTTTGCCAATCTTTTATAAGCTCGAGCGCCTCGCGAACGAGGTGCGTATTCCAGTATTGTCTTTCCGTAAGACGGAGCTTCAGCCAAAGCCACGCATCTTGGAATCACCGTTCTGAATATTCTGCTTGGGAAATATCTGTACAGTTCATGGAAAACATCTTGCGAAAGCCTGTATCTCTCATCATACATGGTCATGACCGTTCCCAATATGGATAAATCTTTATGCAAATGCTCTCTTACAAGCTGTATGGTCTTCAATAATTGAGATACCCCTTCAAGAGCGTAGTATTCGGTCTGAACCGGTATCAAAACCTCATCGGCGGCAACCAATGAATTTATCGTAAGCAATCCCAAAGACGGAGGGCAATCTATTATTATATAATCATAACTCAACCGAGCTTCATCGAGCACTTCGCGCAATTTATATTCACGTCCAGAAAGATTCACCAATTCTATATTCGCGCCCGCCAAATCCTGCGTTGCGGGAGCCAATTTATGCCCCTCGATATTGGTATGCAAAGCGACATCACTTATCCTGTGAGTTCCGGAAATGGCCTCATATATCCCGCGACCGAGTTGGCGATGATTTACGCCAAATCCCGATGTCGCATTACCTTGAGGATCCATATCAACAAGCAAAACAAACTTGCCAAGGTGAGCCAAATAGGCGGACAAGTTGATTGCGGTTGTTGTTTTGGCGACACCGCCTTTTTGATTTACTATTGCTATTACTTTAGACACAAAAAACAGAAAACTACACAGATAGAAACGCAAAACGTCACTGCCAAAACCGTGAGTCGATTCCAACACCAAGACCGATATATAGCGAATCAATATTACGAGTTTTGGTTTTTAGGTTTCTTGTTTTGCGTCTTCATTATACCACAATTGACGCAAATCGCTAAATCCGATATACTGTTCTCGAAGCACACCAATGTGTGTTGTTTGGTTTATTGCCCACTCGGGCGAGTGGTGAAATTGGTAGACACGTAGGTCTCAAAAACCTATGAGAGCGATCTCGTGAGGGTTCGATTCCCTCCTCGCCCACACATAAAAACCCCATAGCGTATTCATCGCAGATGGGAGTTTTTTGTTTTTAAAATCATAATAGGTTCGCGAAACGAGCTTAAAAATCAAGAAGTTGTGGCGCGAAGAACCATGGAACTATTAGTGTTTTGTTTGAAATCTTGTATAAGGTAATGTTTTATTTTTTTGGATTTTGTTAAGTTTTGTCTAAAAATATTTTATATATTCCACAATATAAAACGACCAATTACAAAAGGCCACAATAATACTATATAGAAAAAAGTAAATATATTTTCGGGAAATGGCGCATTTATGTATCCAATCCGCCAGAAAAACAGTCCTATGGACAAGTATATAATAATCGAAAGTAAAAATATTATTTTCTTTCTAGCCACAAACTCATTATAATATATTTACAAAACAGACTTTATAACAAGCCATTTATATTACTTTCTAATATTACTTCTCACTGGAATAGTAGGTTACTTGCTCAACCCGTTTTTGTTGGTCTTTGAAAAAAGTTTCTGCATCAGAGCACGAAATAATATCCTAAAAAACAAACATCCTTATTCCACCGTCACCGCTGTCATCATGCCGGCTTCCGCGTGTTCCAGAATATGGCAATGGTTCACCCACACTCCTTTATCCAGCGGAACCAATGCGATATCTATGGTTTGGCTCGGATACACCAAAACGGTGTCGCGGAAATACGGCTCGCTCACAGGCTTACCGTCTCTCGCGATAACTTTAAAAAACTGTCCGTGCAAATGCATGGGGTGAAGCCGTGATGATTCATTGGTGAATCGCATGGTGTTAAACTTCGCGTACCGAAAGGTAAATGGGTCATAGTCCGGATACGCTTTGCCGTTTATGGTCCACTCTATTCCGCCCATCATTCCCCCTCCTCCGCCTTCTTTTCTGCGAGCGTTTAGGCGATATTCTTTATCAATCGCAACGCTGTCCGCCCCTTTCCACTCCGGCACGTTCGGATTTGTCGGATACTCAAATTCAGGGGTGTTCGCAACCGGACCTTCAACTTCTATCCTAGCCAATCTTATCTGCGTGCGACCAAAATTGTCCACGAGATTAAAGGATTTTCCATTCGCGTCTTTTGGAATTGTTATGTCAACATCAATCCTGTTCCCCGGCGAAAGCTCTAATTTTCCAAAATCAAAAACCTCTCTCACATACATTCCGTCCACGGCGATGACTTTCGCGTCTAGATTTTCAAAACTCGGCATGTATATCCTGGCATTGGACGTGTTGACCAACCGCAAACGAATCCGCTCTCCCGGGCGCGCTTTTAAAACCTCGTTTAAATTCGCGTTCACGGTTATTACGTTGCCCCACCTTCCGTCGTGCATCAAATCCATCGGGGTGTTAAACCGTTCATGCACCTGCCTGTCATTGGTCATTCTCCAGTCGTCAATCACCCAAACAACATCCCGCGAATATCGTTCGTCCGCGTCGTCTTCAACAATAAGCGTACCGAACAGTCCGCGCTCCACTTGTTCGGACGAGCGCACATGCGGATGAAACCAAAAAGTCCCCGCGTCTTTGGGCGTAAATTCATAAACAAATTTTCCTCCCGGCTCTATCGGCTCTTGCGTGACTCCGGGCACTCCGTCCATTGCGTTTGGCACGCGCACGCCGTGGAAATGGATGGTCGTTTGCTGGGGAAGATTGTTTGTGAAATTTATTTTGAGCGTGTCGCCAAGCTTAATGCGAATCTCCGGACCCGGGACAATGCCGTTATAGCTCCATACTTTTGTTTTGTATCCGTCAAAAATCTCAACCTCGCTTTCGGACGCTGTCATGTCCATTTCAATCACATTTCCGTTCGGCTCAGCCTCTCCGGCATAGGCGCCTTTAAATTCCGCGACAAACCGTTCCCGATTCACGTCATTTAAATTTTGCTCTGGGTAAAATTTCGCCTTGTCGCCGTCTCCCGTGTTTGCAAAAATGAAAACCACCACTCCGGCGATTATCGCAAACGCAATTGCCGATATTATCGTTTCCTTTTTCATAATTTGCATCCGTCAAACTCAGAATGACTCATAAATGTGTGTTATGAATTGTACACAACCGGCGCCGTCTGCGCAATGCTTTGCAAGGTAAAAATTTCGCTTTTGTACAGGAAAATGCAATGGGATAATATGGAATCTTCCCACATACCCGCCGGATTAAAAAATTGGAAAAAGAGAAAGAAAAGAAACAAACTATATACAAAGTATCGTTCATTGCGGTAAAAAGCAATAACCGCCCCGAAGG
>WFTB01000029.1 GCA_015485695.1 Patescibacteria group bacterium | reverse complement strand
TACAACCTGGTTTGCACATCCGACAAACCCAGCTGTTTCAAGGTATTGAGTTGTCTCCGGGTCAGCTTCATGCTTCTTGCTTTTCCTTGTCTCTTGCCGCTTTGAGTGTCTTATCTATAATCTCACGGAGTACTTTTGGATTTTCACGGAGGAACGCTTTCGCGTTTTCCCGACCGACTCCAAGCTTTACGTCGCCATAGGAAAAAGTATTCCCAGACTTGGTAACCACTCCGTAGAGCATGCCCTGATCCACCGCGTCTCCGCTTATGGAGATTCCGGCTTCGGAATATATAATGTCAAACTCGGCGGTGCGGAACGGTGGAGCAATTTTGTTCTTGACCACTTTCATTTTTGTTCTGTTGCCGACCGTGACATCGCCTTTCTTTATTTGCGCCGCTCGCTTGAGCTCGATTCTAAGTGATGCATAGAATTTGAGAGCATTGCCACCGGTTGTTGTCTCGGGACTTCCGAAGAAAACCCCTATCTTATGCCTTGTCTGATTGATAAAAATAACGATACAATGCGACTTACTGATAATCGCGGTAAGTTTCCTGAGCGCCTGTGACATAAGGCGCGCCTGCAATGCCATGTGTGAATCACCCATCTCTCCCTCAAGTTCTGCCTTTGGTGTCAGCGCCGCCACAGAATCTACGACTATCACATCAACGCTGTTTGAACGAACGAGCGTTTCAACAATATCTAGCGCTTGTTCGCCACTATCAGGTTGAGATATTAACAAATCATCAATCTTGACTCCCAGTTTTTTGGCGTAATCCGGATCGAGAGCGTGCTCTGCGTCAACAAAAGCGGCCACGCCTCCGCGACGTTGCACTTGGGCTATAACATGGTTTGCGAATGTGGTTTTGCCGGAAGACTCGTTTCCGTATATCTCAACAACACGACCGTATGGAATCCCTCCTCCAAGAGCCAGGTCAACGGAAATCACGCCAACCGGAACCACCTCAACCTCCATCGCCTTTGCCTCTCCAAAACGCATAATGGCGCCCTCTCCGAATTTTCCTTGTATGGTTTCTATAGCCTCTTTAACTCCCGCCTTCTTAATTTCATCTTCGGTTTTTTTAGCCATAAAGTTATTTGGTAAATAAATTAATTCGTCACACTTGACTCCAAGCGCTTCACGACGTCGTTGGTTTTATAATAAACGGTACGAGATACGATTACCTTGGAGCTATATGGTTTCTTCGCCGTCAGTACAAATTCATTAGCTCCGGAATGCAGATTAACATTCTGTGAAAACGAGCCATCTTCTCCAACCAGAACTTCGCTGTTGTTAATGAACAATTCACTACCCGGAGTCACCGTGCCTTCCAATACGAAATCTCGATCATAGACCACAAAACTTTCATCGGGAGATATTATCGCCAATTCGGGCGGAGAAACAACTTCCCAAGCGTGCCAAGAAAAATATCCAAGAAGAGCGATTAAAGCGATTATAACGGACGCGCCACGAAACAGTCGAGGTCTGTCTTTTAGATTCAATTCAACTTGTCTGTTGCGAGATGCCACAACCGCAATATCATGTCTGTATTCAGTCATATTGATTATTTATAACTTTCGGTTTCTTCGTCCCATTCTCCATCTTCTTCACTCTCATCGTCATTGTCGTGTTCGTCTTCTTGTTCTTCGTAATCGTCGTCCAAATCAGAGTCATTCTCCAAATCGTCACTATCATCAAATTCTTCCGAATCAATATCAGCATCCGCGCCCTCGTCAATATCATCGTATCCATCATCAGAGTAATCAGAATCCTCGTCCGAGTCAAGACCGCTCAAATCTTCCTCTGCGGAATCCGTATTGTTTTTGGTTTCCACAGAATCTCCAAAAACCTCTCTCGGTTTAGAGCCTTCTGCCGGACCGACGAAACCTTGGGACTCCAATATGTCCAAAATTCGAGCGGCGCGAGAATACCCCACCCGCAAACGTCTTTGCAAAAGAGAAGCGGAGGCCTTTCCTGCGCTCAATATCACTTCTTTTGCATCATTCATCAAAGGGTCTGAGTCGTCGTCAGAGTCGCCGGAGCCGGAATTTGAGCCGGTGTCAACGTCGGCTGTGACCTCGCTCAAAAAGTCCGGTTTGGCTTTTCCTCGCAAGTATTGACCTATTGACCTTATTTCGTCTTCCGAAATAAAAGCTCCTTGAAGACGGCGAGGCTTGGGTAATTCCGGATTACTAAACAGCATGTCTCCCTTTCCCAAAAGCTTTTCCGCTCCAGCAACATCCAAAATGGTGCGAGAATCCATAATAGACGTAACGCTAAAAGCCATTCGCGAAGGAAAGTTAGCTTTAATAAGTCCGGTTATAACGTCAACCGAAGGTCTTTGAGTCGCCAAAATCAAATGCATACCGACGGCTCGAGCCATCTGCGCTATGCGTACCACCGGAGCCTCTATATCAGCTGACGCAGCCGACATAAGATCTGCCAACTCATCTATCACTATCACTATGTTAGGTAGACGATTGTCAACTCCCACGTCACTGTTGTATGTTGATATGTGCTTATATCCCGCTCTGGACAAAAGGCTGTACCTTCTGTCCATTTCATTTGTCGCCCAACGCAACGCACCCACGGTTTTTTTGTATTCGGTGATTACCGGCGTGATAAGATACGGTATGTTTTCATACGCCGTCAATTCAACTCTTTTCGGGTCCACCAATATGAATTTCAAATCCGTAGGCTGATTTTGGTACATAAGGCTTGTTAAAATCGCGTTTATGGCTATGGATTTTCCGGACCCTGTAGTTCCGGCTATAAGCAGGTGAGGCATGGATGCCAAATCTGAAACATATGTTCTACCCGATACGTCCTTACCCAAAGGCAACATCAACGAAGATTTTTTTCTCTTGTTTTTGAACTCGGAAGACATGAACAACTCCCTCAGTGTGACAATTGCCTTGGTTTGGTTTGGTATTTCTATACCCACAAGGGATTTTCCTGGTATGGGAGCCTCTATACGCACGGAATGAGCGGCCAGGGCCAGTGCCAAATCATTTTGCAATGTCATTATTTTGTTGACCTTAATACCTTCCGCCGGACGGAATGTATACTGTGTAACAGTAGGTCCTATATTGACTTCGCCCATATCGACCGGAATTCCGAAAGTTTCCAGAGTTCGTTCTATTATGTCCTGATTCGCTCGTATGTCACCCGAATTAGGCTTGCCCGGTTTTCCTTTAAACAAAGCGAGAGGTATGTCAATTTTCGGCATTTTGCGACGAGAAGTTTTTATAAGCTCCCCTTGCTTTCCGCTTGAATCTGTCTTTTGAATCGAATCAATACGTTGTTCGGAGTGTGATTCGTTTTTATCGCTTGTCGGCTCTTTGTCGTCAAGACCATCATCGCCTTCATCTCCTTCTTCGTCGCCCTCTTCAATATCAACTTCGTCAGACTCATAATTTTCCTCGTCTTCCTCCGAATAGTCGTCTTCGTATTCTTCATCGCTAACATAACCGTCGTCATCGCCGTACCTTACATCCATGATTCGATGTCGAGCGTTAAGGTATGTGCGTTTGAAAATATTATATTCTCCGAACAGCGAGTTTGAAGAAGCGTCAAACAAAAGCAGGACGGATATGATGAATATGGCAATCGTAACTATGACACCGGCAACGGAACCCAAAGAAACCGACAAAGGCCAACTCAGAGCGAGTCCGACATACCCTCCGCCTCTTCCAAGTGAAATCGCCTCAACCAATCCAATGCCATTCTGTGTCCAATGCAAAAGACCGTAAAAGCTAAACACAAACAAACCCGCTCCCCAGTAGTGAATCGAGTGCAACAGATGTTGGCGTCGTTTTATCATCACCCAACTGAACCAAATCAATAAAAACGGTATCAAAAAGTCTCCCCATCCGAATAACCTAGTCAGACCAATTGACAGTATCTTACCTATCGGACCTGCCAAATCAAAAAGGGAAAGAAACGAAATAACGGCAAGAACAATAACCGCCGTAACACCAATCCAATATTTCGTATCCTGCGCGAGCCCCGCGCCAACCTCCGTCTCATCTAACTCTTCATCTTTTTTTTTCTTGCTTGATTTGCTTCTTTTTGAATTGTTTTTTTTTCTAGCCACGGTAGATAGTATATCAAAACACAAGTGAACAAACAACTTAAGCTCCAAGAGCGCCAAAACGACACCGAAGCAAACAGGCGCAAAAGTTACGCCCACGACCTAAAAAGACAAATCGCAACAACATAAAAACCCAAAGCCTCGCGCGTTTCCGCGCGAGGCATAAAGTCTGTGCAAAATACGTTATTTCTCTTTCGCCACAAATCCCGTACCGGCCGGTATTCGTCTGCCTATTATAACATTTTCTTTTAGACCCCTTAGATTGTCAACTCTTCCGGTAACGGCGGCGTCGATAAGCACCTTGGCGGTTTCTTGGAAAGACGCGGCCGAAAGCCAACTCTCCGTGGAAAGCGATACTTTTGTCATACCAAGCAACAATCTTGAAAACTCGGCTTCCTTCTTTCCGCTATCTTTGATTCTTTGATTTGCTTCCACTATGTGATTGTACTCCGCGACTTCCCCGGAAAGATAATCCGTATCACCCGGATCAATAACCAATACGCGAGAGAACAATTGACGCACTATAATCTCAACGTGTTTTTCATTCAAACGTTGTCCTTGAGAAATGTAGATATACAAAATGTCTTTTAAAATATACTTTTGAACGGCTTCAAGTCCCCTTAGGTGATACAGCTCTTGAAGGTCTAAACTACCCTCGCACAACTGATCTCCTCGAGAAACCAGGTCGCCGGTCTTAACCCAAAGACCGAACCCGGAAGGTACTACGAGCTCCTTCTCGACTTCTCTATCCTCGCTGATTCTTATATGAACCTTATCCGTTCCATCGGGTTCTTCGATATTGACGATTCCCGGAATCGGAGACTTTATTTTAATGCCGTCTCTGTCAATAAGCACTTGATTTTTCTTGACCGTTTCTCCTTCTTTTACCTTGAGAAAATCCAAATCTTCCTGCGACACCTTGACCACTTCGTTGTATTGATCGTTCCCTTTGAGTTTTATCACTTTTTGTCGTGTGCCCTCTATGTTCTCAACCGTTACCTGTCCGTCAAACGGAGCTATTAGAGCCGACTTTCGAACTGGGCGAACTTCAAAAATTTCTTCAACGCGGGGCAGACCTTGGGTGATGTCCGCTCCCCCAACACCTCCCGTGTGGAAGGTTCTCATCGTAAGTTGCGTTCCGGGCTCACCGATACTCTGCGCCGCAATAATACCGACTGCGGTTCCCATTTTTACAAGCTCGTTGTATCCAAGATCCCATCCGTAACATTTTTGACAAAGCCCGTTTGTTGCCTTGCAAGTAACTCCGGTACGCAGAGATATTTGAGTTACGCCTTCTTTCTCTATCACGCCGGATTCTTCTTCTCCTATGAGAGTGTCCTTTTCGACCAATACCTCTCCGGTGTCTGGATGTATTACGTCTTTCGCGACGAAACGGCCCAGGCACCGTTTTGCTATGGTCATATTCATGGCTTTGCTCTCTTCTTGAGTTATCAAAAATCCGTTCTCATCTCCGCAATCCGACTCGGTTATCACTATGTCCTGCGATACATCGATAAGACGGCGTGTAAGATATCCGGCATTAGCGGTGCGAAGAGCGGTGTCCGAGAGACCTTTGCGAGCTCCGTGAGTCGAAATAAAATATTCCAGCACTTCCATTCCCTCTTTGAAAGACGCTTTCACGGGAAGCTCTATAAGTTCACCGGCGGGGTTTGTCACATTACCTTTCATTCCCATCATCTGGCTCATCTGCGCCCATGAACCGCGAGCTTTCGAGTCGATTATCGTATAAACGGAACTCGAACTGTCAAACACTTTTTTGGCTTCTTCCACAACTTTGTCCTTTGTTTCCGCCCATATTTCTATTATTCTCGCGTGACGCTCGTCATTTGTAAGCAGACCTTCTTCGTATTGATTCATGGTTTCTTGCACGCTCCGCTCCGCGTTTTTTATAATGGCTTCTTTTGCGGGAACAGCGGGCAAATCAGACATACCCCAAGAAAGTCCTGAGATGGTGAGATATTCGAATCCCATTTCTTTCATCGCATCAAGCATGCGAGCGGATTCTTCTTGCGTATAAGCGTCTATAACCTCCGCAACCAGCTCCGATTGAGCCCCGCTATCCATGGTGCGATTAACGAAATCCATATCATCCGGAAGAATGGAATTGAATATGAGTCTTCCAGGGGTCGTGACCGTCACTTTGCCGTCAATCGGTACTCTGACAAATTGTTGCAAAGTTATGTGCTTGTTTTCGTATGCCACTATGGCCTCTTCAACGCTCCCGTACAGTGGCAGTTTTTTGGAGTCCAACGAGCTTTCGTCGACACCCTTTGTGTATGTCATGTAGTACAAACCCCATATCATGTCCTGTTGAGGTTTTACTATCGGATTACCGTCACCGGGTTTTAACAAATTCTTGGACGAAAGCATTATCTCCTCGGCTTCGGCGCGAGCGTCTTGAGTCAACGGAACGTGAACAGCCATCTGGTCACCGTCAAAGTCAGCGTTGAATGCCGGACAGACGAGCGGGTGAACGCGAATCGCTTTACCCTCGATAAGAATCGGCTTAAAAGCCTGAATACCCAATCGATGCAAAGTTGGAGCTCGATTAAGCAAAACAAAAGATTCTTTGGTTATCTCTTCAAGAATATCCCAAACTTCCGGAGCTCCAGTCTCAATGTAACGGTTCGCGGAACGCACGTTGTGCATTATTTCTCTCTTAATTATTTGAGCTATTACAAAAGGACGGAACAACTCAAGGGCCATGTATTTCGGTATACCGCATTCTCCCAACTTCAAATGCGGACCGACGACAATAACGGAACGACCGGAATAATCCGTACGCTTACCGAGCAGGTTTTGTCGAAAACGCCCTTGCTTACCCTTGAGAGCGTCTGCAAGAGATTTCAACGTTCTTTTCTGTCCGGTTGATGCCGTGACCGTTTTACCATGACGAGCGTTATTGTCTATCAAAGCGTCAACCGCTTCTTGCAACATCCTCTTCTCATTCCTGACGATTACTTCCGGAGCGTTTAATTCAAGGAGTCTCTTTAAACGATTGTTGCGATTTATCACTCTCCTGTAAAGATCGTTCAAATCGGAAGCCGCGTATCTTCCTCCGTCAATGGCAACCATGGGGCGAAGATCTGGGGGTATTACCGGAAGGGCAGTCAAAACCATCCACTCGGGACGTATCTTGTTCTTAATCAAACTCGAAACCAGCTTAAGGCGCTTATTCACTCGTTTGACTTGAGTCTTCGATGCGGTCATCGAAAGCTCCGTAAGCTCGCTTGCCATTTTATCCAAATCTATCGCCTCAAGAAGTTGACGAATCGCTTCGGCTCCTATTCCGGCCTCGAACACTTGCCCGTAACGAAGAGACAAATCAACGTATGTGCTCTCGGATATCACCTGTCGAACTCTCAACTCGGAAAGCTCTTTTATGGCCTGGTCTTTCGCTTGAACCAAATCCTCAATATCGCGATTGCGAGCGTCCTCCAAGGCGTTCAATTGTTCATCGCGTTGGGATTGGTCTATTTCTTGATTGCTCTTCAGGTGGTGTATTTTCTTGTCGCTTTCGTTTTCTATTTGTTTTAACCGTTGTTTGAATTCGGACTTTACTTGCTCAAGTGCTTGTTGTCGCAAATCTTCATTTACACTCGTAATGACGTAATTCGCGAAATAAACAACTCTTTCTATGTCTTGAACCGACAAATCGAGTAATAAACCGAGTTTTGAAGGCAAACCTCGCAAAAACCATATATGAGTTACGGGAGCGGCAAGCTCAATGTGTCCCATGCGTTCACGACGAACGACTGAACGCGTGACTTCAACACCGCATTTTTCACATATTATTCCTTTGTAACGTATTCTCTTGTATTTACCGCAATAGCACTCAAAATCTCTGGTCGGTCCGAAAATACGTTCATCGAACAGGCCGTCCTTTTCCGGTTTTTGAGTACGATAGTTTATGGTTTCCGGTTTAGTTATTTCTCCATTTGACCACCCGCGTATGACATCGGGCGACGCCACTTTTAGGCGTATCGCGTCAAAGTCGATTTGCGCGCGCTCTTGTTGTGGAAGCAATGTTTTAACAGACATATGTTTTAATTCGTGTTATCACCTAGAGATTATATTATTCGTACGCTTTTTTTTCGCTCGTATCGACAACCTTATTGTCCTTTAAGAGCTCAACATCGAGACCGAGACCTTTTAATTCCCTTGTCAAAACGTGAAACGATTCCGGAATATTTATCCTGCTTATAGGCTCACCTTTTATTATCGCCTCATAGGCTTTTGAACGCCCCATGACATCATCCGACTTAATCGTAAGAATCTCTTGCAACATGTTCGACGCTCCATACGCCTCCAATGCCCAAACTTCCATCTCTCCGAAACGCTGTCCTCCAAACTGTGCCTTACCTCCGAGAGGTTGTTGCGTGACAAGAGAGTACGGACCTATTGAGCGCTGGTGCATCTTGTCTTCAACCATGTGTGAAAGTTTCAACATATACATAACTCCAACCGTGGTCGGATTATCAAATTCATCGCCCGTTCTGCCGTCTATCAGTTGAACTTTTCCGCTACGGTCAAATCCGGCTTTGTCCAGCTCATCGCGAATAATTTCCTCTGGCACACCGTTAAGGGGCGGGCTCGCGCATTTGTAATTCATTTTCCAAGCCGCCAAACCGAGATGAGTCTCCAATATCTGACCCAAGTTCATTCGAGATGCCACTCCGAGAGGATTGAGCATTACTTGAATGGACGTTCCATCCGGCATGAACGGCATGTCTTCTATCGGCACCAAACGCGATATCACTCCTTTATTACCGTGCCTTCCGGCCATCTTGTCACCAACTTGAATCTTACGCAAAGAAGCTATTGTCACTTGAATTTGTTTGATAACACCTGATGACAAACGGTCTCCTTTGGCTCGTGAAAATTCTTTAACGTCAATAACTTTTCCTCTTTCTCCATGAACCAAGTACAAAGACGAGTCCCGAACTTCTTTTGCTTTCTCTCCGAAAATCGCCCTAAGCAACCTTTCCTCGGCGGTAAGCTCCGTTTCTCCTTTCGGAGTGATTTTACCGACCAGAATATCACCGGATCTAACTTTCGCCCCAACACGTATGACTCCGGTTTCGTCCAAATCCTTTAATTTCTCTTCGCTTACGTTTGGAATATCTCTTGTCACCTGTTCCGGTCCCAATTTGGTATCGCGAACGTCAATGGAATAATGTTCTATGTGTATCGATGTTAGAATATCCTTTCTGGATAATTCTTCGGACAACAATATCGCGTCCTCGTAATTTCCTCCCTCCCACGGCATGAACGCTATGAGTAAGTTTTGACCGAGCGCTAGTTCTCCGTCTTGAATTGAAGCGCCGTCCGCTATCGGCTGTCCGGCTTTTACCGTCTCACCTTTTTCAACTATCGGACGTTGATTCAAACACGACGAATGATTTGATCTCATAAATTTGGTCAAAGAATACTCCCTTATATTCCCATCGGATTCTCTTATTACTATTCTTTTTCCGTCAACTGAATCTACAACACCGTCATTTTTGGCAATTACCGAATGCCCGGAATCCGCGGCCGCCTTGGCTTCGATACCGGTCCCTATGATTGGAGAATCAGGGGTAACGAGAGGAACCGCCTGACGTTGCATGTTTGTTCCCATAAGAGCGCGGGCGGCGTCATCGTGCTCCAAAAAAGGAATGAGCGAAGTGGATATCGATATAATCTCTTTCGGCGATACGTCCATGTGCGTGACTTCATCCGCGCGCGCAAGGTCGGGTTCGCCGAAACGACGAACTTCAATCATTCCTTCGTCTGACAATTTTCCGTCTTCTTTGGTTGTCGTTGTTGCCGCGGTTGAAATTATTTTTTCCTCTTCAAAAGCGTCGATGTATTCTATTTCGTCGGTGGGTTTTCCGTCCACAACCTTGCGATACGGAGCTTCGATAAATCCGAAGTCGTTTATGCGAGCGTAACTCGCAAGATGTCCGACCAAACCGATGTTCGGACCTTCCGGTGTCGCAATAGGACAGATTCGTCCATAATGAGTGCGATGCACGTCTCTAACTTCAAACCCGGCTCTCTCGCGAGACAAACCGCCGGGACCCAATGCCGACAAACGACGTTTGTGCTCAAGCTCCGCAAGCGGATTTGTCTGGTCCATGAATTGCGACAACTGGAAAGACATGAAAAACTCCTTAACCGAGCCGATAACCGGTCGCGCGTTCACAAGCTGTCCCGGAACAATCGAAGCTATGTCTTTTGTGGACATTCTATCGACAACTATTCGTTGCATTCTGGCAAGACCAACGCGCAACTTGCTCTGCAAAAGCTCTCCGATTGCGCGAACTCTTCTGTTACCCAAATGATCTATATCGTCCGGCTCTCTCTGTGATATGTTCAAATCAATCACTTCTTTGACAACATTAATCAAATCTTCCAGCTTTAACGTTCTGTTTTCATTGTCCAACGGAAAGTCCTGTCCAAATCTTTGATTAAGCTTATATCGACCCACACGCCCAAAATCATACCTGTCAAACCGGAAAAACATCGCGTGAATCAAAGAACGCGCATTATCCGCGGTTGCCATATCACCTGGCCTGATTCTCTTGTAAACTTCAATCAACCCCTCAGCCTCATTGTGCGCCACATCCTTTTCTATACATGTGTCTATGTAGTTTATATCGGGATGTATTTCATTGTCCGCGAATGTGGCGCGTATTTCTTCGTCCGTGGAAAGTCCCAACGCCCTCAACAATGATGTTATCGCGACTTTTCTCTTTCGGTCTATTTTAACAGTAATCAAATTGCTTGCGGAAGTTTCTATTTCAAGCCACGCGCCACGATTCGGTATTATTTTCGCGCCGTAATAACGACGCCCTTTGTGAATTTCCGAAGTAAAAAACACGCCGGGGGCGCGAAGCAACTGCGATACCACAACACGCTCGATTCCGTTAATTATGAATGTGCCCCTATCGGTCATTATCGGGAAATCGCCCAGATAAATTTCTTGTTCCTGAGATTCATCCGTTTTTTTGTTCGTAAGACGAGCTTTAACTCTGAGAGGAGCTTCAAAAGTGGCATTTCGATCCTTTGCGGTTTTTTCATCGAACTTTGGATCATCAAGATAATAATCTAGAAAGTGCAACTCCAAATCTCGTCCTATGTAATCGCGAATCGGAGATACCTCTTCAAATAACTCTTTTAATCCTTCTTCAAAAAACCAGTCATATGACCTTTTCTGGATTTCTATCAAATCCGGAAGAGGCATGACTTCTTTGACGGGTGTAAAAAATTTTCTGTTCGACATGTGATTTTTGGTTAATATCACCTAGATTAGGGTTGATCGCATATATGAAAAAAGACCGCAAAAACACAAAATAACTCGAATTGTTCGAGTTATGTCTTGTTTTGTGGACTAAAAAGCGATTATGACGTTCATTTGGGTCTAAACACCCGCAACGAGCCGTGAGACTCGGTGCGAAGAACGTGCCTAAAATAGGCAAAAAAACGAAAGTAACAAGGAAAATGTAACACTTGAAAGATATTTTGTCAAATGTCAAGCACAAAAAACAAAAACCGAAAAATAGCCAATACTAGGCAAATTTATAATCGTTTAATTCTCGCCGAAATTAATCAAGACAAATTCCATTCTTTTTGTCAATAATTTTCCAATAGCAAAACACAACTTATACACAATTTAATAAGGTTTTGGTGGAAAACTCTTAAACAATTCTAATATTTATTTATCAATTTTTTTAATTCTTCAATAGCTACAATTCTGTCATCCCAAGGAACAATGTTGCCTCCGCCGACTACAATACCTTGTTCCGAACCTTTTCCGGTAATAAGCACCAAATCGCCTTTCCGAGCGCTCTGAAGCGCCGTTCGAATAGCTTGACGCCTGTCTTCTATCTCGACAAAAGACCCGTTTTTCATTTGTTTTGATGCTCCTGCGGTAACACGAGCCATAAGCATGGACGGATCGTCATCATACGGGTCTTCATTCGTTACTATCACAAAATCAGCCAAACTTCCGGCAATCTCTCCCAACTTCTCACCCCGATCAGCGTCACGACCTCCGCCGGTGGTTCCCAAAACATGAATTATCCTGGAATGAGGTATTTTCTCAACGGCGTCATACAGTTTTCGCATCGCGACGGGCTCAAACGCATAATCCACGATTACGGAAAAATCTTGCCCTTCATTTACGAATTCCATTCTCCCCGGAACACATTTTATCTCACGTAACGATTGCCTCATCGAATCCATAGATATGCCTTGCGTTTTACCAACCGCTATGGCGGAAAGAGCGTTATAGACATTATGCTCTCCGAAAATATTAATACCGAACTTAACGCCATCCACCTCAAACTCGATACCAAATTCAACCGTTTTTGTATTGAGAGCGAAAATCGTCTCGTCCAAAAAATCATAATCAATGTTAATGTCCATGTTCAGTCCGAACCCTATTCTTTTCTCAACTTCGAAATCCAGAAAATCCTTCGCGTGCTCATTGTCAATGCAAGCGACTATGGTTCTTTCGATTGTTTTCCCGCCAATACGTTTTTTGTTGCTTCTGTTCAATTTTTTAAACAATCTCAATTTTGCGGATTTATAGTTTTCGAAACTGCCATGAGAATCTATATGCTCCGGGTGCAAGTTTGTAAAAACCAAAGTGTCATAATGAATTCCCAAGTGTCGGAATTGTTTTATCCCTTCCGACGTCGTTTCGATTATGGCATAATCACAACCCTCGCGAACCATGTCCTTCAATAACCGTTGCAATTCAAGTCGACCGACCATTGTCATTTTTTTGTCATTGAGCCATTCTTTTTCAGCAACCTTAAACTTTATGGTTGTTGCGCTTCCAACAACATATCCCGCTCCCTCCAGAATATTAGATAAAAATTCTATTGTGGTGGATTTTCCGGATGTTCCGGTCACTCCTATAACATGAATTTTCCCGGACGGGAAACCATACCTAAAAGCCGCCCAAACACTCATAAAAAAATGGTATGGAGGACGTAAAACATTAACCAAATAATCGGGCATGACGCTTTTTAACAACCTGAGAAATTTGCTCATCTTATATCAAAACACCGGCAAATAAAACCGAAGTAAAATAAGTATAACACATACCGTACAATGCGGAACAATAAAAAGTTTGAATCGAAAAATCACAGTCGTGATACCGTTGTACCGACCATTCTAAACAAAAGAGCGCTGATGCTGGCAATCACAAAAGAAACCATGAAAACGTTAAAACCCAAACTGGCGCCGATTATTACAAGAAGCGCCATACTCAACCTCCCCGCGTTTACCGAGATTTCTCTTGTTATTATGAACTCATCTATTCTATGACGTTTCATGTGGGCTTTCTTGTACGAAACCGACATATAAGGTAAACGATTCGCGGTTGAAGCCAATCGAAATATGCTATTGAACACCATGTATTGAATCGGTGTCGTTATCAACAATTGCAACAACCAAGCCATGCTGTGAAACACCGAGCCAAAGACCATCAACTTATTCTCACCTCTTTTATCAATCGAACGACCGACTATGTAAGTTGTGATGGTCGCGAACACCAACGTTAAAGACGTAATCCAACCTATCGTGTTTATTTCTCCTATCGTCATCATTATAAAGGCGGGAAACAAGAACAAGCCTATAAAACTCTCAACTCCTTCAAAGAAAAAAGCCGTGGTCGAATTTATGTTTTGTTTGCGAAACAGGTATGAAATCGCTTTTCTCCAATCCATCGTGTATCTCTCATACACTTCAGAGGACATAAAAAGAGGAAACGCGGACACTATCATGAAAACGGAAGAAATAACGAACAGTGGCGCGAATCCGTATATTACAATCATATAACCGCCCAGAAGAGGGGCTATTGTTCGCATAACGGAAATAACTATATTAACGAAACCGATTTCTTTCCCGCTTTTGTTTTTGTGTATGAATTTGGCAAAATCAATATGATAAGCGGGCCAAAACAAAACGAAATACGTAACTTTGGAAATTATCGCGCCGATTAAAGCTACAATTCCATACTGAGGAGCAACGGACAAAAACAACAGATAAAGAGCGAGAAAAGGATGCGAAATCGATATAAGCCTTTTCAAACCAATCTTGTAAAACAATCCCGCGGCGATTGGCAAAAATATTATTTGCAATAAAAATTGTGCCGCGTAAAACATCGCCGTAAACAATACTGAGCCATCAAAATAAACATACACATAAATCGGAACGAATATACCAAGCAGTCCGACTCCGAAATTTTTTATGGCCGAAAACCAATACAATTCGGACATTTCTTGTTTAAACGAATGTCGTATGTGTTCCAATGAAAAAACATTATCCGGCATAAAGGTTTTAAGCAACAATATTAACCAATTTCCCTCTTACAAATATTATCTTCTTTGGTTTTTTATCTCCCAGTGTTTTTCTCACTTTGTCCGATTCCAATGCTTTGTTTTTGGCTTCTTCTTCCGACACGTCGCCGGGAAGCATTACTTTGTCCCGGACTTTTCCGTTTATTTGAAATACCCACTCAACTTCATCGTCCATAGCGAGGCTTTCGTCAAAATCCGGCCACGGACCCAGAGCCAAAAATCCATCGTTGCCCAATTTTTGCCACATCTCTTCCGTCACATGCGGAGCAAACGGCGCCAGTATTGCGACAAACGATTCAAATGTTTCTTTGGAAATTGATTCTTCCTTTGCAAGATGATTTGATAGAATCATCATTTGAGAAATTGCCGTGTTAAAGCGAATTTTTTCTATATCTTGAGTCACTTTTTTAATCGTCTTGTGCAACAATCTTAGCGTATCGTCCGAATCGGAAAAATCGCGCTTCACTTTTTCTTGCAACTTTAATACTCTTTCGATGAATTTTCTAACACCGATTATTCCGTTGGAATTCCAAGTTACCGATTGCTCGAACGGTCCCGCGAACATCTCATACAGTCTCAGTGTGTCAGCGCCGAATTTTTCTACAATGTCATCCGGGTTGATTACATTGCCCCAACGCTTGCTCATCTTGCGTCCGTCTTCAGCGAGAATCAGACCTACATGCTGAAGGCGCGTAAACGGTTCGTCATAATGCACCGCTCCGATATCGTAGAGAAACTTATGCCAAAAACGCGAATAAATAAGGTGTCGTGTCGCGTGTTCGGCTCCACCAACATACAAATCGACTGGCGACCATTTCTTTTCTTTGTCTTTGTCCACGAACGCATTCGAATTATGAGGATCAATATAGCGCAGATAATACCAACAGCTCCCCGCCCATTGCGGCATTGTGTTTGTCTCGCGCTTGCCAGGACCGCCACATAACGGACATGTCGTGTTCACCCATTCGTCAATGTTGGCAAGTGGCGATTCGCCCGTATCGGTCGGCTCATAACGCTCGACCTCCGGAAGCATGACCGGTAATTGGTCTTCCGGAACCGGAACGGCGCCACACTTCTCGCAGTGAACAATCGGAATCGGTTCGCCCCAATACCGCTGGCGAGAGAATACCCAATCCTTGAGTCTATACGTTACCGCTCTCTTTCCGCTCCCTTCCTTTTCAAGCCAATCAATGACCTTTGTCTTCGCTTCGTCAACAGAGAGATTATTGAGAAAATCCGAATTAATCACAACTCCATCACCGGTATACGCGGTTACTTCACCTCGAAACACCTTCCACGCATGCAATAAATTGCCAAACGATTGAAAAGAAGCCACATCCTTCTCATCCACCCAAACAAGATCATGCTTTTCTTTTTCTTCGTCGAACATCTCCGATTGCTCGCCGTCGGCAAGCTCCATATACACAACTCTACATTTACCGTATCTATTCACCCCTTTGTGTCCGGCATAATATGACGAGTGTATCTCGCTGTTCGGTATCTCACGTATCGTTGCTATGTTTCTATACCCAGTCTCCTCAACCAACTCGCGTTTTGCGGCTTCAATTATCGATTCATTTTCATTCACCCCGCCCACAACAAAGGATCGCCAATGGTCGGCATGCGTACAATCAAGACAAAGATAAGCATCTTTATCCCAATGCTTCACCATAACATACACATTGTTTCGCGTTACGGTTTTCTTGTCATGTCGTATCGCATCAGGGTGGTCTCCTGTTGCGGAAAACAACGGAGCGACAACTTGTTTAACGGGAAGTTTGTATTTTTGAGCAAACCCCCAATCTCGTTCATCGTGCGCGGGTACAGCCATTATAGCCCCCGTTCCATACCCCGCGAGAACATAGTCGGCAATCCACACGGGTATATCTTCTCCGCTTGCGGGGTTGATTGCTTTGATTCCCTTAAGCTCTACGCCTGTTTTCTCTTTAGCAAGATCGGTCCGCTCCAATTCCGTTTTCTTTCTGGAATTTTTAATATAAATCTCAACTTCTTCCCAATTTGAGATTTGAGATTTAAGATTTGAGATTAATGGATGCTCCGGAGCCAATACCATATATGTCGCTCCAAATATGGTATCCGGCCTCGTCGTGAATACTGGAATTGAAAATCGTGAATTTGAAATTTTAAAATCAATCTCAGCTCCATCTTTTCGACCGATCCAATTTCTCTGCATTTCCTTTATGGAATCTTCCCAATCAAGATTGTCCAAACCTTCAAGTAATCTGTCCGCATAATCGGTGATTCGTAACACCCACTGCCGTATGGGTCGCTGTTCCACGTCAGACCCGCACCGTTCGCACTTGCCTTGTTCCAAGTCCTCGTTCGCAAGACCGGTTTTGCACGATGGGCACCAATTTATAGGCTCATTGGACTCAAATGCGAGTCCTTTTTTGAACATCTGGACAAATACCCATTGAGTCCATTTGTAATACTCTGGATCGGTGGTATCTATTTCTCTTGACCAATCATGGTCAAATCCGATTAGACTGAGCTGTTGTTTGAAAGTCGCGATGTTTTCCTTGACCGCAACAGACGGGTGCACCTTGTTCTTGAGCGCGTAGTTCTCCGCCGGAAGCCCGAACGCGTCCCAACCCATCGGATGCAACACTTCATATCCTTGCATACGTTTGTGTCGCGAAATAATATCAGTCGCGATGTATCCTTTAGGATGTCCCACATGTAAACCGACTCCTGACGGGTATGGAAACATATCCAAAATATAATATTTTTTTCCATTCTCGTTGTCGGCGGTTTTGAATATTCCACTTTCTTTCCAACGAGATTGCCATTTTTTTTCTATGGATTTGTGATCATACCGTTTCATATGCGACATTTTTGTAAAACTGAGTAATTAACAGACAACAGCATAATAGCATTCGAAATCAAAAATGCGCAAACGCTTAAAATCTTGCGTATGTCGAAAAAAACGAATGACATCAATCAGAAAAGAGCGCCAGATTAGACCATATTTTGGCGATATTGACAAGAGTAAACGCTCATGCTATCATAACTGACAGGTTGCAACGGTTGTCATGAACGGGTATCGGATAACAAACAAGGATAGAGTGCGTAGCGTTTCAGCTCGCTTATAACTGAAAAAGCGCATTTTGTCCATTTGCTGTTTTATAAGTATCCACTTAAAAAAGAATATTTTTCGCGCGCTTGTAGCGATCGTTGATGGGGTGCTGTTTATCTTCAAAACGGTAGCCTGGTTTTTTTTGACTCCAATCAAAATCGCCCATAAACTTGCAGGTCCGGTTTTTATGACCGTATTGTTGTATTTGTACAGAGCATGGAGATATTTCAGGAAGATTGCATTGGAAGGTGTAAGTGAGCCCGGAATCGGCAAGCAAAAAAAATCCGTCACGATTCCCGCTTTCGTAGTTACGATAACCGTTCTAACGATAGCGACAAACCTTCAAAGTAGCGCGCACGCGCAAGAATACGCCGAACCCGGATTGCTCAATAAATTGTTTGCGTCGGAATCTGAAGAATTAACGGTAATAGAAGCTCCGGATTCGCTCGCATACCCTCAACCGGCAACACCGATAATGGCGGCATTGGATTCTCCAGACCCCACGATTTACGATAAAAACACAAACGATTTTGAAGTCGCCCCGATGACCGCCGGATCAATAGGAGCTCTTAGCATAACCCCGCTGACAAATGATACGGTCACGAAACGGTTGGAAATCACAACATACACCGTCCAGCCGGGAGACACCATAAGCACAATAGCAAAAAAATACGGCATCACGACCAACACGGTGATGTGGGCAAATAAATTATCATCTTATTCGATTATAAAACCAGGTGAAAACCTCAAAATACTACCAAAAAACGGGGTAATGCACACAGTACAGAAAAATGAAACACTTATCGAAATCGCGAATAAATACAAAGTCAAAGCGGAAGACATCGTCAAAACCAATAACATGGTATCGGCGAATCAATTAAAAGTAGGACAACAGCTAATTATAGAAAACGGCGTCCCTCCAAAACCGAAAGCAAAGCACACAACTCGCCTTGCAAGTATAAATAAAATATTCACTCCCAAAAACACGGAAAAAGTAACGGACGACAAAACGTGGCTATGGCCACTTCCAGCGTCTAGGCGAATAACTCAATATTATCACGTCAAACACAAAGCCATAGATGTCGGAGGAAGACCCTGGAATGACCTCGTCGCATCAAGAGAAGGACGAGTCGAGTACTCGGGATGGTCAAGAGGATACGGATACAACATAGTAATAAATCACGGCAACAATATAAAAACAAGATACGCGCACATGAGCAAATTGTTTGTAAATGTCGGCGACAAAGTGTCCCAAGGAGAAACCATAGGAAAAGTTGGTTCAACAGGTTGGTCAACCGGTCCGCATGTGCACTTCGAGATAATTATAAACGGGCAAAAGATGAACCCGCTGTCATACGTACAATAAACCCAAAAACAAAATCGCTTTTAATCTCATGTTGAAAGCGATTTTGTTTTTGGGCTTTACCGTCTGTCATCGACCACGCGGAAGACCTCTTTTACCGTCGTTATACCATTTAAGGCTTTGATTATACCGTCTTGAGCCATTGTAATCATGCCCTGCTCTCGAAGCTTTTCACGCATTACCGATTCGGACATTTCGCTTGACAGTATCAGTTTTTCCAAGTCTGGTGACATTGTAAATATTTCAAATATACCGATTCGACCCTTAAACCCCAGCCCGTGACATTCCGAACACCCTTTTGCGGTGTAATATTTTCCGGAATCCGGCAAGTATTTCTTGGCTTCATCCGGAAGAGTTTCAATGAGAGTTCTAACCTCTGACGCGTGTTCGTCCGGAATTTGCGATTCTATTTTGCAAAATTCGCACAAAACTCGAACCAACCTCTGTCCAATAACCGTATTAAGTGACGGAGCGAGCAAATATGGCTTCGCTCCCATCGCAAGAAAACGAGGTATGGCTCCCGCGGCGTCGTTTGTGTGAAGCGTTGTAAGTACCAAATGACCTGTGAGAGCGGCATTGATTGATATTTCTATGGTTTCGGTGTCACGCATTTCTCCGACCAATATGACATCGGGGTCTTGCCTGACCAGGGACCTTAATGCGACAGAAAAAGTGTACCCCTTGGAACTGTCCACCTGACTTTGGCTTATTCCGGAAACTCTATATTCAATAGGGTCTTCCACTGTTAATATTTTATTTTCAGGGGTGTTCAGTTGCCCGAGCATGGAATAAAGAGTCGTGGTCTTACCGGAACCGGTGGGACCGCATACAACAATCATTCCATTCGGTCTTTTAATCTCTCGCTCAATAAGGGGCTTATAATAATCGCTAAGCCCGAGCTCCGATATTCTAAGATTTCCCATGTCGGATCGAAGAATACGCATAACGATACTTTCTCCGTAATTTGTGGGCAATGTGGATACGCGAACATCCACTCTTCCATCGGGCATACTTATGACGAAATGCCCATCTTGAGGCTTGTTTGATATGTTGATTTTAAGTCCGGACAGGAGCTTTATTCTGGACATAATCGGTTTATAAAGCGACGGGTCTACGGATGCCGCCTCATGCAAAACACCGTCAAGGCGATAGCGAATCACATAACGATTCTGCTCCGTTTCAAGGTGAATATCGGAAGCGTTGAATTTTAAAGCTCCCGCAACAATGGCATTCACCATTTCCGTCGCGGTTCCGTTTTTCAAAAACCGAGAAAGAGAAGTTATTGACTCTATATCGCCGAATCTCGAAAGATCGTCCGGCGTCACTTCGACGGTATCGCCCAACTCCGTTATGTGCGGGAGGCGCTTGTATTGCTTCATGGCTTCGCGAAAACTGTCGGGACTTATAACATATATTTTGGGTTCTATACCGAGTTTTTCACCAAGTTTTTTGGCAAATTCAATTACTCTAGGAGATTTCGGGTCAGGAGACCCTATGCGCAATTCTCTGTGTGATTCGAAATAAAAAACAATTGCTTGAGCTGACATGGATTCTTCTTCCGAAGCGAGTTTCAAAGTATCCGTATCTATGGCTATTCCGCTCAAATTAACATACCCGACTCCCAGAGAACGCGAGCGTAGAAGAGTTTGTTGTTCTATTTCACGCCTCTTTATTTCACCCATTTTCTCTTCAAGGGCTTCGTGTTTTTCTTGGCTTGTAATTTTAGGTCCGATGGAAACATCGTCTGAAGAGATATGAGACTTTCGAGAATCAACTTCTTTTTTAAGGTCATCTATATTCATAAATCGCAAATCATTCCGGCGCTCTCGCACTGCAAACCAAAGCGCTCATGATTATTTTACCATGTTTCGTCTTTATTGTCTTATAAACATCACCCTCCCTCGGAAAACATTGCTCCACGGATATGCAATACAAAAAACCCACGATACATATCGCGGGGTAATCGTGTCAAAAATCAATTATTCTACTTTTTGTCTCTATTGAAACTTCCGGGCAATCCGGTAGCGAGTCTGACGATTTTCGGTATCGCGACACCCTCTACAAGACGCTCAAAAAGAATCACCCAACTTGCCATCTGAAACACGGTCAACATGGCGCCAACTGTGAACACTCCTCCGAACGCGACAACCGCTCCAAGTATGGCGGCAAACCAAAACACATAGGAAATATCAAGATATACTCCGATAAAACCTATAATCACAAACGGTATTGAAGTAACTATCAACCCAAGGACGATGCCAACTCCCACAATAACATTTACGGCGAATAGAACCAGGGACATTTCTATCGAAATTACCCAATTCGAGCAAAAAAGTTTCCAGCTTTCGCGAATCGCAAGTCCTATGTCATTGTTCTTCGTGACCGCAAAAATCACCGCATACTTCACGAGAAACGACACCACAACCGCCAAAGGCACGAATATCAAAAAAGAAACGACAACCAAAACCCATTGCCACATCAGATTATAAGTTTTAAGGAATAGATAAAAGAACGGAATCGCTAACAACGCAAACACAAGATACAAAGAAAGCTTTCCAATCACATTTATCCAAAACACCTCTTTTAATTTGTTTCTGCCCCTATTCCAACTCTCTCTAAGACCGGTTTCCGACTGCTTGTAAGATCTGAATATTCCGGAAACAACCGCGCCTTGAGATATTAGAGCAATCACGAAAATAAATATGATGATTATGAGAGTTGTAATCAAAAGTGCGATTGACGCCACGTTTAGATTGCCGACTATTTCCGAAAAAGTTTCATACCATACACCGAAACCGCTCTGCTGAATCACGGAAGCCACGGAAGTCATAACCGCTCCTCCGTCTTGAACCGAAGCTATGTTCTTGGCTATCAAATTATACTCTCCCCCACTTCCCAAAAACGCCGAAAACAAGCCGAACAGCCACAGCCAACGCTTTTTCCAAGTTATCTGCCACGCTTCACGTAGGGTTGTTCTATACACTGAAGACATAATAATCCTGCGTCTTTAAATAATTCGTGAGTTAATTATACTATGCAGACGCGTCACGCGCAACATCAGCGGTTTCATTCGTGCCTTTCGATACCATTACAGACTTGTGTGAGACTTTCTCTTTCTTGCCAACCAAAGCCTCAAATTCTTCTTTTTCAAGGGTTTCTTTTTCTATCAACTTACTCGCTATCAAATCCAATTTATCCCTATGCTTGTTTAATATACTCTCCGCCACCTTATACGCTTTAGATATAATAGCGTCGATTTCCGCATCTATTTTTTGAGCCGTGCTTTCCGAATAATCTCTTTGTTCGTGTATTTCTTTTCCAAGGAATACCATTTCTTCTTTTTGACCGAATGTCCTGGGGCCCAATTTCTCACTCATGCCGTAATCGGTGACGATTCGACGCGCGAGCTCGGTAACATGACGCAAATCTGAAGATGCTCCCGTCGCTATTTCACCAAAAACGGTACTTTCAGTGGCGTGTCCCGCTAAAGCAACGGACAAATCCTCTATGAATTCGGAACGAGTATGCATGTGTTTGTCAACTTCGGGAAGTTTAATCATGTATCCTGCGGCGGAACCCCTTGAAATTATAGACACCTTCTGTACCGGGTCCGTATGCGGCAACATGTGAGCGACTAAAGCGTGCCCGGCCTCATGATATGCAGTAACTTCTTTCTCGCGGTCAGATAGCATGTGACTACGACGTTCAGGGCCGAGCATAACTTTTTCTATGCTCGTGAGTATGTCTATTTGCTCGATTTTTTTCTGATTTTTTCGCGCCGCCAAAATTGCGGCTTCATTCAGGAGATTCGCCAAATCCGCGCCTGAAAACCCGGGAGTTCTAGCCGCGATATTGCTCAAATCAACGGAATCTGACAAAGGTTTTTCTTTTGCGTGAATTTTAAGAATCGCTTCACGGTCCGAAATATCAGGTGAATCAAGAGTGACTCGACGGTCAAAACGTCCCGGTCTGAGCAATGCCGGGTCAAGTACGTCCGGACGATTCGTCGCCGCCATGACAATCACGTTCGTATCAGTGTCGAAACCGTCAAGCTCAACCAATATCTGATTAAGCGTCTGCTCTCTCTCGTCATGAGAACCTCCAAGTCCGGTACCGCGACGTCGCCCCACGGCGTCGATTTCGTCCACGAATATAATCGCCGGAGCTTGCTTTTTGGCTTTTTGAAAAAGAGATCGAACGCGAGACGCTCCGACACCGACAAACATTTCAACAAACTCAGATCCCGATATGTGTATAAAAGGGACTCCGGCTTCTCCCGATACCGCCTTAGCAAGAAGAGTTTTTCCCGTACCGGGTCCACCGACCAAAAGAACGCCTTTTGGTATCTTAGCTCCCAAATCCGTAAATTTCTTCGGAAACTTTAGAAATTCAACTATCTCTTGTAACTCTTGTTTCGCTTCTTTCGCACCCGCCACGTCTTTAAATGTCACTTTCGGTCGTTCATTCTTGGAGTCGTCTTTTTGTTGTGATTGACCGAAACTCATGGCTTTTTGATTGAAACCCTGAACCTGGCGAGCCATGAAAAAAATAAAAAACCCTATAATCAAAAGAGGGAGAAGAAACGGCAATACATTCGTCGAAATGACGCTAATCTGAGAAGGTCTTTTTACGGTGACCGTTGTCGCCCTGAGTTGTTCAGCGGTCACTCCAAGACCGGTAAGACCTTCTATTAGTGAACTGCCTAATTCCTTTCTGGAACGAGCTTTAGTCTCATCGGTTAGTGTTATTTCCAAGTTCAAATCGTCAACCACTATTTCTGTTACGCGACCCTCTTGGATTGCAATCGCCAATTGAGATAAACTCATATCCTGAGGCGCGTCTTCTTGACCGGTGAAATAACTGAATATACTCGTAATCACAAACAAGACTACGATAAAAATCAAAATATTTTTAAATAGTTGTTTCATAAAATAAGTTGCTTTCGAGCGAGCCCGATTATTATATTATTCATTGTCGCTTTCTTTTTCTTTTAACTTTTCGGAATCTTCGTTTTCAGGCTCACGTGCATCTTTGTCTGATTCGCCATTCTCAGATTCATCATTTCCGTCACCCGATGAATTATCTTCTTTGCCGTCTTCTTTGTCATCCTTGGAGACCGAGCCGTCAATCGGCGCGTCGACAACTTTTCCCGAATCTTGATGCGCGGCTCGACGAGAAAGCCCCAAACGATGCTCCTCCGGCTCCATGTTGACTATCTTAAATTCATATTCCTTGCCAATTTCTACGCTCTTTTTGGGGTCTTCACTGTCGGTAAGAGCCAGCTCGGATATATGCGCCAAACCATGTATATCGTGTTGAAGTTCAACAAAGGCGCCGAAATCACTTACTTTCGTGACTGTTCCTCTTACAATCTGTCCGACGCTGTAATATTCGGTGGCTTTTTTCCAAGGATCGTCCAACAATCGTTTAAGCGAAAGCGAGACCTTTGCGTTTTTGATTTCTATTATCTGAGCCTTCACCGTATCGCCTATCGAATACCTGCTACGCAAATCATCGACACGTTGCCAAGAAATCTCGCTGATATGTATAAGTCCTTCGACGGTTTTAATACCTTCGGCGTTGTCACCTCCGTCTTTTGCCGGTATTTCAACAAAAAGCCCAAAGTCAACTATCCCGGAAATCTTAACTTCCAGTTCATCTCCGACCGCATACCCGACCAGAGCGCGAACATTCTTATCTTCTTCAACCGCCTTTTCGGAAACTATCAACTTCTCATCAGCCTCGTCTATGTCAATAACCTTCACCTTAAACGTTGACCCCACCAATTCTTTGAGCTTGTCCAGTATTTTTGATTTGTTTCCACCTTCAACTCGCGGGTAATTTTCCGGAGAAAGCTGTGATACGGGCAAAAAACCGAGAACGCGCCCAAGCTCGACAATTAGCCCTCCTTTGTTGGCCTCGAGAGCTTTTACTTCAACCACTTCTCCGGCGGATTTTATGGCGTTGAGATTGTCCCAAGCCTTACGATGTCCGGCGATACGAAACGACAATTCCATCATTCCACGTTCGTTTTCAAGGTCAATCACCGTCGCTTGAACTTCATCGCCGACTTTAAGCCCGGTCATTTCACCCGAAGCGTCGACAACCTCCCAACCTCTGACAATTCCGGTTGTCAATCCGGGTATATCTATTATAACCTCATGTTTTCCGACTTGTATGATGGTCCCCGTCACGAACTCACCTACACGTGGCATCGGTTTCGATACGGACTGCGAAATCAGAGCGTCCATCGGATGAGATGTTTTTTTAACAGTTGTTTTTTCCGTTTTTTCGTCTTTTGTCTCTGTCATAAAAATAAAAAATCTGCGCACGGCAGGTATTAGGACTTTGCCCGAAAACCGGGCTCGCAGAACGAATATTGGTTAAAAACTTATTAAATAACGGAGGAACAATGTTGTCATGGAGCCGTAAAGCGCGAACGACGGTTACGAATACTTGAAAAACCGAAACAAACCACCATTTGCAACTCTAACGACTACCAAACATACATTGAAATTCCGTTTGCCTAATTCTGCATGTGTTGCCAAAGTATAACCAAACATATCGCATATGTCAACTTTTTTTGTACGGTTAACACCTGGGTGTCATCTGTTAATCGATAATCAAATTGTCTATGAGCAATATGACGAAACAAAGGTTTATGCAGTTAATGCGCAGATGCAACGCTTGTTAATTCTTACGGTGCCGATATTTTGAGTTTTGGACATGAAAGCGAGTAATCAATGAATTACGTTTGCACGCCTTGATTACCTGTTGAGAACGAAAGCGAAAACCATTCCTTGACCATAACAACCGGACGGAGATATACTACAGCCACGAGCATAACCATTAATCTCAACAAACATGTCCATACAAATCCCCACAGATACTTTTATTAAAAAAGTCATGGCGGGAAGCGCCACCAAAAAAAGCAGTGGCGGAGTAAGAGACGTATACAAAAGAAGCGGTCATAAAATAGCAAACAAGATAGTAAACTACCACACAACATCATCGCTAGACGAGAAAGAAGCCATGCTGGCGCTCGATGTTTACGAAAAACACGAAGGATTCGCGAACAGAGTCGTAGCCGAACAAAAACTCAAAGGAGCGTTCTCGGACATGGAAATCGCGAAACAGCACGAATACGGAACATCTCTTAGGGCGAAAAATTCGGAAAATGACGAAAAAGCGCAAAAGGCCGCGCAGAAAAGAGAAGAACTGAAACGACAAATAGAAGAAGACGCAAAAATAAGGGCGCAAGAAGAAAAAAAAGCAATCAAGAAAAAAGAGAAACAAGAGAAAAACAAAAACGAAAAAACGGCAATAGAAATGCCGATATAGCCGTAAACATTACTTATTACAATTTATGATTATTACACACCATGGCGCATCGTGCCTGAAAATATCAGCAAAAACACAAGACGGGAAAGACGTGGTTTTGGTCGCAAATCCTTTTGATAGCAAAAAAATCGGAATCAAATTACCTCGCATAAAGGCAGATGTGGTTTTGATATCGGATTCGTCAGACCCGATTTACAACAACTTCAAGTCAATTAACTCGAACGGTGACAGGTCTCCCGTAATAATAGACGAACCCGGGGAATATGAAATCGAAGGAATGGCGATACACGGCGTTAAAGACGCGGAAGACGAAAGCATAGTGTATAGAGTGGAGATTGAACGAATTGTCGTGGGGTTGATTGGGAGCATGAAAAATTCTTCGGGACTGTCTGACGCACAAACGGAAGTATTGCAAAACACGGATATATTGGCTCTTCCCATAGGAGGTTCTGTCGTAATGGACATGAAACAAGCTCGAGATGTCGTAAATCAACTCCAGCCAAGGGTGGTCATCCCCATTTTTTACAAAGTGCCGAATATTAAAATCGATGGTATTTCCGGTAACCCGTCCGAATTCATACAAAAAGAACTTGGCATAAAATCCGATGAAGTGTCCGACAAATTCAAAATCACACACGCAAGCCTTCCACAAGATGAAATGAAAGGTGTGTTATTGTCCATATAAACAAAAAACCGACATATGTCGGTTTTATCTAAACAAATAATTTAGCTGAAAAACAAAATCTCACGCGAGCCCTGAAGGCGAGGAAGGTGTATGGCGCATGAGCGCCATACGAAGGAATGAGGTCGAGCCATGACTTTTTCGACCGCAAAGGTCGAATCCCCGGTACGCCACAAATGTGACGGAAAATCGTGCCTCACCTTAGGGGCTCGGATGATAAATGAAATTAATGTCTTTCCAAGCGGTCAGGCAAGAAAACTATTGTGAAGGATAACACGAGGCGCGAAGCCCTGTAGTTACCTAACAATAATCCCCATGCTCGTCGTGCCTGACCGATAAGAAAGACATTAGAACAAAGATTATTTCAACAATCTCGGCAATACATTTTCAAATTGACCCTGGAGTGTATCATAGAAGAACTTCTGTGTCAAGACTATTGATCATAAAATCGAACCAAATATGTGTACACCTTCCCAAACACCGGCATCGGCAAAATCCGCAATCAGCACTGAAGATTTCGCTGATTCGACACTGGACATATCACTGAGGCCCAAAAAACTCGTTGATTTTGTTGGTCAAGAAAAAATCAAAAACAATCTGTCATTATCAATACAAGCGGCAAAACAAAGAAACGAATCTCTGGGCCACACGCTGTTCTATGGTCCGCCAGGACTCGGGAAAACAACCCTGGCTCACATAATCTCAAAAGAGATGAGCGCAAACATACGCACCACGGCGGGCCCGGCAATAGAACGAGCCGGAGATCTTGCCGCCATACTCACAAACCTTGAACCAGGGGACATACTTTTTATCGATGAAATACACAGATTGAATAAAACGATAGAAGAGATTTTGTACCCCGCAATGGAGGATAGCGCTCTTGATATAGTAGTCGGAAAAGGGCCATCGGCGAGAACATTGCGCTTGGAATTACCGTCATTCACTCTTATAGGAGCGACCACCAAACTTTCAATGATTTCTGCCCCGCTTCGTGACCGATTCAACGGGATATGGAGGCTTGAATTTTATACGCACGATGATTTGCGACAAATAGCATTAAGGTCCGCCGACATACTGCGAATCAATCTAAAAGAAGACGCGGCAAAAGAAGTGGCGTCAAGAGCTCGAAGAACGCCAAGAATAGCAAATCGTTTGCTCCGTCATGTTCGAGACGTGGCTCAGGTTCGCAATCAAGAAGAAATAGACGCGCAAGTATGTCGAGAATCTCTTAAGTTGCTGGAAATTGATTCTTTGGGACTTGATGAAACCGACAGAGCGCTTCTGACAACGATAATAGAACGGTTCAACGGAGGACCGGCAGGGTTGAGTACACTGTCTGCGGCAACCGGAGAGGACCATTCCACCATAGAAGAAGTGTATGAACCGTATCTTATGCAAATAGGGTTTCTCTCAAGAACTCCGCGCGGAAGAATGGCTACACCAGCCGCTTATGAACACTTGGGTAAAAAGGTACCTGCCAATTTGCAAGAAAAATTGTTATAATTCAAGCAAAGCAAGACAGTAGAAACAAATTCCAAACAAGACTTAATTAAAACAAACTTGATTTATGGAGATTCCGATAGCGATATTTTTGGGTTTTTTCCTCGTATTTACCGTATTTTGGGTAATATTTTCGGGTTTCAATATTTTTCACGCGATTAAGTTCGGAATAAAAGGGATTGCAAACGAGTTATCATTGGGAATTTACGTGATAGTGTCCGCAATACTGGTTGGAATAGCTCTAACAATAATCCTCTCCACAGACTGGGGGCAAACCATAGAAATTGTAATTTCGCTGTAAAAACACGATGCGGCACCAATAGATTGGTCGATAAACATATCGACACAAAACCTATGATAGGACTTAAACATTTGCCACAAGGAAAAAACAATGAAGAAGTGATATTTTTGTTGCGACGAGATATTTCGGTATTGTTGTTTCACGTTGCGCTTTATGTAGTTATATCAATTCTTCCGTTTGGGGCGTATTGGTTCATAAGCACATTCTTCCAAAACCTGCTTTCCGATCCCGCGGTTATACCGGTATTGAATTTGACTCTCGTCGGATTCTATATGTTCGTATGGCTTTTCTTTTACAGAGGTTTTTTGGATTATTTTCTCGATGTTTGGATTGTCACAAACCACAGAATACTAAACATAGAACTTGAGGGCCTGTTCAAGAGAACTGTTACTGAAGTAAAATTATTTCGCATTCAAGACGTAACAACGGAACAGACCGGACTACTTGCGCATTTTCTAAATTACGGTGACGTATACATACAATCGGCCGGAACGCGCCAACGCGTGGTGTTCGAACAAGTTCCGAACCCGAACAAAGTGGCAAGACAAATAGTTCAACTTGTCGCATGGTACAAAAAAGCCTACCCTAATACTAAGAATTGATTCTTATTGACCGCCAAACACCGACAGTCAATCTTTCTCGATTTCACCGATACCGACAAGACAAACGCGCTGGAATGGACGGTAGTACGAATCAAATACCTCTTCATGAGAAGTTCCGTCCGAGTATGTGATTGAATATGTGAATGATGTGTTGTATCCGGGAACATTGTTGCCGGTGCATTCGACCGTACCGGGTGACAGGTCTTCGGTTTCTATGTATTTAGTGTCCGGAGCGGGAAAAGAATCCAATATCTTAGTCTTGCTTATGGAGGCGTTTCTTCCGTCAGACGTTCCCCACAACGTGTAGGTAAGTATGCCATCGTCTCCAACATCGGTTTGTATCAGAATATAGTTGTCCGTGTCGTTTTTAAATCTAAAATCCGGAGCCGGATCGTATATTGTCGCGTCAGTCCCCGGCAGACCGTATTCATCGTTGTAATAACTTACCGCAAAAGAGTGGTTTCTCCTCTGAGTGATATCAAGACCGGCGTCCAAAACGGCCCTGAACAATGTGGTGCCTATCTGACACGCGCCACCGCCAAGTTCAGGAACCAGTTTCGTGCCTTTTATCACCAATTCCGGAACATAGCCTTCATCCGTGGTAAACGGCTTCAAAGCTTTTACCAAGGAAAACTCTTCTCCCGGCTTTATCAAAAGACCGTTTAGTTTATCAGACGCGACTTTTATGTTTTTGAGTCTGTTTTTCGGTGACCCGGAAAAATTCGATGTACCGACACCCAAAACCTCCTTGATACCGAGATTGTTCGCTTTTTCCATTGTTATAAGAGGTTCTACCAAATCCACCACCAATTCGGATTTTGTTTGTTTGTTGTCAATGATATCGCGCTCAAGTTTCGCATACGACTCACTTACGTCAATCGACCTTCCGTCTCGAGATGCCTGAAACTTTGTTATGCGACCGGATTCGGATATATCAAACTTCGCATCCCTGGCCTCAAGGTCAATTTCTTTTTTCAACCGACTCAAATAATCGATGAGAGAGTTGTTAAAACCCAAACTCACTACTCCATTGCCGTCTTTCTTTGCGCCAAGCCAATTTTGAACTTGTTCCGCGGTTATGGATCTGCTCCAATAAAATTTACGACGAGAAGAATTGGTAATGTCGGCTTCTATGACAAAGGGAGCCCTATCCAAAACCTCGCGCGCATCGTCCATCAACGGTCTTATGTCTTGCACATATACATCTGGTTTCACCGTCAAAAGCGAAATTTCAACCGGATTGTCATCAAGCATAAAAAACCTTTCTTCTATTTGACCGACGACATTTCCGACATCAATGGACAATCCGGACTTCTCCGGCACCAAGATTATTTCATTGTCAGAGATTTCAAAACGAGCGTCTTCGGCTTCAACGATACGGTCTTCGTAATTTTTACGAACTATCTCTTGTAACACTCCGGGCATAACCCGAACATCCGCTTTTACCTCTCGCTTATTCGCAAGGCTTATGTATGGGGAGAGAAACCAAGAGTAAAAATCTCTCTCGCGACCGATTGCTAAAATTCGACTTATCGTTTTGTCCATGTCGAACACGACAACATCATAACTCAAATCCGGATCGCCGGTAGACGTAACCGTCGGATACAGTGTCATGTTTCGCCCATCAAGGGTCAGAACGATACCCTCTTGACCGACTTTGTTCCACTCTTTGGTAAGAAACGCTTTCAACTCATCGTAATTCATCCCACCAACATTGTGATTGCCCACCAAAACTCCAGGATACGCCTCGCCGGACCAAGCGACTCTCATCAATTGAGGAATTGCAATTACCAAAACCGCAAACACAAAAAAAGCGACCACAGATAAATCAAGCCACTTTTTTATTATCAATTTTTTATGTTTCTTATCGAACATATTCCTCGCCAACACCGTTCAAAATTTCGTTCAGTATGGATTTGGCGAGTAATTCACGCTCCACGCTTTCATCTCTGTCCGATGAAATTATAAGCCGAATTCGCATTCCATCGGACGCGTCTTTCGGAAGCTTGTCCTTTGGAATTGTGATTTTTTGATTGTCCGAAGTTAATACTGTGGCAGTGCTCTCACTCAAAGATTCCACGACCGCAGAGATGTACGGACGCTCAAACTCACCATCACTTGTAGACGAATCTTCTTTCATGTTCCGGTTTTATTCGGAGCTTATCTTTATCGACACGCTCTTTGATTTTTTAGCCTTTGGCAACCTGACGGTCAAAACTCCGTTTTTCAAAGTTGCCTCAACTTCTTCCGCTTTCACCTCGGTTGGAAGTATTATAGACCTTGAAAACGCTCCCCAATAACACTCTTGATAGTAATAATCTTCTTCGTTTATTTCTTCTTCATGCCTCCTCTCACCTCTTATAGTCAGCATATCGTTATCTATCGATATGTCTATGTCTTCCGGATTAACGCCGGCTATTGTGGATTTGACGATTATGCTGGTTTCATCTTGATACACATCAACCGAAAGCTGACCTTCGTCTTCATCTTCCAGCCAGTCGCTTTTTTGACTGTCCTCACCAACAGCCAAAGCGTCGTCTTGGTTTGATGATATCTCTTCCTCGTCTTTATCGTTTTGTCGTGATAGTTTTGATATTAGTGATGATGCCATATTATTATGTAATAGTTGATAAACTGCATTATTGCTTTAAATATACATCACTATTTGAGAAATTGGAAGAGGTGACAGGGAAAACCCAAACGACAAACAATAAGCGCAAGTTTTACTCAAAAACCGAAACAATAAAGCGCCAAAACCGAGCAAAACCTTGACTAATTTTGATTTTAATGTCTTAATACCATACACCTTGAAGGTTTTGAGGCAAAAAACCGATAAGGTCCCATCGTCTAGTGGTTAGGACGCCAGGTTTTTCAATCTTCGATTGATCAGTCGAAGACTGACATCCTGGTACTCGAAAAGGTATGTTCTATACGTATGTGTTGCAGAGCAAGAAAGACGGAAGTACTTATATCGGAAGTACTGAAGATTTGCGAGTTCGTTTCAATCAACATAATGCGGGCAAGACCAAGTCCATAAAACATTGTCTGCCAATGAGGTTGGTGTATTATGAGGCGTACAACGATAAAACAACTGCCCGAAAGCGCGAGATAGAGCTAAAGAAAAACAAACACCAAAAAGAGCAACTTTTCAGTAGAATATTCACGGTCCCATCGTCTAGTGGTTAGGACGCCAGGTTTTCATCCTGGTAACCGGGGTTCGACTCCCCGTGGGATCACACACCGAAAACAGGACAACAACGTGTCCTGTTTTTCAAATACACCGTTATAACCTATACGCGCTTCGCATTGAGGACGACACACTGACGAATACCATG